>NZ_JBFTLO010000001.1:0-311172 GCF_056396485.1 Psychrobacillus sp. 05T411 | reverse complement strand
CTATGATTTTCGTTACAGGATGGACGCTTTCCGCCGGGTGAGCGATGAGCCTTCACCGACGCTAACGCGTGCGATGTGAAGTCTCATCTGCTCACGTGGAACAAAGGCTAAGTACGCCACATCGTGTGGCAACGCCTTCGTGACCAACATCCTGTTGGCCTCGGCAGGAGTCGCCATCCTTTCACGAAAATCAACGGAAAATTGCTTACCTATTCAGTAACGACTTGCTAAAAACAGGCTATTATCCATTTTATTCAATTGATGCATCCAGAAAATGGCTAAGGGCAACAGATCGGTCCCTAAAAGCAATCAAACCAACATGAGAGCAACCAAATTGCTGGTGAGAGCAACCAATTCTCAAAACAGCAAGTTCACTTTGATTGAGACACCTATGACTACGACACATTATCCCTATTATATGTGTTATTCCATTCAATGTTCTCGGTTGCAAAAATCGGAGCAAAGACATGCGCATTCGACTTTTCTTTTTATTTCCCCGTTAAGGTAGGGTGCTCCCAGTAACTATCGGCAACTGCGCTAAAATTACTCATTTTAAAATGTTGAAAATTGATTTTATCCAATGTTTCTCTACTCATTAGTACAACCATCACGTCCTCAATTTCTACATTCCCAAATGGGTCTGTGAGGGGGGCTTGAACGATGAAGGTTGCCTGGTTTACATTAGGGTGGTCTTTCATCGATTTCATATAATCAAAAGCAGTATTTAGCGAAGCGTGTTTGAGTGTTTTAGCTGTTGAAACTTTTGTTGCCTTTATAATAACTTCTACTACACCACTTTCATATTCAGCGGATACTATCGTATTTTCTCTTTCTTCCTTTGTTGATCCGAATCTTTTTTTGATTAAATGAGCAGCAATTTCATCAGGTGCCGGCTTCTTTTCCACTATTTCTTCCATTACCGCTTCTGCCTGAAAAGCAGATGTAATTGCGTCTGCTCTTTCCACCTTTGCTAGGTCACTATCATCAAATATATTTTCAATAATGCCAACCGCTAAAATAATGATTAATATTATGAACCACCATCGTTGATAAAATGGGTCCTTCGAATTTTCTGCCAAAGTAAATCTCCTTTCTCACTGGGACAAGTCTTTTATTCTATGCAAGGTGGAGGAAATATATTTTTACATGTGTTACAATATCTCGATGCTAAACAGTCTTATATTGACATAGTCAATGTGTGACATTTTAGAGGGTGGAAGCAGAAGAAAAGTAATTACGAAAAAGTGTGAAGGCATTGGATTACTAATGTAATTTGGATAGGGGAAAAATAATTGAATATTAATCAGCAAGCTATTGAACTACTAGAAAAAAATAAATACAATGATGCTTTAAAATTATTTCAAAAAGCAGTAGATGAATCTAGAAATGTACAATCTTTAACTAATCTCGCTTGGATTTATTGCTATGAAGAAGAGGAAGATACAACAGCAATGGATCTGCTGGAAGAAGTTATCACTATGAATCCCTCTTCTTATTTTCCATATAATATTTTAGGTGAGATTTATATTAGAAAAGAAAAGTGGCAGCCTGCAAAAGAAGTACTGATAAATTCAATTGCCATTCAAGCTACCAAAGCTGCTTATAATAATTTAGCGATTGCACACTACCATTTAGGAAACTTAAAAGAGGCTTCGAAGTTATTTTTAATGGCTTCTGAGAACTCTGATAATGCAATGTATAGTCATGTAAAATGTTTGATCGAGTTAGGAAATTCGGATGAGGCAATTAGGAAACTTGGTGAGTTTTCAGAAAATGAAGAAGATTTTGTTGGAGAAGTAGAAGTAGCTGATTTATATGTTGAGTTAGGTAGCTTTCAACTAGCAATAGAATGGTTCGAAAAAGGGTGGAAAACTTATTGGAAGCAGCCTAATTGGATTAGCCGATATGTATATTCACTGCTCCAACTAAATGATGTAATTCGTGCACATAAAATAATAAATGAAGCTATCCATCAAAAAATAAACGAGATCAAAGAAGCTAGGGAAGAAGAATATGACGACAATTGGTTAGAAAGTGATAAAGAAGCATACATAAATGAATTACTTGTTGAAAAAGTGGAATACGAACAAACAATTGATCGTATCTCGTCTGGTCACTTTCCAAGCATGGAGTTTGATACATCAATCAAGACGGGATGTTACTTATTTGGTTGTGTCCGACATAATCATCCCGAATACAAAGAGAAGTAAAAAGAGTGACCTGTAAGGATCACTCTTTTTATGCTGTCATAGCTGCTCGGAGGGGAAGAAAGGAAGTTTCAAATCCTACGCACCTAATGACCCGAGATTTGAAAGAATGTTAAAATTTGAATATTGAGCTTTCATAATTAAGAGCGTTAAATGTTAACATTTAAAGTTTGAAGGTTAAGCTTTAAGCTTTTTACCATTCGTTAAAATTAGTTGGATGCAGGGTTTGACCCAGACCCTGCGCCGGGGAAACTTTCTTCTTTTTCGCCAAAACAGCAAGTTGTAATAAGTTAGTCAATAGAGATAAATGTTCGAGCATTGATTTCGCTTAATGCTACATCTACATCGTCTTCAAAAGTCTCGATATCTTGCGTCATTTTTGAAGCAATTGTATTAACATTGACAGGGTCGATCAGCTTCGTTTCCTCCGATTCCCAAAAAAGCTTTTTATATCCTTCCACTGCCGTTAAGTCTGTTTTGCCCTCTTTGGAAATCATATTATTTAGCTGTGTGTCTAGTCTGTCTTGGGCTAGTTCGTTTTGTTGTTCGACTCTTATTTGTGCTTGACCATAATCACTGTTCATTTTTCGTAGAAGTGTCTTTTCGACTTCAATAAAGTTTTTACGCTCTATTGCATCAGCGACTGTCATCTTTACTCCAGCAACTTCTACAATTGTTTTCGCATTGGATTCAACGACTGCTGTTTTTATTTGTTTTCTACGATTCATCAAATCTTGTATTGATTGAATATTTTCTTTTGCTTTATTTTCGAATTCAGTGACTGTTTTAAAGCCAGCTATATTTTCTTTCGGCTTTTTGGATGTGGCAAAAGTTGTTTCATTAATCTTCTTTAAAATACGTGCGTCCAGTGTTTTTAATTCGCGTAGGGCTCTTGTGATCGTGATATCCATTCAATTGTCACTCCCATTGTCGGTCATTCTATATAAATACCAGTATATAGTAATATATCTATCATTTCAAAATATTAAATGAAATAATACTCATAAAAGATAGACTAATCTTATAAACTTTTGCATGATGTACAATCTATGTTCTTGCATTTTTACTGTTCAATCTTCCTCATTTGGTCAAGTTATCTTCCAATTCTGGTCGTACCCAAAGCTTAGAAAAATCTACATAACCAAAATGCTTGATCTTAATATTCATCAAGTCCGCGGAGAAGGGGATTTGTCGTTTTGAGTAATATAATGGAATCATGATCGAGTTTTCAATAAGTGTTTTTTCTACTTTCAAATTTAATGCTGTCCAATCCTCAAATGGCGTATGGGCATATTCGGCTAAAAAGTCGTTAATGGTTGGATCCTTTTTTAGAATTCCAGCTAAAGAAGAATAGCCATTTTGGAGAAAAGAGAAAAATGAAAAATTTTGATTCATCTCGAATACTTCTCCGTGAATAAATAGGTCAACTTGTTCGTTATCATTTTTGTTTAAAACGGTATCTTTGAATGAAACCCATTTTAGTTCAATAGGGATACCCTCTTTTTCTAATATATCCCTTAACAATAAAGTTGCATTTTCTGTATAATTCACTATTTTTAAAACGAGTGGTTCCGAAAAATGGGGCTTCTTTACTTCGGGTAAAGTATACGTTTTACTTTGACCAATAAGGCACCCTTGGTAATTTGGAGTGTAGCGAGATTCGACTTGACTTATTTCATGGCGGTACTTTGAAATTACATAGTGTAAATAATTGCGTACTTCCAGATGCTTGATGGCTGTATTTCTAAATGTATTCATCATTACTACATAAAAGCCAGAATCGCTTTCTACAGGAAATGTCTGCTGTTCTTCGCCAAGTGCAGAGGAGCGATACACGACGTCAAAATCTTTTGGAACTTGAACAAATTCCACTACGTCTAGTAAAGCTCTTTCTCCATAATAATCATTAAATGCTATTAGAGTAGTTATTTGGTCATTGTTTTCCTGGATGTAAAAACTACCTGTTCCTATAATATTATTTTTATTTTCTTTATAAATACTCGCATTTAACGTACCTAGCATGTATAAACAATAGCTGCATCCATTGGGAAAATAAATATCAATGATGAGTGGCGTTACAGCGACTATCTGTTCTACAGGATCCCATAAGTCTTTATAATGCGGATGATTGCGTAGTTTTTCTAAACAATAGGCTACATCGTCAGCTGTTAAAATAGATCCGTCATGAAACTTAATATCTTTTTTTAAATAAATTCGGAGCTTTGTCTCTAAGACGTCCCAGCTATGGGCAAGTTCGGGTGAGACAATACCACTTTCATCGACTGAAACTAGCCGATTAAAAATTGTTGCTACAATATTAGCGCTATGTACATCAGCAGCTTCGATAGGATGTATCGTCAAAAATGGATATTTTCTTGGCACAATAAGCTTGTCTTTTGTACTTTGAACATAGCCAAATTTTGAACGAAGCTTTTCCATTAAACGTAGTTTACTATCTATTGACCAGTCTAGTAATAAATATTTACTGCTAATTTCCACAGGGTCTTCATCAATCATCTTCATAAGCTGATCTTCTAAAATGGACTCAACATTTTTTAACCATTGAAGTTTTGATATTTTTCCTCTACCGCGACCAGCTGTAAATGTTAGCCATCCATCTGTAGACCATTTTTGAATATATCGTGCTGTTTGCTTAGGGCTTAATTGAAGTAAGTCAGCTATTTCATATTGTTTAACGTTTCCTGAAGGGAGAAATTTCCATAATGTCAACAAATATTTATCCATGATGTGCTCCTTTTGTAAAAGTGGACATTTATTATTAAAGTGTCCATTTTTCAATCCCTAAGTCTAGTTTAATATACATAAGACAGAGGAGGCCTGCAACATGTCTTGGAAAAACTATCCACAAAATATTAAAGTTCGGTTAATCACATCTTTTTTTAATCGAGCAGTATCATCAGCAGTGATGCCATTCATGGCATTATTTTTCGCTCAGGAAATGAGCAAAGTTTGGGCAGGTACCTTTTTAATATGTACCGTGTTTATTAGCTTTTTTGTTAATTTAATTGGGGGTTATATTTCCGATCGTTTTCCACGGAAAAGGGTATTGGTTCTTACTTCATTTTTAAGTGCCTTGATGTTTTTTATGATGACAATTAGTTTATTCCCTAAAGAGAATATCATTTGGCTTTTTGCTTTAGCTTATGTAGCTTATATTGTTACAAGTAGCCTTGGGAGACCAGCAATGCATGCTATTATTATCGATTCTACCACGCCAGAAAATCGGAAGGAAGTGTATGCGGTCGATTATTGGCTCGTGAATTTATCGATGGCTATTGGTGCTGCATTAGGTGGCTTATTGTATATAAATCATCAAATCGAGCTATTTGCGGTCCTATCGTTTACTTCGATTTGTCTACCGATTGCTTATAATATTTGGTTGGTTGATGAACATACACAACGTTTTGAAAAGCGACATAATAATGTTTTCCTTGATTTGATTCAAAATTACAAAGTGGCATTTCAAGATCGACCATTTGTTAAAGTAGTCATAGGTTCTATGTTTATCTTTGCAGCAGAGTTTACATTGAATAGTTATATTGGTGTTCGCTTGGCAGAAACATTTAAAATTGTACATATCGGGGATTTTCAAGTTGCGGGTGTGCGTATGTTAAGTATTCTTAATATCGAGAATATGTTACTCGTTGTATGCTTTACATTTTTGATCAATAAATTTACAGATAGATTCAGCAAGAAAAAGGTTTTGTTAAGTGGTTTAATCATATATAGCGTAGGCTATATTACCATTACTTCTGCTAATACATGGTACATACTAATTTTGTTCAATTTCATCGCAACGATAGGTGAACTTATTTATTCACCAGTGCTCAATGCCGAGCAGGCGAACATGATTCCTACGGATAAACGAGGTTCTTATTCTGCATTCTCGAATTTTTCTTTTAGTGGAGCGGAGCTAATCGCTCGATCAACTATTATAATAGGTGCATTTTTGATACCTACGATGATGTCTGTATACATAGGGATTTTATTAATGATTGGGATTTTCCTAGTATATACAGGATTTTTTATCAAAAGGGCGCACCATTAAATTTCTAAATCGAGAGGAATTGTTAATTGCTTTATAGAATATAAGATTGTTCCGGTAATTTCGTTAGGAGGAAGTAGTATGAGTTCAAACATAATATCGCAAGTCACCATTGTTAATGCTTTAGATAATTTAGATTGGAATGAGCTAGAGCGGCTTTTTATAGATGTGGAATGGGACGGTTTTCCTAAACATAAGTTGCAACAAGCATTTAATTCAAGTTATTTAGTTTCGTTGGCGTATTTAGAAGGAAGGCTAGTAGGTTGTGGAAGAGTTGTGACGGACGGAGTTTTCTACGGCTCGATTTACGATGTCATTGTGCACCCTGAATTTCAAGGCATGGGGATAGGCCAGAAAATGATGACAGATATTCTAACTCAGTGTAGTGATATTTTCTTTTTACAGCTTACTGCTACACATGGGAGAGAAGGCTTTTACGAGAAACTGGGGCTAAGAAAGCATAAAACAGCCATGGGAAGATACACACATCCAGCCCCTGCGAAAGAATATTTAGAGGAACTGAATGTAGTAAAAAAATGATAGACAAATAGCATGTTAAAAAAGACTTTGCTCAATTCATGAATAACAAAACGGCAGAAGAAGTTCTTCCTTTTCTTCTGCCGTTTTATAGTTTGGTTGCTTTCGAGGTCACTTTGATTGCTTACTCATACGTTTTGGTCTCCCTTATCCATATATTAGTAATTAACGGCAGAATCCCTTACCTAATTAGAACACCATATGAAACCCAAGGCTAAAAAGATAACCTGTTAGGACAAATAGTACGGATGTCCTCAGTGACACTTTCCGGACATTATGTAAAATAAATTCTTTTACACTTGTAAGAGCGATCAGCCCAATAGAAACACCTAATAATATACTTTGTGCCTTCATGCTTAGTGAAATATGATGACCAATCCAAATAAATAGACAAAAGCATACCGATAAACCAATAAAAGAAAGGAATAAGCCAATTATTTTCTGTCCTTGTGCAAGAAATATAGAAGTAAGCGCAAATCCTTCAGGGATATGGTGCAAAATGGTGGAAGTTGAAATGCTGAGAGCGAAAGAAGATTCACCTAGCAAGTTTCCGATCGTTAAGCTTAGAGGAATCGTATGTATGAAAAGGGCGATTACTAACAAGTAGACAGAGGAGCTATGTTGTTCAGATGAAAATAAAAATTTGTTCACAAGAAGTAGAAACAAAAATCCAATAAATATACCTAAAGCGATGCCGGGTGATTTATATACTTGGAATGCTGATGGAATAATGTCTAGTACAAGTAGTCCTACTAAGAATCCTCCACATAACAAAGCTAAACCTTCATTGGAATGACCGAATAGTTTAGCGATTATCCAAGCGATTCCTGCCCCTAAATTGACACTTAAAAATAGAAATCCCCCAAGAACTAATGTACTCAACTGTTCTCATTCCCCTGCATAAAAAATAATTTCCATTAAAACTTCTTGTCAGTAGGATTGAATCATATTCATTCGGTTAACCTAAGCCTATCGAAGATTCTCTTTATTGGAGGTTTGTATATGACGAATTCAAAAGAGAACCCAACGGCGCCTATGTTGATGGATGAACTGAAGAAGCAGATGAATCCTTCTTTTGATGTTATGCTAATTCCTTTACAACTAGAAGAAGAAGTGGCATTTCTTCTCTATTTAAAAACGGCTGTCGATGGAGATAAATTACAAAGCGTCATTATTAAGCCGTTTTTCGAAATGAAGTCGGCACAGCATTATGGGGCTTATATTCAGTCATCACCGGATCTTCTAGCTATTAAATCAGAAGATAAAATTCCACTTGAACTAACAAAGGGAAGTGTGTTAATAGCAGTTCAACAACACTTTTTTCTAATAGATGTGAAGAAAGTAAATACTAGTACAGTACAGCAGACGCTTATGGAACCGACTGTATATGGACCCCAACAAGCATTAAGTGAGGACATTCTTACTAACTTGAATATCATTAGACATCGTTATAAGGAGCCTACTCTAAAGATCGAAATTTTGGAGTTAAAAGATAAAACTCATAATGATATAGCTATTATTTATGATGCGAAAACAGTAAAGCCAGCTATATTAACAACTATTCGGAAGAGAATTAATGAATTAGATTCACCCCTTATTCAATCAGCTGGGGAGCTCCAACTTTACTTAAATGGTAAAAGGTTTACACTATTTCCAACCTTAATGTTAACCGAACGACCTGACCGTATCTGCTATAACTTAGATGCCGGTAAAGTGATTTTAATGATTGATGGAAGCCCGCATGCCTTGATAGCGCCTGTTGTCTTTTTTGATTTTATGGTATCGATGGAAGATAACTATCATTTATTTTGGATTACTTCGTTTACGCTTGTACTACGATATTTTGGGCTGATAACCTGTTTAGTATTGCCAGCTTTGTATGTTGCTATCACATCCTACAATCCAGACATTTTTCGAACGGAGTTAGCTTTAACCGTCGCTGGAAGTAGGATTGGCGTACCTTATCCATCTTTTATAGAGGTTCTATTTATGCTCGTGTTTATGGAGCTTTTAACAGAAGCGAGTATTAGGCTTCCGAAAGCGATTAGTGCCACGGCAACAACAGTAGGTGGTTTAATATTGGGTACAGCGGCAACGGAGGCGGCATTGACTTCCAATATCATGATTATCATCGTGTCGGCAGTAGCCATTTCTAGTTTTGTCATCCCGATCAACGAGATGAGTTTTTCGATTAGATTTTGTAGATATATTCTGTTAGCCTTTACAACATTTTTTGGGACAGTTGGATTTATACTTGGCTTTTTAGGAATACTCATGTTTTTGATCAATAAAGAAAGTTTTGGAGAACCTTATTTAAAAATGTATTGGAAAAGCAGAAGGAGTGAAAAAGGGGTGAAAAGCGAATGAGTCGCTTTCTTTATTATTTTATATTTCTTACGATGATTTCCAATATCATTGCCTCTGTTCCTAAAATTCTGTTGTTTGAAAGCAAAAGCGGGGCAATTCCTTCTATGATTGCTGCTGTTATTATTGGAACTATACTTATATATATAATCGTTAAATTATTCAATTCTTTCCCCGGTAAAAATTTGCCGGAAATCTTGAAAGCACACACTCCAAAGTGGTTTGCTTACCCGGTGCTTTTTTACTTTTTTTTATATTGGTTTTGTGCCGGGCTTATTACCCTTATTACCTATGTATTTTTATTTATTACTTTTTTCGCGCCAGAAACTTCCATTGTGATTACGACATTTGCGTTTGTCCTCGTTATTTCATTTGGAATATTGATGAAATCTAGGAGTATGTTATACATGGCGGAAATTGTAATCGTTTTATTTATTCCTTTAATTTTCTTTCTATTGATAAAATTTTATGTGAACCCTAAACTTGATTGGGATTTTATAAAGATTTCCATGATGCATGTGAACCACGTTCCTTCTTATTGGGCCTTTGGTGCTTCCCTTTATTTATTTGTTGGGATTGCCGATTTGGTCATATTCAATGAACTTTTTACCAAAAAACATAAAATAGGATGGAAACACGCCCTAATTATTGGGTTAACAGGCGTTGCTGTATTGTTTACTACATTTTTTGTACCAATTGGGTATAACGGGGTGGAACAGATTGCTGATCTTACTTTTCCATGGGTATCCACTAGCGATTCGATACGAATGAAATATGGTCCAATAGAACGAGTTATTTTTATTTTTATCTTATCCTTCTTAGGGATAGCATTTGTGAGCTTATTATTACATTGGCATGTTGCTTTGAAATTATTAGAAAGCATTTTCGAATTTAAGCGCTTGAAATGGAAAGGAAAAATGTTGGCTCCTTATATTTTCGTCACTATATTTGGCATAATATCTTTAGTTTTAACGAGAAAACTGACACAGTATCAATTATTCAAATTTTCGAACTACTTCTATGGATCTCTGCCTATTTTTTTTGCGGTACTAATCATTTCCTTAGTTATAGTGAAAAGGAGAGCAAAATTATGAAGCATCGATTCAAAAGTTATAAAATACTTGTTGTTGCAGCTATATACATTTCTTGTGTTTCAATTGTGGCTGGGTGTGGATTTAAAGATATTGATAAGCGAGTTTTCATTACTGGTATTGGTGTAGACCCTTCAGAAAAAGAAGATGGAGGGTATAAGGTGACATTAAAATTATCATTACCTGTCGCTTCTATTAAATCGTCCTCTGGTCCTAATTATGAATATCTGGTTTACGAAGGGGAGACGCTTGCTGAAGCAATTCGCATTTTAGAAACACATACAGATAAAGTACTAGAGTTTGGACATGCTAAAATTATCGTTATTAACGAGGAACTCTTACAAGATAATGTGAAGGATTTTATGGATTACTTTATCAGACGTAGTGATATTCAGTTAATAGCCTGGGTAGCAGCTGCTAAATCTTCTGCAGAATCTATTTTACGAGTAGAACCGGCAGCAGAATCCGCAGTATCATCTACACTTGTAAACTTTTTTGGTAGTAGTGGTACGGATAGTCCTTTTATCACCTCCACTTTCCTTTATGAATTTAGAAAAGATATGTTGTCAGATGGCGTGGATGCGGTATTACCTCTTGTAGAGGCAACAGAAGATAAGAAGGAGTTAATCGTCAATAAATCGTTAGTTGTGAAAGAAAAATCAAAACCATTTGAGTTATCCTCTGAGCAATCAAAATATTACAATACTCTTCTAAATGGAATGAGCGGATTCAGCTATAAAGCAGAAGAAGGAGATCTAACTTTAGTGATCAATATGGAAAAAACAAATGTCCATTATAAAATAATGATGGACAATGGAAAGCCAACTTCCATTAAGGTGAATATAAAAATGATTGGCGTAATTGGACAATCGAATAAAAACCTTTCTTTAAAAGATTTAAAGAAGTATGACAAAATAGCATCAATGGCAGTGAAAAAAAAGATTGAAGATTTTCTCACTGCAGTTCAAGAACAAAATCTTGACCCAATAGGTTTTGGATTAAGATATAGAACAATGATGCTTTATGATAAAAACACGATTTCCGAATGGCAAAAAGCATATCCTGATTTACCGATTGATGTGAGCGTTGATGTAGCTCTTAAAGGTACCGGAGCAATTGAATAAAAATGAAAAAACCTCTTTTGGTGAAGAAAGAGGTTTTTTCGTTTCTTCTGACTTCTTAGGAAGTTTCCCTTTCTAATGTAATCATTGTCCGTTAATATATAATTAAGATAATTTTATTTACATAGGGGGAAGCGAGAGCGTTCATATGACAATAGATAAAATGAAACAAACGACGTTTAATAAAGCAACACTTGATGAATGGGAACAAGTAGCTCTTAAATCATTAAAGGGGAAAACACTAGACTCCCTTTCTACAAAAACATTAGAAGAAATCATTTTGAAACCGCTTTATTCATTAGCTGATGGGGCGTATATTCCAACTTCACAAACGGCTATTGTACGACAAGCAAAAAAAACTTCCGAATGGTCCATCGCTCAGCTTGCCGCAGGGACAAAAAGTGAAGAAATTCTTGCCGACATAAAAGAATCGCTAGGAAAAGGGAATAATGTTATTCATTATAAAGTAGAAAAAGACCATGTTTGGAATGCAAAGCAAATTGAAGATTGGAAAGTACTTTTAGTAGAACACTCCATCATTTTAGACGTAAGGCATAATCGATCCTTTATAACTCATTTTACTGATTTAAAAGGATTGGTGAAAGGAGCAGTAGATGCTGACCTTCCGAATGCCAGAACGTATTTCTTAAATGGAACGTCTATCCACCAAGCTGGAGGAGACGCTGTTAGTGAACTGGCGAGTGTTCTTGTACAAGCAGATGCATTTGCTCGTCAAACGAGCATAGAGGATCTTGTTTCAAAAGCATTTGTTCAATTTTCAGTAGATACAAATTTCTTTATGGAAATAGCGAAAATCCGTGCTTTTCGTATACTTTGGCAAGCATTTGGCGAAGGATTTGGATATCAGAATATAGAAGCTATTCCTGTACACGCCGAAACTTCCTTACGATCATTTTCTATATTAGATGCACAAGTTAATATTCTTCGTGCGGGAAATAGTGCGCTTGCTGCCGTACTTGGTGGAGCGGATAGCGTGACAACGTATCCACATGATTATTTAACAGGAGTTACACCAACATCGAATCGCATTGCGCGTAATATGCAGCTCGTATTAAAAGAAGAAACGCATATTCAGCGTGTGATTGATGCGGCTGGTGGATCTTATTATGTGGAGAGTTTAACGAAAGAACTAGTGGAAAAAGCATGGACGTTTTTTTTAGAATTGATGAAGGAAGAAACGATAGCAGATAGAGAAGCTAATCTTTTGGCTCGAGCTGATGAAAAGTGGGAGCAGCAACTTGCGGCGCTTTCTACTCGTAAAAAATCACTTATCGGTACGAATATTTACGCAAATCCAGCTGATGTATTACCTGATGCTATTAAACAAATTAATTATAAACGTCTTGCGCAACCATTCGAACAGCTACGACAAGCATTTCAACAAAATCCTTTGAACACGGCTATTATTCCGTATGGTCTAATAAAAGAATATAAAGCCCGCATGGATTTCGTTAGTGGTTATTTAATCGCATTGGGGATTTCGCCGCTTGTTGCGCCGGAAAACTTAAAACCGTTCGATTTACAAAAGTGGATTGATGAACAAGGTATTGACTATGTCGTCTTTGTCGGAAACGATGAGCAAACAGCAGGTTTAGTTCCTGCATTATTGAATGAGCAATTGTCAGTTCCAATGGATGTAGCAGGCAAATTCGAGGAGTATGAAGACTGGTTAGAAGCTGGACTTTCTGGACGTATTTATGCTGGACAATCATTGCTTGAAAAAGGACAACAATTGCTAGCACTTGCGAAAAAGGAGGATTCCAATGTCAACGCCTAATTATTCAGCTGTTTCTATCGAAAAACTAGTAGAAAAATCAACCAATGGCCAACAACAAACCGCTTCCTTCTTAACTAATGAAGGGATTGAGTTAAAAAAAGTATATGAAGAATCTGACCGAAGCAAAGTGCAACATTTAAATGATTTACCTGGAATCGCACCAAATACACGTGGGCCATATCCAACGATGTATGTGGCAAAACCTTGGACGGTACGCCAATATGCAGGATTTTCAACAGCGGAAGAAAGTAATGCTTTCTATAGAAGAAACTTAGCAATGGGACAAAAAGGTTTGTCTGTAGCATTCGACTTACCTACTCATCGGGGTTATGATTCCGATCATGAACGTGTGACAGGTGATGTTGGAAAAGCGGGTGTTGCCATTGATTCTGTCGAGGATATGAAAATTCTATTTAGTGGTATTCCACTCGATCAAATGTCTGTTTCGATGACGATGAATGGTGCCGTTTTACCAATTTTAGCCTTTTATATTGTAACTGCAGAAGAACAGGGAGTTACTCCAGAGCAACTTGCTGGGACCATTCAAAATGATATTTTAAAAGAATACATGGTTCGAAACACCTATATTTACACACCAGATATGTCGATGAAAATAATTGCGGATATTTTTGCATACACGGCAAAGTATATGCCGAAGTTCAACTCGATATCGATTTCTGGTTATCATATGCAAGAAGCGGGAGCAACGGCGGATATTGAGCTTGCCTATACATTAGCGGACGGTCTGGAGTATGTACGAACAGGTTTGAAAGCTGGCATTGAAATTGATTCATTCGCACCAAGACTTTCATTCTTCTGGGCAATCGGTATGAACTATTTTATGGAAGTAGCAAAAATGCGTGCTGCACGTAGAATTTGGGCACAAATGATGGCTAGCTTTGCCCCCAAAAATCCAAAAACATTGGCGCTACGTACGCATTCTCAAACATCTGGTTGGAGTTTAACGGAGCAAGATCCATTTAATAACGTAACGAGAACTTTAGTGGAAGCAAACGCTGCTGCAATGGGACACACGCAATCACTTCATACGAATGCACTCGATGAAGCAATTGCACTTCCTACAGACTTTTCTGCTCGAATTGCACGTAATACGCAGTTGTTTCTGCAAGAAGAAACGAATATGACAAAAGTAATTGATCCATGGGGCGGTTCGTATTATGTGGAAACACTGACGAACGAATTAATGGAAAAAGCTTGGGCATTAATCGAAGAAATCGAAGAACTTGGTGGCATGGCAAAAGCAATTGAAACAGGACTGCCGAAGATGAAAATTGAAGAAGCAGCTGCAAAAAAACAAGCACAAATCGACTCTTCTAAAGAAATCATTATCGGTGTCAATAAATACCGTTTAGAACAAGAAGATGCCATTGATATTTTGAATATCGATAATACTGTAGTTCGTCAAAAACAAATGGAACGCTTAGCAGAAGTAAAAGCAAATCGCGACGAAGAGGCAGTACAAATAGCACTTAAGGCATTAACAGAAGCAGCTAAAACAGGAGAAGTAAATCTACTAGCTGCGGCTGTGGATGCGGCAAGAAAACGTGCAACTATCGGAGAAATTTCCGATGCAATTGAATACGTTGCAGGAAGACATAAGGCGGTGATTCGATCGGTGAGCGGTGTATATAGTGCAAACTTTAGTGACGCTGAAGAAATAGAAGCAGTCAAACAAATGGCAGAAGATTTCCGTGATAATGAAGGAAGACGACCACGTATTCTCATTGCCAAAATGGGGCAAGATGGGCATGACCGAGGTGCAAAAGTCATTGCCACAGCATTTGCAGACTTAGGATTCGATGTCGATATTAGTCCATTATTCCAGACACCTGCTGAAACCGCACAACAAGCAGTAGAAAATGATGTCCATGTAGTCGGGGTAAGTTCATTAGCGGCCGGTCATATGACGCTTGTTCCGGCTCTACGGGAAGAGCTAGCAAAACTAGGCCGTGAAGACATTCTAATAGTTGTTGGTGGAGTAATCCCTGCACAAGATTACGCATTTTTACGTGAAAACGGAGCTTCTGCTATTTTCGGACCAGGTACAGTTATTCCTGTTGCTGCCCAAAAAGTCATCGAAGAAGTATATAAGAGATTGGGTTATGAGGAAGTAGAAGGATAATGGCTGAATCGAGAAAGAATAAGGAAACTTCGATGCATGTCATGAGTGGTATTAAATCGCAGCATGATGGTATGGGGAAAGCTATTGTAAAGAAATTTACGAAAAAGAAAACGCTACAAATTGATGAAGAGGAATATATCCGGCAAATCCAGAACGGCTCAAGACTTCATTTAGCAAAAGCGATTACCTTTATCGAAAGTACGGTTAGTGATCAGCAAGCAATTGGACAGCAGTTATTAAAACAACTTCTCCCGCATACAGGAAGCAGTATCCGAATTGGAATTACTGGTGTCCCGGGAGCTGGGAAAAGTACATTTATCGAAGCTTTTGGAAAAATGCTCTGTGACCAAGGCTATAAAGTGGCGGTACTTGCGATTGATCCTAGTTCGTCTTTAACTGGCGGCAGTATTCTTGGAGATAAAACGCGGATGGAAGAGCTAGCAAAGAACGCAAACGCATTTATAAGACCATCTCCAACTGCAGGTACGCTTGGCGGTGTTCACAAAAAATCTCGCGAAACCATGCTTTTATGTGAAGCAGCTGGATACGATGTCATTTTAGTAGAAACAGTTGGCGTTGGACAAAGTGAAACGATTGTTCGGGGAATGGTTGATTTCTTCTTACTTCTAGCACTAACTGGCGCCGGGGACGAATTACAAGGAATGAAAAAAGGTATCATGGAGCTCGCTGATGCGATTGTGGTGAATAAAGCAGATGGGGAAAATGAAAAGCTTGCGAAAAAAACAGTAGCAGAATATAAACAAATACTTCACTTTTTAGCACCGTCTACACCATATTGGACAACACCAGCACTCGCTGTTTCCTCCCTATATAAAAAGGGACTCGATGTCGTGTGGGACACGATCTTGTCATTCAAAAAAAACATGCTAGAAAATGGCGTTTGGGAAAATAGAAGAAAAGAACAGACGGTTGATTGGTATAAAACGATGATCATTGACCGATTGTATGATGAATTTTTCTCTTCTATTGAAAAGAAACAATCGATGAAGGAATTAGAGCAATTGGTAAGGGGCGAACAGATCACAGTTTCGCAGGCAGTTGATGAGTTATTTTCCTCGAATTCTAAATAGTAATCTGATA
Organism: Psychrobacillus sp. 05T411; assembly: GCF_056396485.1. Taxonomy (NCBI): domain Bacteria; kingdom Bacillati; phylum Bacillota; class Bacilli; order Caryophanales; family Bacillaceae; genus Psychrobacillus; species Psychrobacillus sp. 05T411. The sequence goes on along the minus strand of NZ_JBFTLO010000001.1, from coordinate 294,744 downwards.
AAATGAAACTAGCTTGAAAAGGAGTGTTGAACAATGAATATGGATTTTAATTTATTGATGAATGATATGGTTATGCAAGCTCGTGGGGAAATGGAAACTAGTGGTTATGAGCAACTAACAACTCCAGAAGAAGTAGACGCTGCATTTGCTCGTCAAGGTACTACACTAGTAATGGTAAACTCTGTTTGTGGTTGTGCAGGTGGGATCGCTCGCCCAGCAGCAGCTAACGCAGTGCATTACGATAAACGCCCAGATCATCTTGTGACAGTATTTGCTGGACAAGATAAATATGCTACGCAACAAGCGCGTAATCTTTTTGGAGACGATCATTTACCATCATCTCCATCATTTGTATTATTGAAAGACGGTCAACCTGTTGCAGAAATCGGTCGTCACGAAATCGAAGGACATGCTCCAACATCAGTAATCACTCATCTTCAAGGATTATTTGAAGAACATTGTGAAGAAATTTAAAACTATTATAAAACAGTGAAGGCATATTAATGCTTTCGCTGTTTTTTTTGAGCGTTTAAATATAGAAGATAGGGTGTGTAAAAATGAAAAAATCACCTCAGTAAATGGAAAAACGATAAAACTGTAATGATTAAGTTGTGTAATAACAGTGGGATATATTGAACCTGACGGCGGTGTAATAGTCGAAACGGAACACTTCCATGCCCACCAAGATGTCGATTACTCTATTAAAGGTACTGAATTATGACCATTACGGCTTTCCATATAGCATTTAAGTCATATATTGCAACATGTATTAAAATAAACTTCCCTTTCCTTATCGCCTTTTCCTTTAACGATAGCAGATTGATTGGACCAATTAATATGGTTCTTTTCCAACGCCACTAATTCTCCAATACGACAACCGGTGGAAAACATGAATTCAAAAATCGCTTTTTCCATCGGCGAATGACGGGACTCACGAAGGTGTTCAATCTCCCATTCGGTTAAATACTTGGGGATTCGCTTCCCTACTTTGGGTTCTTTAATTTTGGAAGTTGGATTCCTACTCAGGTAGCCTTCTTCAAGAGACCAACGAAAAAATGATTTCATAAAGCGGATACGATGTGCAAGACTGGTTAGTTTTAAGTGCTTACCGGATATAGCAAGATATTCCTTTAGTTGATTTGTATCCAACAATTCCATTTCCCCTATAATAGTAATATTAAAAGGATTATTGCCAACTTAATAGAATAATAGACATAGGATGTGTTTTTACTAATGTAGCAGTTGTGTTTAAGAAGAGTTGAATTAATGAATACCAAAATAGATTTTTCGTCTAATTGAAAAGGATGTTAAAGTATTATGAAATTAAAATTCTTATATTTAATCATAACAGTATTTTCGATGGGGATAATCATTGGTTGTACAAATAAACAAGTTATAGAAGAAAATACAAATGATATGGATAATTATGAAGAAGTAAGGGCAGTAGCATGGGAATTTATAAATGAAAAAGGTTGGAATGACAGGGCTAAAGAAAATTGGCAAAGTGCGAAAGTGAAAAAAACGATTGCTGATAATAGCTATGAATTGTTGGATAAAGCTTATGATGGAAAAGAGGTATTAACCGTCTCTTTTGAAGATAAAGATAGTGTTGTAATCGGGACAACTTCAATCCTAGTTGACCCAAATTCCAATGAAGTAATTGGCTATATGCCAAGCGAATAAATTAACTGTTCTTATACTAACGCGGCATAGTTGAAGAGTGTAATTTAACATGTATTCAACAAACGGGTCATATAAAGGAATAAGATTTCCTACCCTTCTGTAGATTTGAAAAAAAGTTTTATTGTTTCGAACCGAAAGGATAGCTAAGATTGTGTTGGAAAGAAAAGGTGGCGTTCAGTTTGAATTTACAACAATTAAATTATGTATTAGAAGTAGCGAGTAAGGGATCTATGAATGAAGCAGCAAAAAGCTTATTCATCTCCCAGCCAAGATTATCAAATGCGATTAAGGAATTAGAAAAGGAAATTAAAATTACTTTATTCATTAGAACGAATAGAGGGGTTACTGTTACTAACAAAGGGTCTGAGTTTCTAGGTTATGCCAGACAGGTATTACAGCAGTTTAATATGCTTGAAGAAAAATATTTAAGTGAAGAACCAGCTAAGCAACATTTTTGTATTTCAACCCAGCATTATACTTTTGCAGCCAATGCTTTTGTGGAACTTGTAAAAGAATTTGGGGCTACTGAATATGAGTTTATACTTCGTGAATCGAAAACTTATGAAATCATTGAAGATGTGCAAAATTTACGAAGTGAGTTAGGTATTATCTATTTAAGTAATTATAATGAATCAGTAATATTAAAACTGTTAAGAGAAAGAAACATAACCTTTTCAGAACTATTTACTACAAACCCCCATGTATTTATTAGTAAAAGACATCCATTGTCCGATAAAGAATCTATTAATTTGGATGAATTAGATGACTATCCATGCCTTTCTTTTGAGCAAGGAGAATACAATTCTTTTTACTTCTCAGAAGAAATTTTAAGTACAAGAAGTGTAAAGAAAAGTATCAAGGTAAGTGACAGAGCAGCGATTGTTAATTTTATGATTGGACTAGAAGGGTACACCATTTCCTCGGGAGTTTTTCCTAAATATCTTCATGGGGATGATATTATTGCTGTACCTCTTAATGTAGATGAAGTCATACGTGTAGGAATAATACAGCATAGCGATGTTACATTAACAAGACTTGGAGAAATATATGTGGATGCTTTAAAAAGAGTTGCACAGGAATTATAAATGAAAATTGCCGAATCATCAACCTGATATAACTTTTAGTAATAACAGGTTATGTTGTTTTAGTATTATTCTATATCTAGGAAACTCCTTTATAATTATGAACGATGATAGCCATAAATTGGAGGGTGAATTTAGATATGGGAGTTCAAGTATTATTTTCATTTGTAATCTACGCACTAATAAATGCTTTTACACCGGGTCCGGGTAATATACTAGCATTAAATACAATGACGAATTATGGATGGAAAAAAGGGAAGCCTTTATACTTCGGGATCTTTACCGGTTATTTCTTTGTACAAGCGTTATGTGCCTTCTTTATTTTTGGATTAGAAAACTTCATAAATCCAATTATGAATGTACTTACATATGCGGGAGCTATTTATATTTTATGGCTTGCCTATCAGGTTGCAATCAGTAGGCCTGACAATAAAAAATCTGCCAAACAGCCTTCTTTTTGGATTGGCTTCGTCCTGCAAATTGTTAATGTGAAAATATTTTTATTTGGGATTACAGCATTAACCGGATATATTACACCTTATTACTCATCACTGGAGATCCTTATATTTTTTGAAATGATTATCGCTACAGTAGGTACTATTGCTACCCTGACTTGGATATTTATTGGTGGGTTATTACAAAATACATATTTCAAACATTATCGAATAATAAATATTATATTGGCCTTATTACTTTTGCAATGTGCGGTTGCACTTTTACTACAGTAAAAATTATAGCTTTCAATATCCTTATAAAAAGAAAATTTTCAGTTTGAGAACAAATGTATTTAAAGTAACATTAAAGGGGGAAAATTTCGATGGATTTTAAAGGATCAAGGGTTTACGATCAAACAGACTTTTTTAACAATTACATAACTAGAAGAAACAGAAAGGATAGTCCAAATAATGCCATTGAAGGACCGATTATCTATGAATTGATTGGGAGTTTTCAAGATAGTAGTGTCCTAGATTTAGGATGTGGTGATGCATCTTTTGGAAAAGAACTCTTACATTTAGGAGCAAAAAACTACACCGGAGTTGAAGGTTCGGAAAAAATGGTGGAAGTGGCACGCACTAACATACTTGAACAAAACGGGATAATACACTTGGAAACAATGGAATCTTATGGTTATCCAAAAGAGGTTTTTGATCTTGTAACATCTCGATTTGCAATCCATTATGTTTCAGATATTAACCGCCTGTTCCAAGATGTTCATAAAACGCTTAAAGAAAACGGAAGATTTGTTTTTAGTATCCAGCATCCACTTACAACTTCGTCATTTACTAGTAAGCAATCTGGGGATAAACGTGGTAATTGGATTGTCGATGACTATTTCCATGAGGGAGAAAGAAAAGAACCTTGGATTGACCAAATAGTGGTTAAGTATCATCGTACAATCGAACATTATTTTCTAGCACTTAAACAATCTGGCTTTTCAGTTCTAGATTTACGTGAAGGTACACCAAAGCGTGAACATTTTAGTAGTGAAGATGAATTTATGAGAAGACAACGAATTCCAATTGTACTGGCTTTTTCTTGTGTAAAGTAAATAAATATCCTCCTATTGAATGTTGAAATAACGGTTGCTTTAGTTAAAGATCATAGGGTTTCTTAGGCTGCACTGTTATCTTATTCAACTAATGTAGCAAAATAGTAGAAGAAAAAGAATTAGTTAGGTAGCCCCTGCAAATGACGATTTGTAGGGGTAGTTTTTATTTTAATAGCTTTGTAAACGTTTCTATCATCAGATTATTTGACGGTGTATCTCCACTTTTTACATATTTAGTCGACATTCCAAATAAGCTCCAGCTCTTTATTTACTGATTTTGAAAACTTTTCAACATTTAAACCAACTGAAATCCATCTACCGACTGTCAACTTAATGCTTGACCAAGTGATAGCATGGAGCGGTGCATTAAAAACTTTAAGATAATAGTATTTTAATAATCATGGCATTTATAGCAGCAGAAACACAAATAATATAAAGTACTTGGAGGAATATAGGAGTGAAAATTTTAGTAACGGATGTATGAAAAGCTCCTTTATGAACTAACGGCGCAGATTCGTTGAAGAAGAATTCGAATAAATAACATTAGACCTTTGAATGATGTGGAACATTTCGAAGATTGGTACTATTTATGTAATCATTTAAAAAGGGGTGTTATTTTGATAAAAGGATTATATGAAGCTCATTTGCCAGTGAAAAATTTAGATAATTCTTTGGAATTCTATAAGAAATTGGGTTTGAAAATGGCTTGGCGTGATGAGGAAACTGCTTTCTTTTGGATTGAAGAAGGTAAGAGTTGGTTGGGTTTGTGGGAGGGAGATGAGTATCAAACTCCATACCACCCTTCTTTACGACACATTGCTTTTCAAGTTTCATATGAAGACCTAAAAGAGTCTTTAAAATGGTTAGATTCTATTGAAGTGGAGGGAGTGCCATTTGGTGGTAGAAAATCGATAGATCCATTTATTCGACCAAATCAAGGCAATGCTTCAGTTTATTTTAATGACCCAGACGGTAACAGTTTAGAATTAATGTGTTATGTTGAAGTTCCAAATAATTTAAAACAAATTACAGAAAAGTTGTCCTTTGAAGATTGGGAGAAATTAGCTAAATCTAAAATAAAGGGATAGAAGGCATAATTTATACATCTTACTTTTTTATTCTACGGCACTACTTTTGAAGAACTTGAGCTACATGGACGATTCTTTTTCTTGTTAAACGAAAGGTGCAGGGTAGTTGTACAAGAAAAATAAAAAGCATTCTATATTTTGTTTGAATGCTTTTTATTATTGTCATAATCAGGTAATGTACTAGAGAAAGTTAATGTGCTGTGTCCAATACTTTTTCAGAAAAGGCATAAAGTAATAATATCAGCTTAGCCAAGCCTCTTTTAAAAGCTTCACTCCTTCTTGAATTTCATCGCAAGTAAGATTACTGAATCCAAGTTTAATAATTGCTTCCTCAGAATGATTTTCGATGAAATAGATGGAGGTAGGATACACTTTAACCCCATAATTGGAAGCCCGCTCGATTAACCATTCTTCTGAACGATTTAGATGTACCTTAACTAAAACGTATAAACCAGACTGCTCCCCAATAATGGTAATATGTTGTTTGAATTGATTCTTTAATTCTGAAACTATACAGTGCATTTTTCGTTTATAAACGAGACGCATCCGTTTAATATGACGATTCCATTCTCCCTCTTCCATAAATTTAGCCATTGTAAGCTGGCTAAAAAGGGAAGTAGTACACTCAAAATATTGAAAATGTTTTATATAAGGGTCTAAAAGAAATTGGGGAAGTACCATATAACTTAAGCGAATTCCTGGGAGAAAGGACTTGGAGAAATTCCCAAGGTAAATCACTCTCTTTGAATCGATGGAAGCAAGTGACGGAAATGGTTGCTGTGTATAGCGAAATTCACTATCATAATCGTCTTCCATAATATATCCTTTTCGCTTGGTAGCCCATTGAATGAGCTGTTGCCTTTGTTGAATGGACATGCTTATACCTATTGGGCTTTGATGAGAAGGTGTCACATAAATTAAGCGTGATATCCTATTTTCTAATTGTGAAAACGCTGCACCTGTTTCATCAACTGGTAAAGTTTCAAGTGTAAAACGATGGAATAAAAATGCTTCTTTCGCTCCATCATATCCTGGGTCCTCCAAGATTACGCTTGGGAAATCATCCTTTAGGATTTGTCCAAGATTAATTAACATTTGCTGTGTGCTACTCCCGATGATAATTGCATTTGGATCTGTCTTTACTCCGCGAGATTGGAGTAAATAGTCAGCAATTTGTTTACGCAAACACATTTCCCCAAAAGGATCCCCATATAGAAAACTCTCTGGTAAGGTCAGTATTGAATTAGTAATTCTTCTCCAAGCTTTTAGTGGGAAGTTTGTTTGATCTACAGCCCCTGCTTTAAAATCAACGAAAAATGATGTCACCGGCTCCGTTTGCTTGCTAGTAATAGTAATGACTTCCTCTTGAAATAAATGAGGCTCTAATTCATTAACAAAGTAACCTTTTCTTCCTTCTCCCCGAATATAGCCTTCTGCCACAAGCTGATCATAGGCCATTAATGTCGTATTGCGACTGACCTGCAGGGAATCAGCCAGTTGCCGTATGGAAGGTAATTGTTCGTTTTCCGGTAGGTCCCCGTGCTCAATTAATAATTTAAATCGCTCATATATCTGTTTGTATTTAGGAGAGTGATCGTCTAGAGCAAAAATAATATTTTTCATTAAAAATCACCTCTGACATGTCTATATTATTTAAATTGTACCTTTTTATATGTCAATTCTTATATTACTATGTTGACTAACCGATATCTATAAAATTTTAAAAAAATCAAAAAATGTTAGGGGGGATTCGATGCTAAATATTGCTGAGTTGAGCGCATTTATTCTAGTTGTCTTCGGATTGTTTTTGATCCCAGGTCCTGCTGTCTTGTTAATGATCACTCGATCGGCACAGGAGGGGACCAAAACAGGGATTATAACCGGTCTAGGCATTGCGACAGGTGATTTCATTCATGTCTTATTAGCAGCTGTTGGATTTTCAGCTATTCTTATGACTTCTACGGCTGCTTTTACTATTGTTAAAATCGCCGGAGCAGCGTATTTGTTATATATGGGTATTCGGGCATTATTGGCAAAAGCATCATCCATAAAAATGCCTGATGTTGTACAGGAGTCACTACTTAAAGTTTACAGGCAAGGAATATTGGTAGAAGCCTTGAATCCGAAAACAGCACTTTTCTTTTTAGCTTTATTTCCGCAATTTGTTAATGCAGAGAGCGGTACAATCGTAACGCAATTTTTAATTTTAGGTGTAATTTTTGTTGTTTTAACTGTTATTTATACAACGATTTTAGCCGTCTTTACTGGAACAATTGGACAATTAATCAAGCGGGGGACTGGAATGAATAGGTGGGGACAAAAAATTTTAGGTCTGCTTTATATCGGTCTAAGCTTACAAGTATTACTCCTAGGTTCATAATCATTTTCCTGAATGGAATAAGAACTTTTCCTAAAGGTGCAGTAAATAATTTTATATAAAAAGGAGCACGCCATTATGTATATTCCAAAATATTTTAAAGTCACTGATATCAATGAAATTATAAAATTTATTCAGGGGAACTCATTTGCTACAATAGTTACCACTAAAAAAGGGAAACCCATTGCTTCCCACCTTCCATTAGGGCTTCATAAACAAGGAGAGGATTATTATATAACTGGACATATGGCATATGGGAATCCTCAATGGAGAACATTTGAAACATGTGACGATGTTCTAGTCATATTTCAAGGACCACATGCTTATATTTCTTCCTCATGGTACGAGCATGAAAATGTTCCCACATGGAATTACCAAGCAGTACATGTATATGGCCAAGCAAGTATATTAGATGAAGAAGAGTTAAAACAAGATCTCTCAAAGCTTCTAGAGAAGTATGAAAAGCAGCGTGAAAACCCAGTATTATGGGATAAATTATCGCCTCAGCTATTAGAAAGTCAACTAAAAGGGATTGTTGGCTTTAAGATAAAAGTGCAAGAAGTACAAGCGGCTTATAAATTAAGTCAGAATCGAAATGAAGAGGATTATCATAACATAGTTGAAAAATTACAAGTAGAAGAAAATCCCGATGCTCATCAATTGGCAGAAGTGATGAAAAAGGTAAAAAGTATGGGGAATTAAGTGGTTAGTTTGTGAATGTTTTCATTTAAACTAAGGGTTGTTTTACTTCAAGAAGTTGCCCCTCAGAGTAAATAAAGCGTTGGTTTTAGTGTATGGAGGTACTCATTTGAAAAAAATACTAATAGGTTTAGGAGTTACGCTGGTAATCCTTTTTTTATACTTTTATCAGTCTCCTATTATTAGTACAGGCGAAGCAGTAAATAATGCAGAAAAATATTTGCTAAATCCCCCAGAAGAGTGGAGGAATTCAATATCTTTCAATGGTTTAGAGGAAATTCCACCTGAGAATATTAGTGTGCATCTTATTCAAAAGAACGGGTATTGGAATGAAATAACGAATAAAATGCTGTGGGAAGTAACAATTAAATACAATGGTCAAGAATCAACTATTGTGATGGACGCATACACTGGAGAATTTATAAATTTATATGGACCATTAAATTAAAAACCTTACTTCATATTGAACTCCCATGAAAATAAAAAAAGCTGGGCCTTCCAAATATTTGAAATCTAAGGCTGGTTATATTAATGCCACGGGTAATACGTACTTTTCCATGCTAGCGTTCATTATCACAGAGTTTACGCCTAAAAAGATTAAGTAATTTCAAAAATACTAGAGCGTTTTTTATATCAATAAATAAAATAGGTTTAAGTCCTTACTTAATCGGGCTTAAGCCTTTTTGACTTATCTAAACCTTACTTTAATAAAGTTTGCATAAGAAAACCAATTAAACAGTAAAAATAAAGGCATCTATAAATAACACCTATCCAGAAAAGTTCAGGAACCTATTCATTTATACATCGTTAATCATAAAAGAGATGTGCGAATTTCGTGAATAAAGCGACTTTGATAATATTATGCTTGTTCCTAACTAATTGTATTAGGAGGAGTCTTTTTGAATAAATTTCTTAAAATCATACTTGGTGTTTTAGGAATTATCTTGTTAGTAATTGGAATACTTGTAGTTGTTTTTCTATTAGAAATGAAGCCAGCTAAAGAGGAAGAAGAAAAGATAAAAATTCAAGCAGAACAGTATTTAGAAGAGGAATTTAATGATAACTTTGAGATATATGATACTTTGTATGACAATATGGGGAACTTTAATTTTGAATATGCTGCAATGGCTAGAGAGAAGAGAAGTAACACGCAATTTTTTGTTTATTATGATGAAGTAACGGAACAAATGGTGGACACATACATTGTTGACAAATGGGAGGATGATTTAGAAAATGAAATACGTCCTTTTATTAATGAGAATTTTAGTGAAACAACTAACTTTTTCGTCTCCATTATCAATGAAAAAATTGGGCAAGAATTAAGTATTGACCCTCTTAATCCTAGAAGTTATAAAGAGTTTGATATTAAGCCTGCCATTCGGATCACTATTCCACGAAAAAAGAACGATGAGGACGAAATGATGCTTGATAAGTTCATATCTTTCTTAAAAAATGAAAATATATCACAGCAGGGTTCGGTATATTTGGAATATATCGCTGAAAACGGTGTAATTTTAGATGATGAGTGGGGTAAAGAATTTTAAAAAGCGTTTAATGTGATACTTAATGGTAATAAATAGATTTTAATGGGAGGGGAAAAATGTTTAAGTATGTGTTACAACTTATCGTTGGAATCTTTACTTTAGCAGTATCGACATGTATAGCTTGGTATGAAGGAAGTACTATAACTGGTGTCACTTGGGAATGGAGGTATTCCACACCCTTTTCTAATTTATTTAATATAGAGATTTCCAATGGGCATGATATTAGTCAGCTTGATTATTTTGTTTTTGCAGCTAAATATCAACCACTATTTCCTGCTATTATGATGTTTAGTATTTTCTACATTTTGAGTGTGGTTGGTTATTATCTATTAAAAAATAAGCCTAAATGGTCTGTTGGTTTTTGGGGAATAATCGGTTGTATGATTTTATTATTTACTGGCTTTATTTTTGATTCACCAACATTTGGCGGTAAGATTTTTTTCTCGATCACTTTAGTATCTGGACTTATTAGTGTAGCAATTGCAGTAGGCGCGTGTTTAAGAAATCTCGAACATAAGGCACTGTAAAAGTAAATTAAACTGTACTTTTGTGCAATATGTCACTTCAACTATACGACAGTTCAGTTCCATAAAGATGAACAGGAGAAGGTGGGGTAATTAGGTGAAGATGTTGTTATCAACCTTTCAATTATGCCATCTACATTCGGCGTCTGTATTCCTGATTCAACAAGATTATTGTTGTTAACACCAATATTTGAAATAATTATTATTGAAAAATAGAACAGGTTACCCTAAAAATATAGAACAAAAATAAAATTGGAGGAAGAATAATGGACAAAAGTGGGATGTTTAAAGATTTTAATTTTAAATTAGTAGTAATCGAAGCTTTATTAGATAAAGAGCCACTATTTTTAGAGGAATTAACAAACTTAAAAAATAAGTATACAAATAGTTTTGTATGGTATTCAGGAGAAGGACCAATTGTTGAAATCAAGGAATATTTAGAAGCGTTAACTTTAGAAATAAATGACTTGGAAAAGATTGAATACCTTTGTTTTGATGGGGGTAATGAAATTTATCATATCCTAAAACCAGATTGTGATGGTGAGGATAGTTTATTTGATGTAGTATCTGTTGAAGGTTTCCAGAATCTAAAAAATTTAAAAACAGTGGATTATATCTCCATGTGTTATCCAAAAGTGTTAGAGCCATTTAACCAAGCTGGAATTGAAATCTTGGATAGGCTGACTCTTTCAGATTAATATAATCTGAAAGAGTCAGCATTTTTTAACGCTAAATTATTTTAAAAGCTTGAATTCACGTAATTCACAGATAATAATGGACAGTTGGTTGTGCAGTGTTAACAAATCGAAATTTTTCATTGTATGTCATTAACAATGGCACTACATTTAATTGGCTATAAGGTCTAGCGACACAAGCGTGATAAGCTTGTATAATAGGCATTTAATACAGGCTACTACTTTAAAATGGTTGATAATAAAATAATCAATCCATTGGTCTGTATAAATAAACTTACTGGAGGTTTCAAATGGAAAAGGAAAAAAATATAAAAAAGAAGAAGTTTCAACTTCCGCATATTTATGTCATCCTATTTACATTCAGTGCACTTGCGGCCATTTCGACTTACTTTATTCCAGCTGGTCAATTTGAACGTGTGCCAGGTCCTGACGGAAGAACAGCGATTGATCCGAACTCATTTTCATATGTAGAATCTGCACCAATTGGTATAGTAGATTTCCTTACTGTTATTCCGCGTGGACTGATTGATGCTGGGGAAATTGTATTTTTCACGTTTATTATCGGCGGTATGTTTATGGTGCTGAAGACAACTGGAATAATTGAGATAGTTGTGGATAGGCTGGCCAACCGTTTTGCGAAAAAGAGTATATTACTTATTCCAATTTTAACCACGGTATTTGCGATTGGAGCAACTTTAATCGGAACCCCTGAACTTTCGCTAGTATACATACCTGTTATTATGCCATTAATCATTGCCTTAGGATACGATTCCATTGTGGCTGCCGCGATTGCACTTGTCGGTACGGTAGTCGGCTTTACTACAGGAGTTTTAAACCCGATCAACGTCGGATTATCGCAAAAAATTGTAGGTATTCCGGTTTTTTCGGGATTGGAATTGCGTCTAATTCTTTTTATTGTTTGTATTTCGGTTGGAATCTTTTTCATCATGCGCTATGCAAAAAAGGTGCAGAAGAATCCTTTAAACAGCTATGTTTATGAAGATGACCAAGAAAAAAGAGAACTTTACAAGCAGAAAGAAAAAATTCAAGCGAAAAGTATGAACACAAGACAAAAATATGCTTCGGTTGTTGCTCTTCTTTTCCTTGGAATGTTAGTGTATGGTGTGCTACAACTTGGATGGTTCATGGTAGAGATGGCCGGTCTGTTTATCTTTATGGGAATCGTAGTTGGACTGATTGCCGGACTGAACGCTACCCAGATTTCTAATGCCTTTACGGAAGGATTCCGTGATGTGCTCATGGGAGCGATTATTATTGGTCTTGCCCGTTCTGTTGCTGTTGTGCTGGAAGACGGTCAAATTATGGATACGATTGTTTACAGCTTGGGCTCACTGGTGGGAGAGATGCCATCTGTCCTTGGTGCAGTAGGAATGTATCTGGTACAGCTGACTATTAACTTTATTATCCCGTCCGGAAGTGGACAAGCCTTAGTAACCATGCCGATTATGGGGCCGCTTGCAGACATTATCGGTGTGACCAGACAGACAGCTGTGCTTGCCTTCCAGCTCGGAGATGGCTTTGCCCATATTCTATTCCCGACTTCTGGTTACTTTATGGCTGCACTTGTTATCGCCGGCGTATCTTGGCAAAAATGGATTCGTTTCTACATACCACTATTCCTTGTATTTTCAGGAATTGGAATTGTTACTTTAGTTATCACTCAGTTGATACAATACACAGGCTGAGCGAATTTGATATGAAAATGAAATAAAGCTGGTACAAAATATAGATGAAGAGATGTAAATCTGAACAATAAATACGTAAAGATAATTGTTCAATTATCCTCTTTATAAGAATGTTTTGTGCCAGCTTCTTTGGTTGTTCGCTTTTGGTATGCCTGTTTTATGATATGCGTTCTGAAGTGCCCAAAGATATTTCTGTAGATTATTCAAATTCATTCTTACGATTTTTGAAAAAGTCGTAGAAAAATTTTACATTTTCAAGTTCAGTCCATAAATATGTTCTCAAAAGGGGAGCGTCAAGATTATAAATCTTTGCATCTAGTGTCCCCAACATAAATGGAGAGTGTGTCGCTATAATAAACTGACAGTTAAAGAACCTGGCTAGTTTATTGATTTCTTCCGCCAACTGAATTTGGTTTGTAGGTGAAAGAGAAGTTTCAGGTTCATCGAGCAGATATAATCCATTTGGAACAAGATGCTCATCAAATATTTGAATGGATGTCTCTCCATTAGAATACTTCTCATTGGAAAACTTCATAATCTCGATTTGTTTGTGCATCTCCGAAGAATGTTTCAACTTTTCCAAATGTTCTTTAGCATACCCCAATTTAGAGTGTTGGTACAAGTAACCTTCCTTAAGAACTGCCTCCTGCTGAATCTTCTTGATCTCATATAAAATATCTTCACTTTTGATGTACAAACTATTGTGCGGTATTCGATCTGACTCCCCGTCACTCATATTTTCACCTAGGTCGTATGAACAATCGGATATGTATTCTAACGGGTATTTGTTAAAGCTATTATTTGTAATTTCCTCAGACCCTGTAACATTCAGCTTGTTTGCTATTAAATTTAACAGCGTCGACTTGCCGGAACCGTTGTTACCATACAAAACTGTAATGTTATTAAAGACAAACACTTCTCCGGTCATTTTTCTAAACACATTGTATGGATAGGCATTTGGATTCTTGACTGTATGAGGGCTAAGTTTGAAGCTTTTTAAATATATCATATGGGTAGACCTACCTTTTGGAAAAATCAATAGATATAATCAATACTAACCTCATTTTACCACGTCTTCAGATAAATAGAGTAAAGGTTGGATTTATGTTGTTTGGCAACGCTTTTTCTTCTAACGAGGCTAGTTAGTGGAACTTGAGTAAAAAATTGTCGTAAAGGAGAATTATATAATGAGAAAACGGGTTTTTTCGATTACGGTATTTTTATTAAGTTTCTTTTCCTTACTTATTTCGCTTAGATTATTTTGGAATTTAGGTATTTTTGTTGACGAGTATGGTTTAAGTCCCGATATTGTAAATGGCGGCGAATTTTGGCTTACAATGGATTGGTTAAGATTATTATTGCTGTTTCTGCTATGTGTAGTATCTGCTATTAGTATTTTTAGTACTAAGCACAATAAGTGAAATTGGATTTAAAATACATTCCTTATTCAACCCAAAAAACAGATAGATGAGGATTAAAAGTTTCGGTTTTTCAAATAATCAAGTGATGAATAGCAGGAAAGTTATGTATAATGGGTAATGTAAGTTTTTCCTGAGTATGTAATAATATCTTTGTAGTAAAGTAAATTTATTCGTAGTGAAAGTGGGGATCATCATGGCAACAGGAACACATACAGTAGAAATTCCAGTAGATGTACAAGCGGTTTGGGATTATGTCAGTGATCTTGAAAGATGGGCAACGACAGTACCGGCCTACAAAGAACATGAAATCATCAATGACAAGCAATCTATTTGGACATTTGAAGGTAACGTGAAAGGTATTAAAAAAACAATACAAGCACAGGTAGATATTACCGAATGGAATGAACCTTCCAATATTACGTTTGAACTAAAAGGTTTAACCGATAATTTTACAGGAAGCGGTCACTTTACAGCAGCAGAAGTTGATGGTAAAACGACAATGACCTGTACAGTGGAAGTGCATGCAGGCGGATTATCAGGTGCCATGTTAACGCCAATTATTAAATGGGCTGTTCCAAAAGTTGCATCTCGTTTAACAGAATCTATCGCACGTAAAATTGCAGTATTCTCCTAGTTTTAAAAGAGGGAGTCGCTTTATAACAATAAAAATACCAAATCACATGATGATTTGGTATTTTTATTTGCTAAATAACGTTTTTACTTATTGCGTTATTTTACTTTTTCTAGTTGTTTTCAGATAATATGGTGTTCAAGCCTACCTGTCATTAAAATGCTTGTAAAATTAGGCCGATTGCAGAGTAAATAATGACCGTAAAGTAAATAACAATCATATGCACTAAGGAGAATACAAACATTTTATTGGACCAGTCTTTTATATCCATACTGCGCGAGCCGAATAAGCTTAACCCCAACCAAAATAGACCCAAGACAAGTGAAACCAAAGTTAGACCTAAACTTAGCGGTAAAAATAAAAAGCTAGATAGCACCAATAAAATTAAATAAAAGTTAGTTTGGATATAGGTCCGTTTTCGATCTTTTACAACAGGTAGCATCGGAATTTTTGCTGCAGCATAATCATCTTTCTTACGAATGGCAATAGCATAAAAGTGAGGCATTTGCCATATGACCATTATTAAAAATAACGCCCAACATGCAGGATGCCAAATATTTGGAGCGACCGCTGCCCAACCGATTAAAGGAGGCATGGCACCCGAGATACTTCCAACTTCCGTATTCCAAATGGTATAGCGTTTTGTCCACATTGTATAAGGCACTACGTAGAAAAATACGCCTAAAAACCCAAGTAAAGATGCTAAAGGAGAAGCCAAATACAATAATATTAGTCCAATTACTAATAATAAAATGGCAACTATTAATACTTTCTTAATCGAAATTGCGCCTGTTACAGTTGGGCGAACTTTTGTACGGGCCATTATGGCGTCAATATCGCGATCGTAAATGTTATTGAACGAACCAGCCGCTGCAATAACGGCTGCGGTTCCTAAAAATGCAAAAACTATATTCCAAATATTATCTGCAAAGCTGTATTGATATGTAAATAAAGCGAGCATTAATCCTGCGACCATCGGAATTAGATTTGACTTGATGATCCCTGTTTTAACTACTTGCGCCCATAAGGTCTTTTGTGATTGGTTATTCATTTGATTTGATAGCTCCTTATTTAAACACTTAAACTAATATAACCTAATTGATTAACAAAGTTCCATTATATCATTCTTAAATGACAATCACTTTTGAACATTTTAAGTCAATTACTAAATAAGTAATAAAATGACAGCCTACACGGTCTTTAAATTTACAGAAATCATAAATCCCGCAAAGATTTGGGCAGCTGATTAAAAAGGGGATATATCGAGGTATTTACTCCATTCTAAATAGACATATAAATTTTTTAGTTATTATGTCAATTTAGCTATGGGATGGTGCTCATTTTGAATTTCTTGAAAAAAATCTCCTATTTGTTCGTAATTTTTTTTGTTTTTGTTAATTTGAATGGTTATGAAATAAACGCTGCGGATGAGGAAACTACCCTTAAAGAAGCGATTGATATAGGATTCCAGCGAGCCAAAGAATGGAATGCAAACGCAACACTTACAAGCGCAAACAGTGTGGATGAAACGATGGGTGGCTCGAGGGGAGAATCAGGGGAACGCTTTAGTTGGTTTGTACATTTTATGGTTCCAGGTACAGATGAGCATTTACTAATTGGTATCTCAGAAAAGAAAATTACCGTGTTTGAATCGTTCGAGCAATCTCAGGTTGCTACAATTCAATACGATGAGATCAAATTGGATAGCCCGGATGTTCTCCAACTAGCAAAGGATAAATATGGGCTAAAAAAAGGAAAAGATTGGGCAACAGGATATCATTTTACGCTGGATAACATTGATGGTAGACCCACTCTAACAGTAATTGGAAATGATCAAGAAAACCGATTTACGCGGATTTCATTCAATGCTAGAAACGGAGATATAGTCAGTGCCATTCATAAATTACCATACGGTGGAGGATTACTATCCAAACATATTGGTATCGAAAACCTAACTAAAAAAGGGATGGCGATTACAGGCGTTGTCTCTGGAGCCGAAAAATTAGTTATATGGGGAGACAAAAAGCCAACCCAATTTAGTACAACCAAGCAACCTTTCATTGAATGGAGTCATAACAATGGGGAAAAATGGACAAAACTACGGGTTAATAATTATGTGACACAAGCTTGGTTGGGTAAGAGTGATCAATTATTTGTAGCTACAGAAAAAGAATTATGGGCAGGTATAACATCCCAAAGTAAAGGAAGGAAAATTCTTTCATTAGACCATCCGATTGAGACCATCGATTATTCCATCAACAATCACATAGCCGTACTATCAAATGGCACTATTTTTTATACAGCAGATCAAGGGGAAAGTTGGGAAAAAGCTATTGTTCCTAGCCCGTTTCATGTGATTCAAATATCGGATAAAGGTGATTTGTTAGAACTCACAGAAGAAAGAAAGCTTCTGCAAAAGACAACTGATGGTTGGAACGAAATCGCAATTCCGAATAGTAATGATCTACCGATGGATATGAAGGTGATTAATAATAGGCTATTCATTAGCACACGAAGTGGTATTTGGACCCGAGACCTTCAAGAGAAAAATTGGAGAAAAATTGAAATGGATGAAATGGTAGTTGGTTTTATTAAAAAAGGGGAGAAATTATTCGGATACACCCATAGAAGAGAAGCTATCTATTCCATCCGTACGGAAGATGAAAGCAAATCTGAAAAAGTGTTTGAAGCGAATGATAGTATCGTTTGGGATGTGGATATGATGGGAGATACGTTATGGGTTGCAACTGTACCAAATTATTTATGGGAAGAAATAGTAGATGGTCACCCACACAATAAATAATAATGTGAATTATTCCGAAAGTAAACTAAACAATTACTGAATAGGGTATGTATGTTCGTGAAAATCAAAAAGACTCAGAGGGAAATCTGGGTCTTTTTGATTTTCATTTACTCAGTAGTGCTACTATTCCTTTAAAAATTAGGACAAAAGAGAATACTAAAATAGCTAAAATACCAATTATGTTAGTAAATGGCTCAAGACTTTCCAAGAAAGTACCTGTTAATGGAACCTTTAATAATGCAAAACCAGCTAAAATACTAGCCAACATTAAAAGAATAAACCGATCCATTCAGTTACGCCTCCTCTCCTTACATTATATGAATGAGTCAAAGAAAAGTTGAATCAGCTGCATCACACAATGGGAAGGTCATTTCTAGCGTTAAATCCTCGGAACTTCTATCATGTTTGATCTATTGAAATCAACCCATTCACCATAGATGTATTGTTTCGTATAATCAAACACTTTTTTAAATAGTGGTAAACATATGGAGAATTAAGGATATTTTAAAAAGAATGACTCCAAATTAAGTTTCTTTCATACAATATAGGTGAGGTGAAAAAATGCCAAGAATAAGATACAAAGATTCAGATATTGACTTAATGGCCAGAATGATGAGGGCTGAAGCGGAAGCTGAAGGAAAGCAAGGAATGTTATACGTTGGGAATGTAATAGTTAATCGCGTGCAAGCCGATTGTACAGACTTCAGAGATTTAAGGTCAATTCCGGATGTCATCTATCATGTTCAGGGAGGAAATTATTCTTTTGAAGCTGTTCAGAAAGGTAATTTATTTTATGAAAGAGCAAGAGGTGTAGAAAAAAAACTAGCCAAACAGGCTTTGGATTATTGGCGAGACCACCCTGCAAAATATGCGCTTTGGTATTTTAATCCATATGGTCCCTGCCCACCAACATGGTACGATCAACCTTTTACAGGTCAATATAAACAACATTGTTTTTATGAACCAGCACCTGGTACATGTGATAGTATTTATAGGGGTTAGATTGTATAAGAGATATTAGTTTTTTGGGGGGGGGGTAATTTGTGCTCCGAATGAAAGGTTTTTCGTTGAAGGTACTAGTACCCGTCTTTATTTTTATGTATCCATTTTGTATGCAATTGAAATTAAAGTAGAATATATATTGAAAAAACAGCGGAAGCACGCAAGCTTCCGCTGTTTTTTATCCTTTATTGCAGGACGAAGCTTAATCCGAATAATAAGGAAGACATAACCATTACAAAAATCATTAAGTAGACAACAATTTTACGGAATTTTTGATTGCGCATGAAATTCTCTCCTTTAGTATGTACTACTATTTTAACAAAAACGAAAAAAATGACAAGAGGTAGCCATTTTTTTTGGAAATCTGTACAATAGAATAGAGAATAGTCAAACAGTAAGGGGTGTGCAACAATGGAAAAAGTCGATCATATTGGAATTGCTGTAAAAAATATTGAAGATTCCCTTCCGTATTACACAGAAATATTAGGTTTGAAACTAATACATATTGAAGAAGTTCCTTCTGAAAAAGTGCGAGTTGCTTTTATCGATAGTGGTAATGTAAAACTAGAATTACTTCAACCTATCGACGAAACTAGTGCGGTTCATACTTTCATTGAGAAAAAAGGAGAAGGCATCCATCATGTTGCCTTCGGTGTAACAAATATTCAAGAACGTTTAAATGAGCTGAAAGAAAAAGGGGTAAGGCTCATTCAAGAAACGCCAAAAGTTGGTGCGGGTGGAGCGCAAGTGGCATTCATTCATCCAAAATCGTCTGGCGGGGTTTTATATGAGCTTTGTGATAAAACAGGGGGAGCGAAGTAAGCATATGGATATTTATGAGAAAATCAATGATTTATATGACCGTAAGCGCAAAATCGAATTAGGTGGCGGAGACGAGCGTATCGAAAAGCAACATGAAAAAGGGAAGCTTACTGCCCGTGAACGAATTGAGTTACTTGTGGATAAAGGATCATTTGTCGAGTTAAATCCATTTATACAACATCGTACCGCTGACTTTGGGATGGACAAGCAAGAAGGACCTGGTGACGGGGTGGTCACAGGGTATGGGAAAGTGAATGGTAGACCAATTTATCTGTTTTCGCAGGATTTCACTGTGTTTGGAGGTGCTCTTGGTGAAATGCATGCGATGAAAATAGCAAACGTGATGGATTTAGCTGCTAAAAATGGTGCGCCGTTTATCGGCTTAAATGATTCGGGCGGTGCTCGTATTCAAGAAGGGGTTGTTTCCCTGGATGGATACGGACAAATTTTTTATCGAAATGCGATTTACTCCGGAGTTATTCCACAAATTTCAGTTATTTTAGGACCTTGTGCTGGGGGAGCAGTGTATTCACCTGCAATTACCGATTTCGTTTTTATGACGGATGAGACGAGTCAAATGTTTATCACAGGACCAAAAGTAATTGAAACAGTTACCGGTGAAAAGATTTCTGCAGAAGACTTAGGCGGATCAAAAGTACATAACACCATTAGTGGAAACGCCCACTTCCGTGGTAAAACGGAGGAAGAAGTGCTAGAAAGTGTTCGTTTACTACTAAGTTATCTACCTCAAAACTTCGAAGAAAAACCGGAGATTGCAGATGTAGTAGCAGAAAATGATGACCGTCCAGATTTAGCAGATATCGTGCCATTTGAAGCAGTTCGTCCTTACGATATTCGCAAAGTGATTGAACAAGTAGTCGACGCCGATTCTTTTTTAGAAGTACAAAAAGAGTTTGCTAAAAATATTGTTATTGGTTTAGCACGTATTAAAGGGGAAGTTGTTGGACTCGTTTGTAACCAGCCAAAAGTAATGGCGGGCGGACTGGATATCGACTCAAGTGATAAAGCAGCTCGCTTCATTCGTTTTTGTGATGCCTTTAATATTCCAATCATTACATTTGAAGATGTGACCGGCTTCTTCCCAGGTATTAAGCAAGAGCACGGCGGAATTATTCGTCACGGGGCGAAGATTTTATTTGCCTATTCGGAAGCAACAGTTCCAAAAATGACGGTTATTTTACGAAAAGCATACGGCGGGGCTTATGTTGCATTAAACTCCAAATCAATCGGTGCAGATGTAGTGTTTGCATGGCCAAATGCGGAAATTGCAGTAATGGGGCCACAGGGAGCGGCGAATATTATTTTTGCACGTGAAATTGCAAATAGCGAAGACCCTGAAAAAGTACGTGCAGAGAAAATTGAAGAATACCGTGAAAAATTCGCAAACCCGTATGTAGCAGCTTCGATGGGGATGGTAGACGATGTCATCGATCCTCGTGAAACACGTATTAAGTTAATACAAGCATTAGATATGATGCGCAATAAAAAAGAAACAAGACCAAATAAAAAACATGGAAATATTCCATTATAAAGGAGTCTCCACAAGATGAACCGTCTATTAGAAGAATTTTTTGAATTAGTAAAAATAGATTCCGAAACAAAGCATGAACAAGTAATCGCGCCAATTTTAACAAATAAATTAGAGCAATTAGGTTTTTCTGTTATCGAAGACGATTCTGCAGAAAGAACGGGACATGGCGCAGGGAACTTAATAGCCACTTTAAAAGGAACTAAAGCAGATGTGGATGCCATTTATTTCACTGTTCATATGGATACAGTTGTTCCAGGGAAAGGTATCCAACCTATTCTAAAAGAAGATGGCTATATTTACTCAGATGGCACTACTATTTTAGGAGCGGATGATAAAGCGGGTATTGCTGCATTGTTTGAAGCTATTCGTCGTGTGAACGAGCAGGAGATACCACACGGTGACATCCAAGTCGTGATTACAGCTGGAGAAGAAAGTGGTCTAGTTGGAGCAAAAGAATTGGACTCTTCCCTACTTACAGCTAAATACGGCTATGCAATTGATAGTGATGGTCCTGTAGGCGGGATCGTAACTGCCGCTCCGTTCCAGTCTAAACTGTGGACGACAATTACTGGAAAAACAGCACATGCAGGAGTTGCACCTGAAAAGGGGATTTCTGCTATTACATTAGCTTCTAAGGCAATTTCTGCGATGAAATTAGGTCGTATTGATGCAGAAACGACTGCCAATATTGGTCGCTTTGAAGGTGGCCAAGCAACGAATATCGTATGCGATGAAGTGCATATTTTATCGGAAGCACGTTCTCTCAATCAAGAAAAGTTAGCAGCACAAGTGGCACATATGGTAGCTACTTTCTCAGAAATAGCAGAAAAACTAGGCGGTACAGCTAAAACGGAAACGGAATTAATGTATCCTGGCTTCCATTTTGAAGAAGACCACGAAGTAGTACAAGTAGCGAAAAAAGCAGTTGAAAAAATCGGTCGAACTGCCGATATAAAAAGAAGCGGCGGAGGCAGTGATGCAAATGTCATTGCTGGATTTGGGATTCCAACGGTTATATTATCCGTAGGTTATGAGGAAATTCATACGACAAATGAACGCATGCCAGTAGTAGAGCTCGAAAAATTAGCTGATTTACTTGTAGAGATTGTAAAAGTAGCAGCAGAATAATGTAACAGGAGGCGCTGTTTATTGTCTAGTGAAAAAGTAGTTGTTTTTCAATGCGGAAATGAAGAATACGCGGTTCCAATTGAACATGTCGTATCGATCGAAAAATTGGAACAAGTTAATCCAATTCCACATTTACCGAATTATTTAATCGGACTAATGAAGATTCGTGGAGAACTAGTTCCAATTATCGACTTCGAAGAAATCTTATATCATTGTAGTGGTGTAAATTATGAGAATGCTCGTGTTGTGACAATGCATACACAAGATATGTCCATCGGTATTCTAGTGAAAGAAGCAAAAGAGATTCTAGATATTGCAACCGATGATTTAAAGCAAATCGGTCTTGTAAATTATACAAAGACGCAATATTTTACGGCGGTTGCCAATTTAGAAAACCGAATGATTACCATCGTCGATCCGTCTATTTTAGTTCGTTCTTTAGAAGGAATTAAAGATATTCAATCGTATTTGGAAAATGTGAAGAAGGAAGAACAAGGTAGCTATTAATAGCTACCTCTTTTTATACGAAAAAATTGCTAAAAAACGGAAAATGGCAACTGATAGTGAAGTTAAAGCAATCATTCAATAGACTAGAGCAACCAATTAATAAATCAAAGCAACCAGCCCGTTGACGAAAGCAATTAGACACTATATTGAATAAGATCCAAATGGAAAACGTCTCTCTCAATGGTTCAGATATCGTAAATATTGCTATAATAGAGTAATACAAAGTGGAGGTGAGGTCTGTGCAGCGTAAGCCGAGAATAATATTTCATCTAGATATGAATAGTTTCTATGCTTCTGTCGAACAAGCACATGATCCTTCATTAAAAGGTAAAGCGATTGCAGTTGCAGGAGATCCCAAACAAAGACGTGGAATTTTAGTTACTTGTTCATATGAAGCACGTGCTAAAGGTGTGTATACCACAATGTCTGTTTGGGAGGCAAAAAGAAAATGTCCGGAGCTGATTTTATTGCCACCGAATTTTGAACGGTATCGTGCTGCATCGAAAGCGATGTTTGATATACTGCGTTCGTATACCCCATTTGTGGAACCGGTGTCCATTGACGAAGGATATATGGACGTGAGTGACGTAGAAATGGGACAAGATGCGGTTGCTTTTGCGGAATCCATTCAACTGCGAATAATTCGAGAACTGGATTTGCCAAGCTCCATTGGAATAGCTCCGAATAAGTTTTTGGCAAAAACCGCATCAAATATGAAAAAACCAATGGGAATTACCGTTTTGCGTAAACGAGAAGTGGCAGAAAAACTTTGGCCACTTCCAGTTATCGAAATGCATGGGGTTGGAGAAAGCACATCCAAAAAGTTTGCAGAATTCGGTATACATACAATAGGAGACTTGGCCAATGCATCTCCTGGACTGTTAAAAGAGAAACTGGGAAAAGTAGGAGTACGACTTTCCGAGCGTGCAAATGGAATCGATCAAAGAAGAGTGGATCCAGAATCGGTTTTCGATACCAAAAGTGTTGGAAACTCTACTACGCTTCCGTATGACGTAACAGATGTGGAGGAAATTGAAAAAGTACTACGCCTACTTTCGAAAAAAGTAGCAGCTAGACTTGAGTCAAAAAATTTGGCTGGTCGCTCGATCACGATTCATATTCGAGACGCTAATTGGAAGAATAAAACTAGAAGCAAAACTGTCACGAATCGACTATTTGAAGAAAAAGAAATTTTCCGACTTGCGACCACATTGTTCCATGCTACTTGGAAAGAGGAACCAATCCGATTACTCGGAGTTACGGTAAACAATGTATACGATAAAGGTGAATCGGTGGAACAGCTATCTATCTTTAATTTTGAAGCGCATGCAAAAGAAGAACCTATTTTAAAACTTGTCGAACAGTTACAAACTAAGTTCGGAAAAGATACAATTAAACGAGGAATTAAAGTAAAAAAGAAGCCTTCGTTAGAATCTAAAACGAGTTTTAGTAAAGACTTTTTAGATGATCACGAAAAAAAATAAACAAATTCATTTAACTTTACATACCCTACTAGGGTACTGTATTATAAAAAGGAATAGGAGGTTAGATACTTGGACAATATTACAGAAGATAATACAGTCCCAACTGACATGTCTTGTCGGAAAAGTCATCATCCTGAACATGTAAAAAAGGATTTAACAAACCGCTTAAACCGAATAGAAGGTCAAGTCCGCGGTATAAAGGGAATGGTAGATAAAGACGTCTATTGTGACGATATAATTACCCAACTTTCTGCTACCCAATCTGCTTTAAACAGCGTAGCAAAAGTTCTTTTACAAGGGCATTTAAAAGGTTGCGTAGTAGATAGATTAGCGGAAGGCGACGATGAGGTACTAGACGAATTACTAGTAACCATTCAAAAATTAATGAGAAAATAAAAGGAGTAGTGATACAGATGGAAAATATAACATTGAATGTACAAGGAATGTCGTGCGGTCACTGTGTAAGTTCTGTTGAAGGTAGTGTTGGAAAATTAAATGGTGTGGAACAAGTAAAAGTGCATTTAGAATCTGGAAAAGTAGATGTATCGTTTGATAAGGATAAAGTAACACTGAACGAAATTAAAGAAACAATAGATGATCAAGGATACGATGTGGTATAGGGTGCTTTTTTAGCWCTCTTTTTCTCACAAAAATATACCCCCTAGTCGTATGGTTGAGAAGATGAAAATGAATGGCAATGAACAAAAAGAAGCAAGTTTGTAAATTACATAAATGACTTGCATAGCCTGTGCATTTAGAATAGAAAAAGGGTTACTAAACCGTTCATGACTAAAGTCACGAGGTTCTAGTGAGTAAAACAAAATTAGGGAGGATTACGATGAAAAAAGAATTAGTCATTAGTATTGTAAGTTTGTTTGCAGTATTTACATTAACAGCTTGTGGATCAAATACGACTGACAACGAAAAAAAAGATATGAATTCAAGCACCGAAGAAAACATGAACATGGATCATTCGACGATGAATCATTCTAGTTCAGGGGAAGTACCGGAAGGTTTGAAAGTTGCAGAAAGTCCTACTTACCCAGTAGGAAGTCAAGCAATTATCGAAACGGATCATATGGTAGGGATGAAGGGAGCAGTAGCAACAATTGTGGGTGCCTACGATACAACAGTTTATACGATATCCTATACACCGACTACAGCTGGAGAAAAAGTGACAAATCATAAATGGGTTATTCAAGAAGAAATCAAAGATGCAGATGATAAAACCTTAGAACCAGGATCAAAAGTTACTTTAGAAGCTAATCATATGGAAGGGATGCAAGGTGCAACTGCGGAAATAGATTCAGCTGAAAAAACGACGGTTTATATGGTTGATTACACGCCAACGACTGGTGGGGAAAAAGTGACGAATCATAAATGGGTAACAGAAAGTGAATTGTCATCTAAATGATTGAATTTAGAATTTGAAATAGGCTACTGCAAAAGTTAAACTAATTGACTTTGTAGTAGCCTTTACCAGTTTAGATGCCAAACTATACTTTATGTATATAGTAATCCCCCAGTCGTTTTTCTTACGGTAATCTGTTGCAAGACATGTTTCGAAAAGGTACTATTAAAGGAATAAAAGTTAAAAGAAAGCCACATTTGATTCAAAGTGGGTATTCGTTACGATTTTTTCGGTTGATGATGAAAGCAGGTGAATGGATGCAATTATTATTTTTAGGTACAGGTGCAGGAATGCCTTCCAAACAACGCAATACGACTGCCACTGTATTAAAATTACTCGATGAACGGGGAACATTTTGGATGTTTGATTGTGGAGAGGCAACGCAACATCAAATCCTACATACTACGCTAAAACCGCGTAAATTAGAAAAGTTATTTATTACGCATTTACATGGAGATCATATATATGGGCTGCCTGGTTTGCTTGGCTCCCGATCCTTTTTAGGTGGAGATGAAGCCTTAACAATTTACGGACCAGCTGGTATTAAAGCATGGATCGAATTGACGCTTTCTACATCGAAAACGCATATCAAATATGCACTTGACATTATCGAAATCGAAGAAGGCATTATTTTTGAAGATAATCAGTTTATCGTTGAAGCAAAATTGCTAGAGCATGTCATCCCTTGTTTTGGTTATAAGGTGACTCAAAAAGCTCTTCCTCCTGAACTTTTGATTGAAAACACAGATGCGTTAGGAGTACCAAGGGGACCGTTGTTAAAGCAATTAAAAGAAGGACATGACGTAGAGTTAGCCGATGGAAGCATTGTGAAAAGCGTCGATGTAACTGGGGAGCCAAAAGAAGGATTCCAAGTGACCATTCTAGGTGATACCAAGTTTTGCGAGAACGCTATACTGTTAAGTAAGCAAGCTGATATTGTCGTGCATGAAGGCACATTCGATCAAGAAACGAAAGAATTGGCAGGTTTGTATGGTCATTCGACTATAGTTGATGCAGCAAATGTATGTAAAGAAGCTGAGGCAAAGCACTTAATAGTCAATCATATAAGTGCAAGATTTATGCCATCTGATATTAAAGACATGATTGCTCAAGTAAAGCATTATGATTTTCCGATTTATGTTGCGGCTGATTTTGCTGAGTATGATTGGTCAAATGGTCAATTAAAGATGATTCCGAGGGAGTAGTTCCACTCGGAATCTTTTTATTTTTTTCAATTAGGACTAAAAAAAGCGTTGCAATTGGTCCAATTATCAGTGATAAAAGGAAAAGTGTACCCCAACCGACAAAATAGGAATTATCCATTCGATAGTGCACGCCTTTCTGGATGTTTGGTTGCTTTAATGGAAGAAATGGTTGCTTCAAGATCTCACTTGGTTGCTCTTCCATACCTATTGGTTTCCCTTAGACAATTTATTCCACTTTTATTCGTACTGCTTTCCAAGTACACGGGATTTGTTTTGTGCCGCATCAATACATGCAAATATCGCTTCATTTACTTTATGCTGCACAAGTTGTTCAACACCTGCTTCTGTTGTGCCGCCCGGGCTTGTTACTTTTCTTCGAAGTTCCGATGGTTCGACGTCGCCTTTTTTCAGCATTTGAGCCGCACCTTCCATCGTTTGGATGAATAATTGTCGTGCATCTCCAGAAGATAATCCGTGCTCTACCGCTGCTGCTTCAAACTGTTCCGCAAAATAGTATAAATAAGCAGGGCCGCTACCAGCAAGTGCCGTCACTACATGTAAATCTTCTTCGTCCACTACTTTTACGGAACCAATTGCTTCTAAAATGTCGATAATTTCCAGTTTAGATTCTTCAGAAACAAGGTCATTCCAGCTAACAGCCGACGCACTTAATCCAACAGCTGCCGAAGTATTTGGCATAACCCGGGCAATAGGACGAGTTCCTAGATGGGTGGCGATTGTTTGGATGGATACACCTGCAATCACGGAAATGATCGTAGCTCCTTCATTTAAATAAGTTGCAATTTCTTCAAATGCATCAATGGCATCTTTTGGTTTCATTGCCAAAACGATGATGTCTGCCTCGGTTATTGCTTTTTTCTCTTCGCACACGATTTGTACGTTATAGGTTTGTTTCAAATGCTCCAGTTGATCGATATCTGATTTATTGGTCACATGAATTTGCGTTGGAAGAACTTTCTCCTCTTTTGTTAAGCCATTAATAATTGCTTCCGCCATTGCTCCGGCTCCGATAAATACGATCTTCGACATGTACAATTCACTCCTTTTGGTCATATAAAAAAGCGCTCCCGTCCCTATAAATAAGGACGAAAACGCTTGTCTCCGCGGTACCACCTAAATTTGCCGAAAAAAATCGGCACAACTTACTCCTCCTTATCGCGGGAGGCACGACTATGTTTACATAGTAGCTCCGAAGTAGGTTCGATTTATGAGCGGGAGGTGAAACTTGCAGCGGATCATTTCACTCTCTAGTACTCCATCATAAATGTACTATTCTTCATCTTGGCTTTTATATTCTGAATTACTGAAATTATATGTGTGTTCGGATAAAAAGTCAACTTCATTTTCGTGACGTCTCATGGAAAAAGCTGTACAATGTAATGAACAGTCATTCATAAAAGGGGATTAGAGTTATGATACATAAAATTAATGTACCAACTCCGTTTGCAGTAGGGGATGTTAATAGTTATTTATTAAAAGGGGATACATTAACGTTAATAGATGTAGGACCAAAAACGGAAGAAGCACGGGTTGCACTTTTGGCAGGGATAAAAAAAGCGGGCTATGCACCAACAGATATCGAGCAAGTGCTTTTAACACATCATCATCCAGATCATTCTGGTTGGGTAGAGGCTTTTGACAAAGCTACGACACTAGGTCATGCATATAATCAACCTTGGGTAACAAAAGATGAAGATTTCTTCCGTTTTCATGATGAATTTTATTTGCAATGTTTACTAGAAGAAGGAGTACCAGAAAGTTATTTACATTGGGTCGAAAAGATGAAAAGGCCGCTTCATTTTATAGGGAATCGTCCATTAGAAACAATCTTAAAAGATGGTGATGTGATACCTGGGCATCCTGAATTTACTGTGCTGGAAACTTTAGGTCATGCGCAAAGTCATCTATCCTTTTGGAACGAGAAGGAAAGAGTTTTAATCGGTGGGGATTTAATCATAGAGAAGGTATCCTCCAACCCACTAATTGAACCACCGTTAAATAAAGGAAAACGGACTAAATCAATGTTACAATACAATGCCTCCTTAAAGCGAATTCAAGAACTACTAGTAGAGAAAGTATATAGTGGGCATGGCGACGAAGTCTACAATGTATATGATCTAATAACAATTAGACTTGAAAAGCAAAAAGAACGAGCGATTAAAGTTTTAGATATGATGAAAAATGGAGAGAAAACAATTTTTGAACTTACGCAAGAGCTATTTCCAAAAGTATACGAAAAAGAATTAGGTTTAACGCTTTCCGAAACAATTGGGCAAGTCGATTATTTAATGGAAAACGGCTTTATAACGGAGCGTCGAAATGAGAAAGGGATTTTGTTGTATGAGCAAGCTTAAGAAAATATGTATTACCGGCGCTACGAGTGGCGTCGGGCTTTTGCTTGCCAAAAAACTTCACGCACAAGGACATGAAGTATGGGCAACTGGAAGAAATGAGCAAGCATTAGAAGAATTAAAACGGGTAGGTATACATACAATACAGGCCGACTTAACTGTAGACCAATCGTTTGACGAATTGTTCCAAGAAATGGGCACACCTGACATACTAATCCTATGTGCTGGTGTAGGAACGTTTGCATATGTGACGGATTTAGAAGAAAGAGCAATGGATCAAATGATGCAAGTGAATGTACTTGCACCGATGAAACTGACTAAATTTTTTGCATCGAAAATGAAAAAAAGAAGGACTGGGCATATTATTTTTATTGCTTCACAAGCAGGAAAGGTTGCGACTCCAAAAGCGTCTGTCTATGCAGCTACCAAACATGCCATTGTTGGATTTGCAAATGCTGTGCGAATGGAACTAAAGCAATTCGGCATTATTGTTTCGACGATCAATCCTGGACCAATCGATACTCCGTTTCTAGACTTAGCTGACCAAACTGGTAGCTATAGAGAAAAGTTAAACAAACATCTTTTGTCTCCAGAAAAAGTGGTCCAAGCTATCGTGAAAGCAATCGAGCACCCAGTTCGAGAAGTGGATTTGCCTGGGTATATGCGATTTACGAGCAAACTTTATGCAGTATTTCCTAAGACTGTTGAAACATTAGGTAAACGTTTTTTTAATCAAAAATAGCAACTAATCATTTTATTAATAAGTACCACCTTCCTTACATATAGTATAGATGGAGCTTAATGAATGAAACAACTATACAAGAAAGGGGATTTAGTGGATAAAACGCCGGAAAACGATAAACCTAAAGTGGGTGCAAATAGTAAGGATATTCAGTTAGAACAGTTTCGAGTGAATAATGATGGGAAAAAGATGACGACCAATCAAAGCTTAAAAGTGTCGAACGACGAAGAATCACTAAAGGCTGGTGTTCGTGGACCGACGCTTATGGAGGATTTTCATTTCAGAGAAAAAATTACGCATTTCGACCATGAACGAATACCAGAAAGAGTTGTGCATGCAAGAGGGTACGCTGCACACGGGGAATTCGAATTGTATGAATCGATGACGGAATATACAAAAGCAGGATTTCTGCAAAAAGCCGGAACTAAGACACCTGTCTTTACGAGATTTTCAAATGTTGTTGGAAGTTCAGGTTCTTCTGACACTGTGCGAGATGTTCGCGGATTTGCGGTGAAATTTTACACCGAAGAAGGAAATTATGATCTTGTTGGCAATAATATTCCTATATTTTTTATCCAAGATGCATTAAAGTTTCCGGATCTTATACATGCGGTGAAACCAGAGCCACATAATGAGATGCCGCAAGCAGCCTCTGCACATGATACTTTTTGGGATTTTGTTGCTAACAATCAAGAATCAGCGGCTATGATTATGTGGCATATGTCTGATCGCACGATCCCGAAAAACTATCGTGTGATGGAAGGTTTTGGCGTTCATACTTTTCGACTTGTCAATGCCCAAGGGATAGCCAGATTTGTGAAATTTCATTGGAAACCGCTTCTAGGAGTCCATTCGCTTGTTTGGGATGAAGCCCAAAAGATTGCCGGGAAAGATCCTGATTTCCAGCGTCGTGATTTATGGGAATCCATTGAAAATGGTGATTTTGCCGAATATGAACTAGGTGTGCAAATGATCAACGAAGCGGATGAATTCATCTTTGACTTTGACATTTTAGATGCTACGAAAATATGGCCAGAAGAAATAGTGCCTGTTAAAATAATCGGCAAGATGACCTTAAATCGAAATGTTGACAATGTTTTCGCAGAAACTGAGCAAGTGGCATTCCACCCAGGAAATCTAGTGCCTGGGATTGACTTCACGAATGATCCACTTTTGCAGGGTAGGCTGTTTTCTTATATTGACACTCAGCTATTACGACTTGGTGGACCAAACTTTACAGAAATCCCTATTAATCGTCCTATTTGTCCATTCCATAATAATCAGCGAAATGGATTTAGTCGCCAGTCGATCAATGTGGGGCAAGTTAGCTACCACAAAAATTCCTTAGCAAACAACACACCTTCTACTAGTACTGCAAAAGAAGGTGGCTTTGTCCACTACGACCAAAAAGTAGAAGGGCGAGTTATACAGGCAAGAAGTGAGTCATTCAAAGATCATTTTTCGCAAGCAAGGCTTTTTTGGAATAGCATGTCTCCTCCAGAAAAACAACATATTATAAATGCATTCTCTTTCGAAGTAGGGAAAGTCAATGATCGAAATGTTAGACAGCAAGTAGTGGATATGTTCGCGCATGTCGACTTAGAAATGGCAAGTATTGTGGCAGACAATTTAGGTGTGAATAAACCAACTGGCCAGCAGTCTCAAGTAACAGCTTCTTCCCCTGCACTGAGTCAAGCAAATACAAGAAGAGTCCCTCAAACATTGAAAGTTGCTGTGCTCATTGGTAATGGATTCGATGTGGATGAAGTGGAATCAGTAGTCAAAACGCTAAGACGCTATGGTGTGCAGTTTACGATTGTTGGGGAGAAATTTGGAATAATTAGAAGTAAAGATCGCTTTAAGGTACGAGTGAATGAAACCTTCCTCACGACAGCCCCTGTACTATTCGACGCTATATATGTAGTAGGAGGAACGGCTGAAAATCAAGGGAAATTTAATTCAGATTTAATTTATTTCATTGACGAAGCGTTCAAACATTATAAACCGATTGGTGTTGCGACAACAGGAGTGCCATTTTTCGATGCATCAATTGCAAAAGCCGGACCTGGAATTGTATCTGCTTCAGACAATGATGATTTCGATAAAATGTTCCTCCAAGCTATTGCGCAACAACGATTTTGGGACAGAGATATTTATAAATAGTTATGATAGAATAGTATAAGTCGCCCTGTAATAAATAAGGTGCGGCTTTTTCCTATTGTCTGTCATTTGACTAATGTAGATTGTAATTATATACTAACTTACGATAGGTAAGCTATACGTTTTAATGGATAAATTGACGATAAAATGGTTGATATTCCATAGCAGGAGGATTGTTAAGTGAATTTTAAAGTAGATGTATGTATTGTAGGAGCTGGACCAGGAGGGGCATTGCTTGCGTATTTACTTGCAAAGAAAAATGTTTCGGTCATACTACTAGAACAACATGCGGCCGTAGGTAAGGCGTTTCGCGGTGAACATTTAAATGAAGAAGGCGAGACGATTTTAAAAGAGCATGGACTTTTTGAGAAAATAGAAAAACAAGGTTTACTCCGTATGGAAAAACTAGAATATTGGCATGGTGGGAAAGCTTTTAAAACTATTTTACCAGATCCGCAAATAGGACATTTAGGCATACATGTTCCACAAATCCATTTGTTATCTGTCTTGTTAGAAGCAGCAGAAGAATATCCAGCATATCGCTCGATGATGAATACGAAAGTGGTCGAATTGTTAAAGGATGAATCTGGCAACTATAATGGGGTTCGAGCGGTCCATGATGGAGAAGAAATGGTCATTGACTGTCAGCTCGTTGTTGGTGCAGATGGTCGGTATTCAACTGTACGAAAAAAAGCGGAAATTGATACAACGATTAGAAAACATGGATTTGACCTGCTTTGGGCGAGAATTCCAGCTCCTGACAATTGGGAACCTTCGATCAGAATGGCATTAATAGGTGATAAGCAATTGTCTTTGTTTACCCAAGCAAAAGGTTTTATCCAAATAGGGTGGAATATTGTAGAAGGATCATTTCCACAGTTACGCAAACAACCGTTTACTCCTTTTATTGAACAACTAGTGGAAGCATTTCCAGAGTTGGAAGAAACGGTCCATAATACTATTCAATCATGGAAAGATTTTGTGTTATTAGATGTTTTTAGTTCTACAAGTGAAAGTTGGGGGGAAAACGGTGTTGCTTTGATCGGCGACGCTGTGCATACGATGACACCAACAGGAGCTTTTGGTTTAAATAGTTCGCTTAAAGATGCAGATTTTTTAGCATCCCTTATAGATAAAAATTATATTGTCAAACTGAATAATATGGAATGTGCAAATCAAAGAAAAATCGAAGTACAGAAGTTACAAGCAATCCAAATTGAGAAAGAGCAGACATTTGCTTCGAACTTTGCTATCGTTGTATAACAGATTAACGCACTACTATACACACTATGGCTAACTTAAAAAGCCGATTGTATAGAAGTGCGTTATTTTATTTTTCTGGAAAAAAACTATATACACCGATATTTTCTATCCAAACTTTCGCGTTGTTGCCGTTTGGGTCCGCTTTCCATAATTCGGACGTATTATCTAGGTACTCTATTTGTCTCGACCATGTAATTTGGTTAATAGTAGGTAGGTATATTGGTTGATAATCCCCTTTTCCTTTAGGTGGTGCAGTTATCTTTACTTGTTCATTTCCAGACAGTGGAACAAGATATAAAGAAGGTTGTGGACGTTTTGTAGGGGCATTGGACCATTCTGTTTCTGGTACCCTAGAAACAATGAATGAATCATCATTCACCCATGAAAAACCCATATCTGCGTACTTTTCAGGTGTAAGATCCAAGGTAAGAAAAGAAGGAAGTTCCGTAACGTTTAAGTTTTTGTTATTAAACCCATATACAATCCTTCCACCGCCTGCAATATAACCAAGATAGTTTCTGTTAAATGCCCATTTTGAATCAAATCCTAAAGCCATCTCATCGATGACAT
This sequence comes from Psychrobacillus sp. 05T411, assembly GCF_056396485.1. NCBI lineage: Bacteria > Bacillati > Bacillota > Bacilli > Caryophanales > Bacillaceae > Psychrobacillus > Psychrobacillus sp. 05T411. The sequence goes on along the minus strand of NZ_JBFTLO010000001.1, from coordinate 260,724 downwards.
TAAATTGTTTTCCATCGGAGGAAAGAATGCAAAGCATATCGCTATCCATAGCCCATGAGGCAGTAGGTGACACCCTAAAAGATATCCATTGGCCATTTGGCGAATAATGAAATGAATTAGCGTTTATCGAAATGATTTTCACTGTGTCCGTACCAATCTCTTTTGGAATGACAAACAGCTTTTTCACATTTTTCGTCAAGTCTTTAATATTCATATAATTAACTGCTAAAGCAATTGAATATATCACTGGATTTGTCCATCCATCTGGCCGGAGAACAGCACCTGATGAAGTGATGAATCCTTTTCCGTTCGGATGCCATTCATAATCATCTATCCCTAAGGCGACGTTATTGAAGCTCTTTAAATTCGATATATTTAATACGCCACCATCCGTAAAAGCAACGATATTTGTGGTTGGCGACCATTTTGGATTATAGCCATCATAAAAGATTTTTTTATGTGTTTTCGTTTGAATTGTATAAACCCATAATTCATTTGATGTTTTGTTGGAATTGATTATATTTCCAGGTACTTCCTTTTGGTATAAAATCATTTTACCATCAAATGACCACTCGGGAGGATAATTGTAAGTAGCTTTCTCGTTCGTGATTTTCACTTCTTTGTTATCGTCTTTAAGCCATAAATAACCGTCCCTCTCAAAGGCAACTTTTACACTTGATATGTCCGTTTCAGCATTAATAATGGATGGTGAAAATAACCAGAAGATAAGCAATGCCTGAAGAATTTTTGCCATATTGTCACCTCAGGAATTAGATTTCCCGTTAGTTAAATATTTATCCAAAATAAAACCGACTATCTTCCAATTAAGGAAGGTAAATCGGTTTTTAAAGTAATTCTATGAGGCTATTTTTTGATACTTATTTAGTAATATGTCTAGTTCTTGGCTACATGATACGACAGTAGGGTGTGTAAATCCATGGTCTTTTGCTTTTTTGTACATGATTTTTCTTTTTAGTGCAATTTGAAATAATAGAGCTTTTTCATCTAAGTAACTAAACACGGTATTTCCTCCAAACAATATTTTAAATCTCGAATAGATATCCGTTTTTTCTGTGGTTTCCAAACCAACTTTTATATTGTAAACCAAATAAAATGCAAATTTTGTCGCATGATGACAAAAATCGATAAGTTCATAAAATTGTCACAAATGATAAGCATATTTAAAAAAAAAAGCGAAAATGAATCGTTATATCTATGCAAATTTAATGTGAATAGATTGACTTTTTTGGCGAAGTTTAATCTGTTTACTTCTGAAGAAATACAGATTATCGTATTTGCATGTAGATCGTTAAGCTTTTCGTTAAATTGTTTGTGAAAGGAGAATAAATATGAATGATTATGTAGTAAAAGCAATTGCACTGCAAGATCAAGTTAGAGCATATGCCATACGCTCAACCGAAACAGTTAGTGAAGCACAGCGCCGTCATGAAACGCTTCCTACTTCATCAGTAGCTCTTGGGCGTTCTATGACTGCAGGGGCCATCCTTGGCGCTATGATGAAAGGGGAAGAAAAATTAACGATTAAAATTGATGGAGGAGGTCCCATTGGAACGATTCTTGTCGACGCAAACGCAAAAGGGGAAGTGCGTGGCTATGTATCTTACCCGCAAACCCATTTTGAAATGACAGAGTCAGGTAATTTGGATATCAAGCGTGCGGTTGGAACTAGCGGGACTCTTTCTGTTTCGAAGGACGTAGGGATGAACCAGCCATTCGTTGGACAAGTTCCTATTGAAACGGGAGAAATTGGAGAAGATATTACTTCTTATATTATGAATTCGGAACAAACGCCTTCATCCGTTGGTGTGGGGGTCCTGGTAAACGAGGACTATACGATTCAAGCGGCAGGTGGTTTTATCCTTCAATTATTGCCAGGAACCTCAGATGAAACGATTCAAATTATAGAAAATCGTTTACAACAGCTCCCTTCGATTACTTCGATGGTAGAAAATGGACTTACACCTGAAGAGATGTTAGAGGAAGTGCTTGGTGCAGGCAATGTAAGTATTCTCGAAAGAATGCCGATTCACTTTCAGTGTCAATGTTCAAGAGATCGAATTGCAAATGCAATTATTAGTTTAGGACAAGAGGAAATACAAGATATGATTGAAGAAGATGGGAAAGCAGAAGCCCAATGCCATTTTTGTAATGAGTACTATTTATTTACAAAAGAGGATTTAGAGCAATTATTAGGGGAAACAATTTAAGAAGCTTTTGGACTGTATTGATATTTCTTTTATCAAGCAGTCTTTTTTTGTTAAATTAACTCGTTCGGTGGAGGATTTCCTAATAACATGGAGAATATTACTACATATGGAAGGAGTTCTTCATATTGAATTATTTTTGGACGCTGAATTTAGTAAGTGCTTTCTATGCATTTATATTATTCATTTCTATCGAATTACAGTTAAATTTTTATCGAATTTGGCGTATCAGTGGGTGGGAACCGGGCTCGGTAAACCTGTTGACTAGCGTTTTACATATCGCCGGCTTCGTGCTACTCACTTATTTGGTCTATTTTTTCAATAAAAAATGGCTGCGGAATAGAAATTCGAAATATTGGACAGCCATTCTTTGGATACCTTATTTAATAGTCTTTTTATACATATTCGCCAATCTATTTCCCATTACAAATCGAGGTGATACACCAGCTCCTGTAACAGGACTAATCTTGTTGGCACAGTTCGTTAGTTATCCGCTTTATTTAGCTTTTGTTTATTATTTTAGCGATTTTTTGGTTAGTGAACCAGAGAAAATTCAGGGGTAACACGCTAACAAGTCGGGTGGTTATACGGAGTGTACGGTTGAATTGGATACCACTGATTAACATTAGGATGTATATAGTTTGGATAATACTGCATGTTACTTCCGGTTGCTTTGTGGCAATTTTTTGGTGGTCCAATATAGGTTGATGCTTGAACAGGTTCAATCGCTTCGTTCCATTGATTTTCGTCCATACAGTAAGTGTGTGCCATAATGTTCGATGGTGTTAATTTTATTATGTCGGAACCTAGGATTACTTCAGGTGTTGACGCATTAAAAATTGCAAGTACATGCGTCCGTTCTTCTGTAGCCATTTGATAATGCCACCAGCCTTGTGGAATATTGGCTACTTGACCAGGTGTAATTGTGTAATGTTGATATTGCTTGGTAAATGGATTCAAGATGGAAACTGCCATTGCGCCAGAAATACAATATACTAGTTCGGAAGCATTTGGATGGTAATGTGGTTCAATATTATTGTTTGTGCTAAGAAAAATATCGATTAATGATAAACCGTCCAGTGTGTTAAGCTGCCCGACTCCTAAAATATTCATAAAGTTAAAATTGTCTTTTTTAAAGAAAAGATTATTATTTACATCAAAAGTGAACTGGGTGGATGGGGAAGTGTAGTCGATAGAAGAATCCATATCTCAACCTGCCTTTTTCCAATAGTAATGTGATGTAGGCACATTCTTTGCATCATATGTAGAAGCCCAATTTTTTGTGCTTTTGTCCCTGTGACCCGAACAAATTAAAATTGATCGGGCACAGGGACAATTAAAACTGAAAGGAGCTACCTATGAATCAACATATAAATCCGACGATTTCAGCATTTTTTGAACCAATATTAAGTAAAGTACAGTCATTTTCATTTCCCAAAAGGCAAGGGGCAACTTCAGAAGTAATATTCTTACATACTGATAACGGACAATTTGTTTGCAAGATTGCAAAAAAGTCACCTTATCGGGATTGGCTGAAAAAGGAAGCAGATGCAATGAACTACCTAAATGAAGTTACAAACTTGCCAATTCCTATTTTCTATCAATTTACTGAAACGACAGATGAGAGCTATTTACTCATGAGTCGGGAAAATGGAATTCCATTAAGGGAAGCTCTCCAACAAACTTTGCACGATTCAGGAAAACTTGAAATAATGGAAAGTTTCGGTGTGCTCTTAAAGCAATTACACGAAACACAACCACCTGCTTCATGGGTTACAGAAACACCTTGGTTAGATCAACAATTAGAGGTTGCTACATATAATTTGCAAAACTATGATGTAGATGGTGATCAAGCATTACTTGAGAAATTAAAAAAGCAAAAACCTATACCTTCTAAACAAACGCTTATTCATGGTGATTGTACAATTGATAATGTGCTCGTTTTAAATGGAAAGGTACATATGTTGATTGATTTGGCTGCAGCTGCATATGGAGATCCACGTTATGATATTGCACTAGCTACCCGGTCTATTCGAAACAGTCAAGAAATGATCGATGCATTTTATAAAGGCTATGGACTTCAAACTATAACATCAGAAGAGTTTACGTATTTTGATGAAGGTTTGTATGAATTTTTTTAGCAGAGTAGAACGGTATTCCAAAGTCGGTGTTTAAAAATTCAGTGGCTGTTGTTGCGGCTAATTATAAACAAAGTAGTATAAATCGTTAGGAGAATATTAGATGAACAGATGGAAAACACTTGATTCAAGCTATGTCTTTAAAACACCATTTGGAAATTTGAGGAGAGATGATTGTGAACTGCCGGATGGGCAAATAATAGAGAATTATTACGTCAACGAATATGCAGATTGGGTCAATGCAATCGTTCTCACAAAAGAGAAAAAGATTGTCCTAGTAAAACAGTATAGATATGCTGCACAAGAATTCTTTTTAGAAATACCTGCTGGTAAACCTGAGGAAGATGAAACGTATGAAGACGCTATATTAAGAGAGATAAGAGAAGAAGCGGGATTTATTTCAGAAGAGAAGCCTATATTATTAGGGGAGTTTTATGTTAATCCGGCAACACAAACGAATAAAGTAATTACTTTTTTAATCGTTGATGCATTTGAGGCCTTTGATCAAGAACTAGATCCTACAGAATTTATTGATGTACATTTGGTTGATTTACATGATATGGAAGCTATGATTGCAACAGGCGAGATCAATCAGTTATTCACTGTAAGTGCTTACTATATGTCTAAATCGCGTATAACAAAATGATTGCAGGAAATGTGGAGTTACGATTGGTCGATAATTCATGGGATATATCTGATGAAATTCAAAACATTACATTGAATTGGTCTTTGTGTAAAATGCGTTTCGCACAAAAAAGTTGAGTTCCATGCGAATCATTTTAAATAGACTGACTTCGGAAAAGTAGTAAAGTCATAGTAAAACCGATTTAAAGGAGCTACTCTAAGATGAATTATGGAATTGTAGAGAAGTTAGACGAAAATCAATTAATAGAATTACAAAGATTATTTAAAAACGAATGGTGGACGCAGCATCGTGAGCTTCCGGAAATTAGAAAAATGGTGAACAACAGTAGTGTAGTGATAGGTTTGATTAATAATGAAACGGAAGAATTAGTAGGATTTGCTAGAGTAATTACTGACACTATATATAGGGCGTTTATATTTGATGTGATGGCTCAAGAAAATTTCAGAAATAATGGAATAGGTACGATTTTAATGAACTACATCTTGGAACATCCGCTTGTTCGAGAAGTCGATAGGCTGGAACTTTACTGTCCTGATAGATTAGTTGGCTACTATGAAAAGTTCGGATTTACAACGGATGTTAATGGTAGTAATTTAATGAGATTAAGAAAATAATTTTGTTTATATCTAGAGTGATGATAGCGACCGATTTATTTTATGATAGGTTATAGTTGTTTCATGCAGTGATTTTTAACATTAATAATTACTCCCACTTGTTATTTTAACTTCGGTAACAATTAATAATAAAACAAAATCACACTTACTTTTATTATCATCCATACTGATTTTACCTTTAGCATTTCTTCTTATCGCTACTCTAGGTTTTAAAGTTTGGGGATTAATATATTTATTTTTTAAGACGGCAACTGCAGTGTTCTATGCAAGAAACTTAAATGGTTATCCGACTTACACTTTTACAAATTTCACCAATAGAATAGCTTGGATTTAGTGTTTTTGGTCAGTAATTCTTCAATCAGTTCAGGTTTACAATGTATTAAATCAGTGAAGTTGGGACTAAAAGAATTCAGTAAATAAAAAAACGAACTATCCTTGAAACTCAAATTTATTGTTTCGTAAAAATTGGGTTTTCGATTTTTATTGCTTACATAAATTAAAAATAATTTGGCTTTTTATAAAGGGCAGGTTAGTTATGTCCTAGCTTCTTTCTCTGCGCGTTAAGCACCGGGATACTAGAGCCCATGTCTAAAGGCATACTGAAAAGGTGCGCCAACAGGACACCGCATTCACATGACCACTAAAGTTGTTCTATTTTTTCGCTTTCTTGGTTACATCTCTTCACTTGTGGACGGATCAATGAATTCTTTCATCATCATCTGATCCTCTAAAATATCTTCTTGAATAAATATTCTATTGTATAGCAATTGAGAGTGGAAATATTGAATGGCATAATACCAGCAGAACTATTGAGAAATACTTATAGCTTTATGCCATTCAATTGACGCTAATATTATGAGATAAAGTTAATCAGGACAGAATTTGATGCTTTTCCAACTTTCGATAAAGTGTTCGAATACTAACTCCTAAATCCTTTGCAACCTGTTGCTTTCCATTGTAATCGGACCCATAGACATTAAGTTTTTGGGTTATTATCTCTCTTTCTGCATCTACTAAATCTACATTCTTTGGTGGGCTCTGAACATCTGTGCAACATGCTAAAAGGTATGGGGGAAGTGATTGTTCACTTAAATGATTTTCTGATTCAAAATTCATACTATATTCGATAACGTTTTCAAGTTCTCTTAAATTACCTGGCCAGTGGTAGCTAGATAGCACTTCCATAAAACCATTAGTACATGAGTTAAAATGTTTACCGGATCTATGTCTCAAGTTTTCTTTCATTTCTTCTACTAGTAAAGGCAAATCTAATAGCCTTTCTCTTAAAGGTGGTATCGTAATTGGAATCACGTTTAAACGATAAAATAGGTCTGATCTAAACTTTTTTTCTTGTATTAATTCTTCCAGTGGTTGATTTGTAGCGGCGATTATCCTTGCATTAACCTTTTTGATACTAGTTCCGCCAACCCGTTGGATTATCCCATCTTGTAAAACTTTCAATAGCTTAGATTGTAAGTGGATGGGAAGCTCTGCAATTTCATCTAAGAATAATGTTCCGTTATCCGCAGATTCAAAATAGCCTTTTTTGCCACCCTTTTTAGCGTTTGTAAACGCACCGCTATCGTAACCAAATAATTCACTTTCAAATAAACTCTCTGGTATACTTGCACAGTTTATTTCTACTAGGGGTCCGCTACTCACTGTGCTATTTTCATGAATATACTTTGCCAACATACTTTTCCCAGTACCGGTCTCACCTGTAATGAGTATTGTAGATGTACTATTTCGTATTTTCTTCACTAATTCTGTAATATGTTTAAATGCTTGACTGTTTCCAAAAATATAGTTACCTGAAGTATAAATAGGAGATAGGTTGCTTTTAAATTCATTAGAATCCCTCAAAATGGATATAATGATATCTTTTAAACGAGTTAACCATTCAGTGTAGAAGTCTTTTTGTTCAATTAACACACTTTTATTTTGATGGGATAGACTAACGAATGAAAGATATCCAAACTTTTCACCATTTAACATCATATCTTGAATAAGTTCTGCTTTCGAAGGGCAATTATTAAAAAAATGGCATCCTTCACACATTTTCATATCACCTGGCTGATGAAGTAGAGTGATGTGATTTCCGTATATTTTATCAAAAAAAGGAGCATGTACCTTCATTCCTTTTTGGTTAATATAATCCTCGGTAGCGGCTATTAAACGCCCCGCTTTATCAAAACAGGCAATATCGACTTGTAGAAGTCCTGAAAATGCTTGAATCACTTTTGAAATTGAACTTAGTAAAATCACTAAATCACCCCTATAAATTTATCTCCATTAAAAATTAATTGTATTCATAAAATTCGGAATTATCAACGATAAAATAATGATTATGTCATGTCATGTCTTTTGTCAATAGTGTCATAAGGATTTTACTGTTATCCCTTTTGATTTTGACTTATTTCCTATTTATCATCAGCCTTGTAGTTCATCTACTCTTGTTGGCATAGAAATTGCATAGTTGATATGTATATACAGTTTCAGAAAATTCAGCGGTGCAAAAATATTTGTACCTTGAATAATTATGGAGGAAGTAGATGAGGAAATTACTAACAATGTAATCTTTAAACAAAATAATATGCTGAAATACGAAAGGTGGATTCAAACATGAGCAATTATCAAGAAAGTCTAAGAAATAAAAGTGTTGTTATAACGGGAGGCGCGAGTGGAATTGGTTTGGCTACTGCTCTTCGATTTGCAGATGAAGAAGCTATTGTCACTATTATTGATAACAATAAAGAATCGTTAGATAGAATATTGAGTGAGTATCCGAATATTAAACATGGAATCGTTGCTGATGTAAGTAATTACGAAAGCGTACGTGATGCATTTTTAAAGATTGATCACTTGAATGGCGCTATAGATATTCTTATTGCTAATGCCGGCATAAGTGTACGATCTAGTTTTCTTGATATCACTCCGGAACAATGGAATAAAGTAATTGGAGTTAATCTGAATGGTATATTTTATGCTGCACAAGAAGCAGCAAAAAGAATGATTAAACAAGAAAATGGAGTTATTTTAATGACAGCTTCTACTAATGGTTTAGTTGGTCACCCCAATTATGCGGATTACAATGCATCTAAAGCTGGTGTGAATCTTTTAGCACGAACTATGGCATTGGAATTAGCACCAACAATTCGTGTGAATACAGTTTGTCCAGGGTATGTACTTACTCCAATGCAAATTGCGGAATATACCCCAGAAGCATTAGAGCAGGTAAATGAGAAAATTCCATTAAAACGACATGCTCAACCTGAAGAGGTTGCTGGATTATTTGCTTTCTTAGCATCTTCAGAAGCGAAGTATATTACAGGACAACATATTCCAATTGATGGTGGAGAGCTAGCATAATCTCAAAAGTTTAATAGAAATGACATAGATGACAAAATAGCGAACCTTTTGTCATCTATGTCACTAATTATTCAGGTGATTATTTCTACGAGTTAGCAATCTTCTTTGTTTAATATATATTTTTTAAATTTAAAAGTTGGCATACAAATTGCAATATTATTTACGTAGAAAGGGGAGGACTGAATTTGAATTACGAAGACTTATTAGGGATAAAAAATAAAGTAGTAGCTATTACAGGTGCTGCATCTGGGATAGGTTTAGCTACTGCAAATTTATTTGCGGAACTTGGGGCTTCAGTAGCCTTAATAGACATTAACGAAGAGCAAGGAAAAAAAGTTGCTGCAGATATAAATAGTAAAGACGTAAACGCAAAATTTTACAAATGCAACGTAACATCTTCGGAAGACTGCAAAGCAACTGCTAAAAAAATTGAAGATGACTTCGGTAAAATTGATGTACTTTTTAATAATGCAGGAGTCATTCGCCGAAAAACGGTAGTCGATCATACAGAAGAAGATTGGGATTTAGTATTAAATGTTTCTTTAAAAGGGGCATTTCTTCTATCAAAATATATTATTCCTATCATGGATAAAAACGGTGGGGGAAGTATCGTTAATACTGGGTCAGGATGGGGATTGAAAGGTGGAGACTTGGCAGCGTCCTACTGTGCGGCAAAAGCAGGTGTTGTGAATTTAACAAAAGCAATGGCTATTGATCATGGGCCACAAAATATTCGAGTGAATTGTATTTGTCCAGGGGATACAGACACACCTCTCTTAAGAGATGAAGCAAAACAATTAAAACATGATGAGGATACTTTTTTAGCATCTTCTGCAGTTGATAGACCACTAAATAGAATTGGAACCCCATTAGATATCGGGAAAGGTGTACTGTTCTTGGCTAGTGATATGGCTTCTTGGGTGACGGGAACAGTTCTTACAGTTGATGGCGGAGGCCTAGCATAATAAATGAGGAGGAAATTGTTATGAAAGAATTGAAAAAAGTTGCACATCCTTATATTCCAAATACAGTACCTGAAATCAAAGAGCAAATGTTAAAAGATATTGGAGTAAAGAAAGTTGAGGAGCTATTTGCTGGGATTCCAGAGGAGCTGCATTACCGTGAAGACATGGATATTCCGAAAGCGCTTTCAGAGCATGAACTTCGCAGATATATGAATAGGTTGATGTCAAAAAATGTTAGTACGACTGAGTATTTGAACTTTTTAGGTGCTGGTTGTTGGAATCATTTTGTCCCTGCAATTTGTGATGAAATCAATTCTCGTGCCGAATTTTTAACTGGTTATGCTGGAGATCCATATGAAGACCATGGTCGATATCAGGCACTTTTTGAGTATCAGAGTTTAATGGCTGAATTAGTTGATATGGATGTTGTCAATGTACCGACCTTTGACTGGGCGCAAGCAGCTTCTACATCGATTCGCATGGCAGGTAGAATTACAAATCGAACGGATGTATTACTACCTAAAACAATATCTCCTGATAGGTTAAAAGTAATTAAAAACTATTGCTCACCAAATTTAAATGTCCATTTGATTGACTATAAAGAAGACTCTGGACAAATTGATCTGGAAAATTTGGAAAAAAAGCTTTCGTCTAATACAGCTGCTGTCTACTTTGAAAATCCTTCCTACTTAGGATTTTTAGAAACACAAGGTCAACAAATTAGTAAACTCGCAAAAAAACAAGGAGCTATAACAATTGTTGGAGTGGATCCAAGCTCTCTAGGTATTGTCGAACCACCTAGTCACTATGGTGCTGATATTGTTTGTGGTGACCTTCAACCACTAGGAATGCATATGAACTATGGTGGTGGTCAATCAGGGTTCATTGCAACCCACGATGATATCAAATTTGTGCAAGAATACCCATCCAGATTATTTGGAATTGCACCTACAGTTGTAGAAGGTGAATATGGGTTTGGAGATGTCTACTATGATCGAACTTCCTTTGCACAAAGAGAAAAAGGAAAAGAATCTGTTGGTACACAGACAGCGCTTTGGGGAATTACTGCGGGAGTTTATTTATCCCTAATGGGACCAGATGGAATGTATGAACTAGGTAAATCTATAATGCAAAAATCTCAATATGCAATGCAACAGATAGGTAGTATTCMAAATGTCGTTGCATCACGATTTGAGTCTACTAGTTTTAAAGAATTCGTTGTTGACTTCTCTTATACAGGAAAGTCAGTTAAAGAGATTAATAAGTATTTGCTTGATAACGGAATTTTTGGAGGGAAGGACCTTTCGGAAGATTTTCCTGAATTACAACAAAGTGCTCTATTCTGTATTACAGAAATTCATACAAAAGATGATATAGACTACCTCGTTTCAAATATTAAACAGTGCTTAAATTCAAAGGGAAATAAATAGAAAAGGATGATTGACGATGCAAAAAATAAATCGTGAACATAAAGTGCGAAATTTTCATCAGGCAAAATGGGATGAACCGGTTATTTTTGAACTTCATAACAGTGGTGAAAGAGGTGTCACGCTTCCGGAGGTTGAGTGTGAAATTGTAGATTGTGTAGGTGATGGGATATCGGCTCTACCTGCATCATTAATAAGAAAGTCGGCACCTAAACTACCTGAAATTTCGCAAAATAGAGTTCTTCGACATTACCTAAGACTTTCTCAGGAAACACTAGGAGCAGCTTTTAACGTTGAGATAGGTCAAGGTACTTGTACAATGAAATATTCACCTAAAGTGAATGAAGAAATCGCATCATCTCCTAAAATGACAGAGCTTCATCCACTACAAGACGTTAGTACAGTGCAGGGTCTTTTAGAAGTAACACATAAATTGGATCTATGCATGAGAGAAATTTCTGGTATGAATCACTTTTCATTTCAGCCGGGAAGTGGGACTCAGTCATTGTTTACGATGGCTTCCATTGTTCGTGCTTACCATGAAAGTAATGGGGAAGGCGAGCAACGAGACGAAATTATAACAACTATCTTTTCACACCCATCTCAAGCTGCAACTGCAGCTGTAAAAGGATATAAAATTATTACACTATATCCCGATAAAGATGGCTTTCCTGATCTTGAAAAGTTAAAAGAAGTTGTGTCTGAGCGTACAGCAGGTTTTGTCGTTGCGAATCCTGAGGATACAGGTATTTACAATACGCGTATTAAAGAATTTACAAAAGTAGTTCGAGATGCAGGAGGTATTTGCTATTACGATCAAGCGAATGCAAACGGTTTGTTAGGAATTACGAGAGCCAAAGAGGCAGGATTTGATATGTGTTTCTTCAATCTTCATAAAACATTCTCTACACCACACGCATGCGGTGGCCCTGCAACAGGGGCGCTAGGTGTAGTTACAAAATTAAAAGAGTTTTTGCCTGGTCCTATTGTTGAAAAACAAGGAGATCAATATATCTTAAATAGTGATATGAAGCACAGCATTGGAAAAGTTCGTTCATTTCAGGGAGTGCCTCAAATGGTCGTCCGTGCATATGCCTGGATTCGTTCACTTGGTGCAGAAGGATTAAAAGATGTAGCTGAAATCGCTGTCTTGAATAACAATTACCTGTATCATCATATTCAAAAAATTCGTGGTGCGAGTGCTCCATATATTAATGGTCAACGATTGGAGCAAGTGCGGTATAGCTGGGAACAGTTGGCGAGAGAAACAGGGGTAACAACTGATGATATCTCAAGGAGAATGGCTGATTTCGCACACCAGTATTGGACCAGCCATCATCCATATGTGGTACCTGAGCCGTTTACGCTTGAACCAACAGAGTCAACATCTAAATCAGATTTAGATGAGTACATTGCTTCATTAACACATATTGCAAATGAAGCCTATGAAAATCCTGAAATAGTAAAAAATGCACCTTATAATAGCACTATTCACCGAGTAGATGAGCAAGATTTCTTTGAAAACCCTGAAAAATGGGCAATTACATGGAGATCGTATTTAAAAAAGAGTAAAGAAATAGAAAAAATAAAGTCATAAGGTTTTCTCCCCATTAACGCATCTATATAGCCTGTTAATGGGGAGTCATTGATATTAAAAGTAAGGTGGTGTCTCACGTGATAAAAGTGAAGAACTTGAAAAAATCTTTTGGGGATTTAGAAGTACTAAAAGATATAAATGTGGAAATAAATCCAAAAGAAGTAGTTGTTGTCATAGGACCTTCTGGATCAGGAAAATCAACATTTTTGCGTTGTTTAAACAAATTAGAAGAGACAACTTCTGGAACCATTCTATTAAATGAAATTAATCTTACAGATAAAAAAATTAATATTAATAAAGTACGAGAAGATATCGGGATGATTTTTCAGCAGTTCAATCTATTCCCCCACAAGACAGTTTTAGAGAATATTATTATTGCCCCTATGAAAATACGAAAAAAAAGCAGAAAAGAAGCAGAAGAGATAGCATATGGTCTTCTTGAAAAGTTGGGCTTAGTTGATAAAGCAGAAGCTTATCCTGACTCGCTTTCCGGAGGGCAAAAACAAAGGATTGCAATAGCTAGATCACTTGCAATGGAACCAAAAGTAATGCTTTTCGATGAACCGACTTCTGCACTCGATCCTGAAATGGTTGGAGAAGTTCTAAATGTGATGAAAGAACTTGCCAAAGAAGGAATGACAATGGTTGTTGTTACGCATGAAATGGGGTTTGCGCGTGAGGTAGGGGATCGTGTAATTTTTATGGATGAAGGCTATATCATCGAGGAGGCCTGCCCAACCCAATTATTCAGTAAACCTCAACATGAACGAACAAAGGCATTTCTATCGAAAGTTTTATAAGAAATAACAAATAGTTTGTAAATATTGAGATGGAGGAAAAATGATGAAAAAGAATTCTTTATTCGCTGTAATGATATTATGCACAACTCTTATTTTGTTATTAGCAGGATGCGGTATCAAGGAAGATTCATCGAATGCAAGTGCTGACGTGAAAGATAGTGAAGAGGACTTGAAATTAGTGCATGATGGAAAACTAACTTTTGCGATGAGTGGGTTACTTAAACCATTAAACTATAAGGATAATGACAAACTTGTTGGCTTTGATGTTGAAATTGGAACCGAAATTGCAAAACGTATTGGGCTCGAACCAAATCCGGTAACAAATCCTTGGGAAACAATACTTCAAGGGTTAAAAGGAAATAAATATGATGTAATCATAGGAAGTATGACTGCTACAGAAGAACGATTAAAACAAGTTGACTTTTCTGACCCATATTACATTTCCGGTGCACAAATTTTCGTCGCAGAAACAAACGACACCGTTAAATCCAAGGATGATTTGGGTGAGAAGTCAGTTGGTGTAATGCAAGCAAGCACACATAAAGAAGTAGCAGAAACATTATCGAACGAAGTGAAAGGATACCCAAGTGAAATATTTGCTTTACAAGATTTAATACCAGGACGTATCGATGCAGTCATTACTGATAAAATTGTGGGAGTCTCCGCTATCAAGGAACAGGGAATGAAAATAAAAACGGTAGATGGTGTTCTAAATAGAGAAGAAATTGCTGTAGCAATTAATAAAGATCATCAAGCTTTATTAGATAAGATTAATGAAGCGATTGCTGAAATTATAGAAGATGGTACTTACGAAAAAATAAGTATGAAATGGTTTGGTGTAAATATAATGGAGGACTAAAAGAGTAACTATATGATCCCTTTGTAAAGGAGATAACTTACAATGAAATTCATCGAAAGTATTGTGTCCATTATCCAAAAACATGGAATTGCTTTTTTAGAAGCAACTACTATAACGATATCTATAACAGCTGTTTCTTTAGTAATTGCAACTGTAATAGGATTAGTATTTGCCTTCTTTAAAGTATCGAATATTTGGATACTTGTGAAACTAGCTGATTTCTATATCTTTATAGTTCGTGGTCTTCCATTAATAGTATTAATCATGTTTCTGTATTACGGAATTTCCAGTGTTATTGTTTTAAGTGATTTTATCGCTGGTGCGGTTGCATTAGGGATTCATTCTGGTGCATATTTAGCAGAAATTTTCAGAGGGGCAATCCAATCTGTTGATAGAGGTCAAAACGAGGCAGCACGATCGCTTGGAATGACTGCACCTTTAACAATGAGTACGATAATTTTGCCTCAAGCTTTCAAACGAGCGATTCCTGCATTAGGTAATCAATTTATCATCGGTCTTAAAGATTCTTCTCTTGTTGCATATATTGCTGTTACAGAGCTATTCAGTCATGCACTAACAGCCTCAGCTGAAAACTATATGCCATTTGAGACTTACTTAGTTGTAGGTTTCTATTATTTAGCATTAGTATTAATATTCACTCTATTACTCAATTACCTTGAGAAAAGATTAGATACGGGAGGAGTAGGCAGAAAATTAAAAAAGAAAGCCTTCTCTTAATGATATAATAAGTCTAGTATGTAAAGTGTCCAGAAAAGGAGTATGAATTATGATTTCTATAAAAAATGAAGTATTAAAATTGACGGAAGAACTTGTAAAAGTGGAAAGTATTGTAGAAACGTCAGGCGAAATCGATGCGGCTAAGAAAATATATAAAATGATTGCTGAGATGCCTTATTTTCTCCAAAAACCTGACCAAGTAATACTTTCAAAAACAAGTGAAGACCAATTGGAAAGATATAATGTCTTGGCATTTGTAGAAGGCACAAAGGAGAAAAGTAACAAAAAAACAGTTATCCTAATGGGGCATCTAGATACAGTTGGTATCGATGATTATACAAATTTAAAAAATGTTGCATGTAATCCAGAAGAGCTAATGATAAAATTACAAGATGAACAACTCCCACATTTAGTAAAAAAACAGCTAGACTCAGGAGAATGGTATTTTGGTAGAGGTGTATTAGACATGAAAAGTGGTGTAGCTAGCCATATGTCACTGCTAAAATATTTCTCTGAACACCCAGAGGAATTAGCTGGAAATCTAGTTTTCTTTTCTGAATGTGACGAAGAGGTAAGTTCCAAAGGTGTTTTATCAGGACTTAAAGATTTGAAAAAATGGAAAGAAGAGCGTAATTTCGAATATATAGGACTAATAAATTCGGATTTTGTTTCTCCTTTATATGACGGGGATGTGAATCGTTATATTTATAAGGGAACTGTTGGTAAATTACTTCCTTCTTTTTTCATTACTGGAGCGGAAACACATGTTGGTTCTGCCTTCGAGGGATTAGATCCAAATTATATTGCAGCGGAATTAACAAGACAAATTAGCTATAATCCGGAATTATGTGATCGCCATTTAGGTGAAACACCTGCTCCTCCAATTTCTTTAAAGCAAATGGATTTAAAACCTAACTATACAGTGCAAACTGCACTTTCGGCTTATGTATATTTTAATCTATTCGTGCATTCATGGTCTCCTCAAGAGGTTTTAACCAAACTTACGGAACAAGCAGTAACCGCTTTTGAAAACGCTATCAAAACTTTAAATGAACGATATGAAAGTTTTTGTAAACTAAGTGAGCAACCTTTCAAGCAATTACCATGGAAATCAAGAGTAATTTTGTACGAAGAAATGACGAAATCATTAAAAGAAGAACATGGGAATGTTTTTGTAGAACATATGAATAAATTTAAAGCGAATTTACTACTAGACGATAGCTTAGATACGAGAATGTTCGCAGCTAGGGTTGTGGAAGAGGAATGGAAATGGATGAAAGATCAAAGTCCAGCAATTATTTTGCTTTATTCATCCCTTTATTCACCTTGCTTGGACCTTACAGGTAAAAATCAAAACGAAGAAAATCTGATCTCCGCTTTAGATCAGGCTATAGAAACCGTGCAACCGCAATACAAATACCCAATTGTTTCTAAAAATTATTTCCCTTATATTTGCGACATGAGTTGTGTTGCTTTGAAAGATGATGAAAAATCTATCCAATCAGTGATTAATAATAATCCTGCTTKGGGTACAAAGCATTACGTAAATTATGAGGACATAAAAGAGATAAATGTACCTGCTATTAATATTGGACCGTATGGTTATGATGCGCACAAACGATATGAACGTATGGAAATTGAATACTCAACTGAGATCATTCCATCAATTACAAAGGAAATAATTAAAACCCTTATCGGTTAATTGACTTTCAAATATAAACATTTTAAGAATGTAGACAAATACGTAATAAACGAGTTGTTTACATTCTTACTTTTTCCAAAGAAAAAAAGTAAACCGCCCCTGAAGCCTAGCAAGCATGGGAAGGTTTACTCGTCCTAATTGCTGATCGCCTTTGAAGCGATACTATTTTATTACAAGACTGTTTGGTGTTGTCGCACCGAGCAGTCTTTTTTAATATACGCTGCTATTATAACGTAATGACAGGTGAAGTGTAACTAAAATCCGCTTTTTACTGTGTTGGTGAAGTTACTTTAAGTGAGTGTTGAGGAAGGGAAATTTAAATTGCATCCAGAAATTATATATAAGATAAGTTATCATTTTTTTGCAGTTAGTGTGCATAACCTATTACCAGGTGTGGCAATTTTCTTTTTTGTTTTTTTCAGAAATAGTATTCTGTTCCGTTGAAATGACGAAGGGCAAACAGGTTTCATCGTCTAAACAGGATAGTGTTGCACTGCTTTAATGTTCTCTTCAACTGCGACAAATAGCATCTGTACTTTGTTAACGAAAAGAGGGGGGAAATGAGAGATATTACAGCTAAACTAATGCTTTTTTTATTATCAGTAGTTATATTCATCATTCTTTGGAAATTCATGCAATATATTTTTAATGTCTTTGTTCCATTTAATCCAATGACGGAGCTGATTTCATTTGTAGTAATTGTGATCATGATACCTACCTCCATGATTTTAGCAAATAGTAGTTTTTTGTTATTTCAAAAATCTTTTAAGTAGAAGTGATGTTTTATGAGTCATGTTTTCCTATATGTACAATATATATGAAATTTCCTTATGTTTTTGAGCGGATCTTTGTGCAATACAACTATAGTATTGGTCGTTGGAAATCTGTAAATTGGAAGTAGGAATACAGTTAGTTAGATGAAAATTCAAAAAAGGTAGGTGACTTTGTGAATTATCAATCGAATCGAATGGGGCAAATTCCACCTTATTTGTTTGCAGAAATCAATAAGAAAAAAGCTGCAATGATGAAGGCGGGAGTTGATGTTATCGATCTGGGAATCGGTGATCCTGATCTTCCGACACCTCCCCATATCGTGGATAAATTAGCGGAAGAACTGAAAGAGCCGAGTAATTTTAAATATCCTAGTTTTATAGGGTGTGTAGAATATAGGCAAGCGGTAGCCGATTTTTATTCAAGACAATACAATGTAGATCTTGATCCTGAAACGGAAATTTTGGCGCTAATAGGATCCAAGGAAGGGATTGCGCATTTAATCCCTGCACTCATTGATCCTGGTGATTACGTATTAATACCAGATCCGAGCTATCCTGTATACAGAATGGCTACTTTACTAGCAAATGGTCAGTATTATGATATGCCTTTGTTAAAGGAAAACAATTTCGAACCGGATTTTAGTTTAATTCCTCAGCATATCTTGGAACAATCGAAACTTATGTTTCTAAATTATCCAGGAAATCCAACTTCAGCTACTGTTGACATAGAATTCTTCAACCGAGCTGTTGCATTTTCCATAAAACACGGCATCCCGATCGCACATGATTCTGCTTATAATATGGTTACCTTTTCGGGTTATACAGCCCCAAGTATTCTCCAAGTGGCGGGGGCAAAAGATGTTGCGGTTGAGTTTGGTTCATTTTCCAAAACATATAATATGACCGGACTGCGAATCGGATACGTTGTTGGAAATAAAGAAATTATTAAAGCGCTTACTATACTCAAAAGTAATACAGATACCGGTCAATTTACAGCGGTTCAAAAGGCGGCAGCTTTTGCGCTAAACAGTGATCAAAGTTGTATTGCCGAACATAATAGCATATATAAAGAAAGGATGGACGCAACGATAGAGGGCTTAGCGTCTATTGGAATAAAGGTCCATCCACCTAAAGGAAGCTTCTTCATATGGGCGCAAGTCCCAGAAGGTTACACATCTTCTGAATTTGTTACGAAGGTGCTCGAAAAAACTGGCGTTATCCTTACACCTGGAAATGCTTTTGGTCCTTCTGGTGAGGGCTATTTCCGTCTATCTTTATCCGTTCCAAATGAAAGATTATTTGAAGCTATCAATAGAATTAAAGAAAATTTATAAGTGGTAGGGTACAAAATAGTTTTCTAAAAATGGGAGGAATTTATATGAAAAAATATCTAAATTACATTGACGGCGAGTGGAGCGAATCATCTTCAGGGAAATATGTAGAGATTTTAAACCCTGCAAATGGAGAAGTACTTGGAGAAGTGACACAATCGACGAAAGAAGATGTAGATCGTGCGGTTCAAGCAGCTAAGAAGGCACAAAAAGAATGGCGTCTAGTTCCTGCCCCTGAACGAGCAGAGTTTTTATATAAAGTTGCATTCCTTTTAAAAGAACGTAAAGAAGAAATTGCACAAGTATTAACAAGTGAAATGGGCAAAGTGATTGAAGAGGGAAGAGGAGAAGTGCAAGAAGCGATTGATATGGCCTTTTATATGGCAGGGGAAGGTCGTCGTCAATTTGGTGATACCGTTCCATCGGAGCTTCGCAATAAATTTGCCATGAGTATGCGAGTACCAGTTGGGGTAGCGGGTTTAATCACACCTTGGAATTTCCCAATTGCGATTGCCTCCTGGAAGTCACTGCCAGCACTTGTAACTGGAAATGCAGTTGTTTGGAAACCGGCAACGGAAACCCCAATGACCGCTTATGAGTTTACTAAAATTTATGAAGAGGCGGGTCTACCAAATGGCCTACTAAACCTTGTTAACGGTTCAGGAAGTGTTGTAGGAAATGCTATGGTCGAACATCCAGGTATAGATCTGATCTCTTTTACTGGTTCGAATGAAGTCGGTAGTGCTATCAATGCACGTGCTGGTGAGTTATTAAAACGAACATCTCTTGAAATGGGCGGTAAAAATGCGGTGACAGTATTAGCAGATGCTGATTTAGATCTTGCAGTGGATAGTATTTTATGGGGGGCATTTGGTACAAGTGGTCAAAGGTGCACAGCTACGAGCAGAATCATTGTTCATCAAGAGGTGAAAGCGAGTCTTGAACAAAAACTTGTAGAACGTATTGGAGAATTGACACTAGGCGATGGTGCGGACGAGTCGGTGAAAGTGGGTCCTGTTATTAATCGTTCTTCTCTTGAAAGAATTCATGAGTATGTGCAAATTGGTCAAGAGGAAGGCGCTCGTTTACTTGTCGGTGGACATATAGTTTCCGATAATGGGTTAGATGGTGGAAACTTTTATGCTCCGACTATTTTCACGGATGTGACTCCAGAAATGCGAATTGCGAAAGAAGAAATCTTTGGACCAGTTGTCTCTATTATTTCTGTTACTAGTTTAGAAGAGGCAATTGAAGTTAATAATAGTGTAGAGTTTGGTTTATCAAGTTCCATCTTTACTGCTGATGTTAATCGTGCCTTCCAAGCAATGCGGGATCTAGATACCGGTATTGTGTATATTAATGCTGGAACAACTGGTGCTGAAATTCATCTTCCATTTGGGGGAACTAAAGGGACTGGAAATGGACATAGAGATTCTGGTGTAGCTGCACTGGATGTTTATACAGAGTGGAAGTCCGTTTATGTCGATTACAGTGGTAAATTGCAAAGAGCACAAATTGATAACAACTAATAAGCATAAAAAAACTGCCTATCCTTGCTTTTTCAAGGGTGGGCAGTTTTTTTGTACGAGATATTGGGATAGCGTTTCTTCATCATCGCTGTCTCACTCCGAGTATACTTGCTATTTTAAGAACTGGTTGCTTTGATTGACAATTTGGTTGCTCTCGGGCGGATCTGGTTGCTTTTGAGTTGATTTAGTTGCTTTTCGGCTAGAATTGGTTGCTTTCAATGCCCGATTAGTTGCCATTATCCATTTATTGGATTTATTGCGTTTACTTACGTCGCATTATCCCCATTTCGTTCTCTTCATTCCATTCAAAATTAACATTTGCTATATCGGTTAAGAGAAGAGTCTCACAATTGGTTATATTCATACTGTTTCAAAGCCAAATAAAGAAGTGTGCATTGTTTGAATGATTGGAGATCGATATTTAGTAATTGTTGAAGTTGCTGAATCCGATATATTAGTGTGTTGCGATGAATATAAAGTTTTTTGGATGCTTGACTCATGTTCAGCTGTTCTTCGCAATAGACGAGGAAACTTTCGATGAGTGCTGATCCGTTCGCATGTTTGCTAAGTTTTTCAATGTAATTATCAAGTGTTTTCTTGGAAGGTAGGTTTATTTCTTCTACTAAAGCTAACGATAGTAAATTCCAGTCATCGATGGAGACTATCGACTGTTGAAATTTATTTCTTCTTGCAATAGCTAGTGCCTTTCTCGCTTGTTCATAGGACTGGTGGATTCCAGCAATTGTGGTGAAGCAGTCACCATAAGACATCATAAAATGTTTGTCTAAATCTCTTTTTTGTAAAAATCCTTGTAAAGAATCCGTTGCATAATCTAGCTTGCTTTTTACTGCTTTTATATCTTCTGAATTTAGGTGTTTTAAGATAAGCCATTGACCGGAATGCATTGGTAAAACGATATCTTGTTCATGTTCAACAAATAGATTTGTTAAACATAAGAAAAATTCTTGTTCCGTTTGTGTAAATGTTTTCATTTGGTGGATGGAAGAAGGCGGGTTAGTCGTGATGGAAATGTCCAATAAAATACAACGTCTAGTTAAACCAAGTGAAAATCCATGCATTTCGCAATAGCCTTGAATTTCTTTACTATCTTGTCCTTCTTTATAGCTAAGAAGCAGTTGAATGAAACTTTGAATCGTTTCCATTTTGGAAATGACCGATTTGGAGCGAAAATTTTCTATTAGAAGCATTTCGATATGAGATTGTACGAATTGTACATAGCGCTCAACTGTTGCGGGCTCCCCTATCAGACCCAGCACACCAATCGTTTGTTGTTGAAAACTTAGTGGAGCAGCAATTCCAGGTAAGACATTTACAAGTCCCGTAGTTTGTTCTTTTGAAAAAAACATCATTTTTCCTGACTTGGTTACTTCCGGAGTTACCATATGATATGAACCTATGCGCTTATTGTCTGTACTACCAATAATCTTTCCGGCTTGATCCGTAATACTGATAGGGATATCCAATATAGAAGAAACTTGTTCCACGACTGATTGTGCAAAGTGCCCAGAGAATTGCAATACATTCACTCCTTGATATTGTTATGTTTTAAATGAGATTTCTGTATTTTCTGAATCCTTACTACTTTTTATTGTATCAGAATTATATGCACAATGAATATTTTCAATGAAAATCTTTCTACTAAAATAGAGGAAAGGTAATTAAAAAGTTAAGGGGCGATTCTTATGTTGGATTTTTAGTAAATATAATTCTTATACAAGACATAAGATTATTAATGATGGGGGAGAAAAGTAAGATGAAAAAAGCAGATATTATTATCGTTGGCGGAGGAGTAATGGGTTCTAGTACAGCATATTACTTGCGCAAGAACGGTTTTGAAGGGGACATAATAGTTTTTGAAAAAGACCCAACATATAAATATTCATCTACTGCTAGAAGCGCAGGTGGTTTTCGTCAATTATATTCTACGTCTATTAATATTCAATTAAGTCGATTTAGTTTAGATGTCTATAAAAATTTTGCAGATGAAATGGCTCTTGACGGGGAAAAAGCGGAAATCGATTTCAAACAACCAGGCTATTTGTTTTTAGC
The DNA here is from genome assembly GCF_056396485.1 of Psychrobacillus sp. 05T411. Lineage (NCBI taxonomy): Bacteria > Bacillati > Bacillota > Bacilli > Caryophanales > Bacillaceae > Psychrobacillus > Psychrobacillus sp. 05T411. Next base: position 237,941 of record NZ_JBFTLO010000001.1, on the reverse strand, counting down.
AAATGAAAAAATGTTACCTAATTTCACTAAGCAGCTTTCGTTGCAAAATAGGCTTGGTGTTCCATCTGAAATACTTTCTACAGGTGATTTATTGAAAATAATTCCCGAGTTAGAAATTAGTGATCTTGCCGGAGGATTATTCTGCAAAGAGGATGGTTATCTAGATCCGTATTCAGTCATGCAAGCTTATCGTAAAAATGCCCGGTCATTAGGAGTAGAGTATATTACGGCCGAGGTTTCATCGTTGAAAGCAGAGGCAGGAAGAATGACTGGGGTTCAATTAGCGGATGGAACGATTTACTCTGCATCAATTGTTATTAACTGTGCCGGAGCTTGGGGTGCCGAGTTAGGGGAAGCAATTGGATTAGCATTGCCGGTTGTTCCTTTGAAGCGTCAAATATATATTTTTGATTCGACTAAAAAGTTAGAAAAAATGTTACCGCTTACAATAGATCCAACAGGTGTCTATTTCCGTCACGAAGGAGATAAGATAGCAGCGGGATATTCGGACGATGTAAAACCTGGATACGATTTTAATTGGAAACGTTCGTCATTCGATTACTTGTGGCCAATTTTAGCGCACCGAATTCCGAATTTCGAAAGACTCAAATTGGAATCTGGATGGGCTGGATTGTATGACTATAATACAGTGGATCAAAATGCCATAATCGGTGAACATCCATTAATGAAAGGTTATTTTGTTGCACTTGGATTCAGCGGGCACGGAATGCAGCAAGCTCCTGGGGTAGGGCTTGGACTTTCTGAGCTCATTTGTAAAGGGAAATACGAAACGCTAGATCTTACACCACTTCGTATTGAGCGTTTTGCAGATAATGATTTAGTTTTAGAAAATGCAATTGTGTAACTAATGGATGTGCGTACTGTAATGAACCAAAAAAGGGGGAAGGTTAATTGCAAACAATCATAATGGTAGAGTTCATATTGTATTTAGTGATTATGCTTGTCGTTGGATACATGGTAAGTCGACGTACGAAAAATCATGCGGATTTTCTTTTGGGAGGAAAGCAATTACCAGGCTGGGCGTTGGCATTTTCTGAGCGTGCCACGGGGGAGTCTGCTTGGCTTCTACTAGGATACACGGGCTTTGTCTTTGCTACAGGCTTATCAGGAGTTTGGGTAGCCATAGGGATTGCAACTGGAATTGTCTTTGCTTGGTTATTTTTAGCTAAACGATTTATGAAAGAAGCAGAGGAAACCGGTGCGTTAACGTTACCTGGATATTTGGCATACCGTTTCGGTAAGCATGGGAAAATTATTCTTTGGCTATCCTCCATCCTTATTTTTAGTTTTATGATGTTTTATTTTGGGGCTCAGATTGCTGGTGCTGGTAAAACATTATTTACTGTCTTCCATATTCCTCCGGTTATTGGAGCCATTCTAAGTGTTGTAGTCGTCATTACACTTGCATTTGTTGGTGGGTTTGTAACGGTAGTTTGGACGGATATGATTCAAGCGCTCATGATGCTTGTTACTTTAGTTGTATTACCAATTATAGCGCTTTATCATATTTCGGCTGCCGATTTGTCTATTAGTCAGGCATTAGTAGCGGCTGGACCATCCATGGACTCATGGACTGGTGGTGCAATTGGTTTCTCTTTAGGGCTGTTACTTTTTAATAATTTTGCTTGGTTTTTCGGTTTTCTTGGTGGACAACCGCAACTAAGCGCTCGTTTTATGGCTTTAAGAAGTAAGAAGGAAGCGAAAGAGGGAAGCTTCGTTGCAATTACTTGGACGATATTGGCATACGGTGGAGCATTCATGATAGGGCTTACTGCACTTACTTTGTACCAAGGCCAAGTCTTCGATGATGTTGAAATGATTTTGCCTTTTATGATTCTGGACTTAATGCCACCTTGGATTGCAGGTATTTTACTCGCCGGGATACTCGCTGCAATTATTTCTACAGCGGACTCACAGTTACTCGTTATTACAAGTTCAGTCAGTGAAGATATTATCCGACATGCATTGAACTGGAATCTAACTGAAAAAAGGCTTGTTCTTATCTCACGTCTTACAATCATTGTGGCAGGTATAGTTGGTTTGATTATTGCTTTGACATCCAAGTCTTTAGTTTTCCTCGTTGTCAGTTGGGCGTGGGCTGGAGTGGGTTGCACTCTGTCGCCTGCGATTATCTTAACATTTTTCTGGAAACGATATTCGGGTATTGGCGTTATCGCAACAATCATCACTGGATTTGTTAGTACTGTTATCTGGATCTCCACTCCTTTAGATGCGATTGCTACATCTCGTTTTACAACATTCTTTATTGCAGCTGCATTCGGCATAATATTCAGCTTACTTTTCCCAGATAAAAAGAAGCAGGAGCAACAAAATGATAAGTCATCAACTTCTTTAGAAGTCAATACACTATAATTAATGACTTCATTAATAAAGAAGTTTTTAGATTCTATTGGAATAGCAGTTTGAAGGGAAGGAGAATTCAGTTGGTAAAACTATTAAAAGATAAGGAGTTTTTACAGTTTATAAAGGATGGAGATAAGTTATTGGTTGGTGGTTTCGGTATGTCCGGGACCCCACTAACACTAATTGATGGATTAGCGGCATCTTCCAAGAAAGGGTTAACTGTTGTAAGCAATAACTTGGGTGAAGTAGGCAAAGGGTTAGGAAAGCTTTTGAACAAAAACATTTTAAAGAAAGCAATTGGTTCCTACTTTACGACTAATCGAGATGCGGTTAAAGCGTGGTCTGAAGGGAAACTGGAAATAGAGCTTATTCCACAAGGTACTTTGGCGGAAGCGGTGAGATGTGGAGGCGCGGGAATAGGAGGATTTTATACGAAAACAGCCGTCGGTACTAAATTGGCAGAAGGCAAAGAAGAAAAAGTAATCGACGGGGAACGATATCTTTTACAAAAGGCGATTAAAGGGGACGTTTCTCTGATCAAGGCACATAAAGCGGATCAACTGGGCAATTTAATATATGACCATACGGGAAGGAATTTTAATCCGGTTATGGCTACTGCTAGTAAGATCGTTATTGCGGAAGTAGATGAAATTGTGGAAAACGGAACACTATTGCCAACGGAGATTGTAACGCCGCATATTTACGTGGATTATATTGTGATGAGTAAATATGTTAAAAAAGGTGGGGTTTTCGTTGAATCAGTCTGATCGTGTGAAAATTGCAAAACGCATCGTTCAGGAGCTAAAAGAAGGACAATTTGTAAATTTGGGTGTTGGCATTCCAACACTCATCCCAGATTATTTGGGAGACAAACATCTTATATTACAGTCGGAAAATGGTTTGCTTGGCATGGGACCGACTCCACCTTCTGAGCAAGTAAATATGGATTTAATAAGTGCGAGTAAGGCTCCTATTACGATGGAAATTGGCGCTTCCTTATTTGATAGTGCAAGTTCTTTTGCCATGATACGAGGAGGTCATATCGATGTCGCAGTTCTAGGTGCTTTACAAGTGGACCAAACAGGAGAAATTGCCAATTGGGCAGTTCCTGGACAAACAATTTTAGGGGTTGGTGGTGCAATGGATTTAGTTGCCGGTGCAAAGCAAATTATTGTTGCGACTTCCCATTCCTCTAAAACGGGTGAAGCAAAACTTGTAAAAGCACTCACTTTCCCGACAAGTGGTATTAGAAAAGCGGATCTTGTAGTAACGGAACATGCGGTATTTAAGTTTGAAGAAAATCAAATGAAACTCGTTGAAATATTGTCCGATTTATCATTAGCTCAACTACAGGAAATAACGGAAGCGGAATTTATCTATGAATAAAGAGTAATGTTTAATGGAGGAGAGTAGCCTGTGAAGCAAATAACAGTTGTTGGTTCTGGTGTGATGGGGAAAGGAATCGCCTATACGAGTGCAATATCCGGATTTAAAGTGTATTTGAATGATCTGGATGATGCGATATTGGCAAAGTCGAAAAAGGATATTGATGAATTACTAGATTCAAGTTTTCGTGGAGGTTTTCTAAAGGAAGAAAAATATGAACAGGCAAAAGAGAATTTAATCTATGAGGCCAATTTAGAAATGGCGGCAAGGGACGCGGATTTGGTTATAGAGGCAGTGCTTGAAAGAATAGACTTAAAAATAGAAGTGTTCCAGAAGCTTGATCGGATTTGTAAGCCGGAAGCGATATTAGCGACAAATACTTCTACGATGAGCCCTACTGAAATCGGTGCCCAAACACTTCGGCCAGACAAAGTTATCGCCATGCATTTTTTCAATCCAGTCCATAAGATGAAGTTGATAGAAGTGGTACGAGGGCTTGATACGTCCGATGAAACGGTTGAATTTGTGAAAGGTATTTCCGAATCCATGAAAAAAGAAGCAGTGGAAGTGAATGAGTTTCCTGGTTTCGTCACTTCTAGGATGAACTGTTTAATTGGCAACGAGGCGATGAATATGCTGATGGAAGGCGTCGCATCTGTAGAAGATATCGACAAGGCGATGAAATTAGGTCTTAACCATCCGATGGGCCCGCTAGAACTGGCGGATTTAGTAGGTTTAGATACGAGATTACGTAATATGGAATATTTATATGCGACTTTAGGGGAGAAATACCGTCCTTGTCCACTAATCGTTAAATATGTTAAAGCGGGGCGACTCGGTAAAAAAAGCGGGCAAGGCTTTTACGATTATAGGTAAGGGGTGTCTAGATGGAGAATTTTAGCAATCTTCTAATAGAAAAAGAAAAAGGGATTATGTGGCTCACGCTTAACCGTCCGGAAACGAGAAATGCATTAGATGCAAAAACACTATTGGAAATCGAAGCAGCTTTTGCTGATGCCGAATCGGACAATGAAATACGAGTAATTGTTGTACAAGGTGCCGGCGGGAAATCATTTGCTGCAGGAGCGGATATTCAGCAGCTTCATGATCGACAAGCGCTGGAAGCACTTATTCCTGGTATGCAAGGATTATACTCTAAAATTGAAAGTTGTTCGAAAGTGACTATTGCAGCTGTAACAGGGTATGCCCTTGGCGGTGGGTGCGAATTGGCGTTAGCTTGTGATATTCGTGTAGCTACTAAAAAAGCAAAGTTTGGATTACCGGAACTAAATCTAGGGATTATCCCCGGAGCTGGTGGCACGCAAAGGCTCTCCAGAATTATTGGTAAAGGCAGAGCGCTTGATATGATTTTAACTGGAAAAATAATAGAAGGTGAACAGGCAGAGCAAATCGGTCTAGTATCCTATTTAGCGGATGAAGAAGAACTTATTGAAACAGTAAAAAAAGTCGCGGCTGACGTTATGAAAAAAGGACCGATTGCAATAAAACTTGTCAAACTAGCTGTCCATAAAGGTTATGATGCTGATTTGGAGACAGCTATGTGGATTGAGAAATTATCGCAAGCAGTTGTTTTTAATACAGAAGATAAAAAAGAAGGCACACTTGCATTCCTAGAAAAAAGAAACGCTAATTTTACCAATCGATAAGGGGAGATTTTGAGATGGATTTCACATTCACGGAGGACATAAACTTTTTAAGAGAAAATGTTAGAAAGTTCGTACGAGAAGAAGTAGAACCAGTCGCAAAGATAATCGAAGAAGAAGATAACATTCCGAAAAAAATTGTAGATATGTCTAAAGAAATGGGTCTATTTAGTCTTGGAATCCCAGAAGAATATGGTGGACTTGGACTAGATATGGTTGGAAAATGTGCCATTTATGAAGAACTCGGAAAAACCCATAATGGTTTTACGACGCTCATTGGTGCCCACACGGGGATAGGAACGGTTGGAATCGTAGAACTTGGGACAGAAGCGCAAAAAAATAAATTTTTGCCGAAGATGGCTTCTGGTGAATGGGTCGGTGCTTTTGCATTAACGGAGCCAAGTGCTGGATCCAATGCAGCTAATTTAAAAACGACTGCTGTTAAAAAAGGGGATAAATATGTCATTAACGGTTCTAAGCATTACATAACAAATGCCGTAGATGGACATATCTTTACCGTGATGGCTGTGACGGACAGTTCAAAAGGCGCAAAAGGAATCACTTCCTTTATTGTGGAAAAAGATACGCCAGGGTTTATATTAGGGACTGTTGAACAGAAAATGGGATTAAGAGGCTCTCATTCTGCGGAACTATTTTTCGATAATATGGAAGTCCCTGAGGAAAACGTTTTAGGGGTAGAAGGTTCGGGTTATATTAATGCACTCAAAATACTTGCCAATGGTCGCGCGGGTTTAGCTGCAAGAAACTTGGGATCCTGTGTCAGATTGCTAGAACATTCACTTGAATATGCACATGAACGAGAACAATTTGGTCAAAAGATTGTAGACATTCAAGCAGTTCAACATATGCTTGCTGAAATCAGTATGCAAATTGAAGTTCTTCGTTCCATGACATATCGGGTTGCATGGATGACAGATCAGAAAATGCGCGTTGTAAAAGAAGCGGCAATTGCCAAGCTTTTTGCATCTGAAGTATATAACAAAGTGGCAGATATTGCATTACAAATCCATGGTGGTATTGGATATATAAAAGATTATCCAATTGAAAGATATTACCGTGATGCTCGCATTACAAAAATTTATGAAGGTACTTCTGAGATTCAAAGAAACATCATTGCAGGCGAACTAAAACGTGATTATGCAAATAAGGGGATGTGAAGAAATGCGGGATACTTATATTGTAGAATCGGTAAGAACTGCTATTGGCAAAATGGGTGGTTCGTTAAAAGAAGTACCAGTGGATCATTTGGCAGAAAAAGTTATTAGGGAACTGTTGGAAAGAACAAATAAAGATATTAAAATAGATGAAGTTATTTTAGGTCAGGCAAAACAAAGTGCAGATACGTCGAACTTAGCAAGACTAGCGCTACTTAGAGCAGAATTACCAGTTACAGTCCCAGGTTATACCGTACATCGACAATGTGGCTCCGGCTTGCAAGCGATCAATAATGCAGACCAACAAATCCGTTTAGGATTATCCGATGTGGTCATTGCTGGAGGTGCTGAAAGTATGAGTACGGCACCATATTATATTCGAAACGGGAGATATGGTATCGGAGCGGGGAATGGATTACTACTTGACCCGAATACTGAAAGTCAACCGCGTTCACAGCCTGCTGAAAAGTATGGGGAATTGACAATGGGTTACACCGCCGAAAATCTAGCAGAAGAATATAATATTACACGTGAAGAACAAGATAAATTTGCCATGAGAAGTCAACTTCTTGCGGAAACTGCCATTAATGAAGGTCGATTTAAAGATGAAATCGTTCCTTTTGAAATTAAAGGAAGGAAAAATAGCGTGATATTTGAAGTGGACGAACATCCAAGAAAGTCTACCGATGAGCAAATGGCAAAGCTTCGGCCTGTCTTTAAGAACGGTGGGTCGGTCACAGCAGCGAATTCAAGCGGAAGAAATGATTGTGCATCCGTCGTTCTAATGATGTCCGAAGATAAAATGAATGAATATGGATTGAAACCAAAAGCAAAAATCATTGCGCAAGCAGTCAGTGCTGTATCCCCTGATATCATGGGAATCGGACCAGTCACTTCGACACAGAAAGCATTGGAACAATGTGGTCTAACTATGGATGATATTGACCTGATTGAGTTAAACGAAGCATTTGCTGCACAAGCGTTGTCCGTTATTCAAGCTTCGGGTATGGATATCGATAAAGTAAACGTCAATGGCGGTGCAATTGCTCTTGGTCATCCTATTGGTGCTACAGGGGCAATACTAATGACGAAGTTACTCCATGAAATGGCTCGTAGAAAATCGAAATATGGTCTTGTTACGCTTTGTATTGGTGGAGGTCAAGGTATCACGACGATCGTAGAAAACTTACAATAATAGATTGGTATTACACGAAATTAAAATGTATCTGAAAAGGAGGGATTGAATGTCCTTACATATCGTTCAAATACTACCAATGTATCATCCTATCGGTGAAGAAAAGCTCAAAGAATTTGCTGATGTAAAAGTATTTCAAACGTTTAATGAGCAGGACATTATTTCTTATTTGCAGCAGCATGTCGTAGACGGAATTATTTTGAGAGCGCCTGCAAAAATCACTCCTGCCATTTTAGATCAATGTGAACATGTAAAAGCTATTTCAGGAGCAGGTATTGGACTGGATAATATAGACGTGGACTATGCTACCAAAAAAGGGATTAAAGTTTTGCATGCTCCGAAAATGAATAGTGACGCGACTGCGGAACATGCTGTAGCTTTACTTCTTGCTGTCATGAAAGATATTAGTACGTTTCATTTGGAAATGAAAAAAGGAAACTTCTCCTTTAGGGATGGGAGATATACTGCAGAATTAAATGGGAAAACGCTTGGACTTGTAGGATTCGGTTCTATAGCCCAAAAAGTAGCAAAAATATTAAAAAGTGGCTTTGAGATGAATGTTCTCGCATATGTTCGAACGATATCGGAAGATAGACAAATACTTGCAAAATCACTAGGGGTCGAACTGACAACCTCTATAGAAGAAGTGTTCAAGCGTAGTGATGCAATCAGCCTGCATATCCCATTAACAGTTCAAACGAAAGAGCTGGTTGATAAGAATTTGCTAGGCCTTATGAAGCCATCCGCAGTTCTTATTAATACGGCACGCGGCGGTATTATCCACGAGCAGGACTTAGTTAATGCATTAAAAAACAAAAACTTGTTGCGGGCAGGAGTAGACGTATTTGCGGTTGAACCGCCGGCAGAAAACCACCCTTTTTTTGAAGTAGATGAAATTATTATGACGCCACATATAGGGGGCATCAGTCTTGAAGCTGCTAAAAAGACATCTGTCGTAATTGCAGAGAACTTACGAAAAGCAATAGAAGGGGAAGAGTTGTCAGTTATTGCGAATTTAGATGCGCTTCATAAGTTAAAAAAGGCTAATTAAATTGCGAATATTAGAAGGAGAAAATGATGAAAACATTTAAGATTGCCCTTATACCGGGAGATGGAATCGGTCCAGAAGTAGTCGCAGAAGGTGTAAAAGTATTAAAAGCAATTGAACGGTTAGACGCAAATATGTCTTTTTCTTTCACAGAGTTTCCATGGGGATGCGAGTACTACCTAGAAAATGGGAAGATGATGGCAGATGACGGTATTGAACAACTGAAGGAATTCGATGCAATTTATTTAGGAGCTGTAGGTTATCCGGGGGTGCCTGATCATATCTCCTTGTGGGATTTACTCCTCCGAATCAGAAAAGAGTTTGATCAGTATGTGAATATCCGACCGATAACGTTGTTGAATCCAAGGCTTACACCACTAAAAGATAAAACAGCAAAAGAAATAGACTTTCTTGTGATTCGTGAAAACAGTGAAGGTGAATATGCGGGAGTAGGAGACTGGTTGTTCAAAGGTAAACCAGAAGAAGTCGTTTTGCAAACAGGCGTTTTTTCTCGGAAAGGAACAGAGCGAATTATTCGCTATGCCTATGAAGAAGCAAGAAAATCCAATCGAACGTTGACGAGTGTTAGTAAGGCGAATGCACTAAATTATTCCATGGTGTTCTGGGATGAAGTTTTTGAGGAGGTTGGTAAGGAGTATCCTGATGTCCAAACATACTCCTACCTTGTCGATGCAGCAAGTTTATACTTTGTAGCGGAGCCCGAACGTTTTGAGGTCGTTGTTACTTCTAACTTGTTTGGCGATATTTTGACCGATATTGGTGCCGCAATTACTGGGGGAATGGGACTAGCAACAGGTGCGAATATCAATCCAGAACGAAAATATCCTTCCATGTTTGAACCGGTCCATGGATCTGCCCCAACTATTTCGGGAAAAGGTATTGCGAATCCAATTGCTGCGATCTGGTCGATCAGTCAAATGATGGATTATTTTGGGGAAGAAAAATGGGGGAAAGCTATTTTATCCACGATAAAAGAAATCTTATTAGATAAAGAAAGTCTTACGCCTGATTTAGGTGGGGAAACTTCTACTTCCGGGCTAGGAAATCGATTTGTTGAACTACTTTCCTCTAAATCTGTGTAAAGTTTGTCATCACGAAAATAGTCCACCTTAGTTCTGAGGTGGACTAAATCATTATGCATATTAGTGTATATTACTACTAAAAACCTCTTTTATACTGCTCGGGTGGAGTAACATTACCTGTAATCGTTTCTTCCGCATGAAGTGCCCAATACGGATCCTTCAACATTCCACGACCAACTGCAACAAGCTCTGCATCTCCATTTGCGATTGTTTGCTCTGCCAAATCCGCATCTTCCAAAATTCCAACTGCAATGACAGGCACATCTAAGGCCTCTTTAAAAGAATGAGCGAATGAAACCTGATACCCAGGCGTGTTCGCAGGTTTTATCTTCCCAGCAGGGCCTTCACCGCCACTCGAAACATGGAATACATCGACTCCAGCTTCTTTATACTTTTTAGCAATTTCTAATGAATGATCTAAATCATAGCCTTCATCCATATATTCAATCGCTGAAATACGGAATATAAGTGGCATTTCTTCCGGCATCACACTACGCACTGCCTCAATAATCTCTACTCCAAATTTCGATAAGTCTTTTCCATACTCATCTGTTCTATTGTTAATAGAAGGTGAATGAAATTGATGGATTAAATAGCCATGTGCACCGTGAAGTTCGATTGTATCAAATCCAGCAGCAATTGCTCGTTTTGTTGCTTCTTTATATTTGACTACCATTTCTTTTACTTCTTCGGTGGAAAGTGCTCTTGGGATTTTCCAATCTGCCGCTACAGGGATATTAGAAGAGCTAACAGGTGGGTTAGCATCTGTTGCCTTTCTTCCCGCATGTGCAATTTGTATGCCTATTTTAGCCCCGTGATTATGTACTTCTTTTACGATTCTCTCATAAGCAGGAATTTGTTCGTCTGACCATAATCCTAAATCGAAATCGGTTATTCTACCATCTGGTTCCACATCGGTCATTTCAACGATAACAAGCCCAGTACCACCAACTGCTCTAGAAACATAGTGAACAAAATGCCAATCCGTCGGGGTACCATCTTTAGCTTCTACGGAATATTGACACATAGGGGGCATCACGACACGATTTTTTAATGTTAGCCCTTTTAGTGTAATCGGTGAAAATAAATGACTCATACAACACACTCCTTTTTACCATTATCTTTGTTTCACTTCTTGTAATCAATTAATCTGTCTGTCAAATGAAAATATCTCTCATAATCATAAATTATTAGTTGTATTTATACATATACCATGTTACATTATGTATATTAATACTAAATTAACGTATAAACATACATCGGAGGAATTTAAAATGAATAAAAAAGTCGTGTTAGCATATTCAGGTGGACTAGATACATCGGTTGCAATTACATGGTTAAAAGAACAAGGATATGACGTAGTAGCTGTGTGTCTAGACGTTGGTGAAGGAAAAGATTTAGAATTTGTTAAAAATAAAGCGCTACAAGTTGGTGCGGTAGAAAGTTATATGATTGATGCAAGAGAAGAGTTTGCGAATGAATATGCATTAATTTCTTTACAAGCACATACTTGGTATGAAAATAAATATCCACTTGTTTCAGCATTATCTCGTCCCTTAATTTCGAAAAAATTAGTGGAAATTGCGGAACAAACTGGCGCAACTGCAGTAGCACACGGTTGTACGGGTAAAGGGAATGACCAAGTTCGTTTCGAAGTTTCGATCAATGCACTAAACCCTAATTTAGAAGTTATTGCACCGGTTCGTGAGTGGAGCTGGAGTCGCGAAGAAGAAATTGCTTATGCAAAAGAAAAGAATATACCAATTCCGATCAATTTAGATAGCCCATTCTCAATCGACCAAAATCTATGGGGCCGTGCAAACGAGTGTGGTATTTTAGAAGATCCTTGGGCAGCACCACCAGAAGACGCTTATGATTTAACTGTGTCTTTAGAAAATGCGCCAGATGTTCCAGATGTTATTGAAATCGAATTTAAAAATGGTGTTCCAGTTGCGCTTGATGGTGTGGAATATAAACTATATGAGTTAATCTTAAAATTAAATGATTTAGCAGGCAAACACGGAGTTGGGCGTATCGACCATGTAGAAAACCGTCTAGTTGGTATTAAATCACGTGAAGTATATGAAATCCCTGGTGCCCACACATTATTACTAGCGCATAAAGAGTTAGAAGATATTACTTTAGTAAAAGAATTAGCCCATTTCAAACCAGTAATGGAGAAAAAACTAACGGAACTTATTTATGAAGGGCTTTGGTTCTCTCCACTTAGAACAGCTCTAGAAGCATTCTTAAAAGAAACACAAGTATATGTAAATGGTACAGTTCGCGTGAAATTATTTAAAGGGCATGCGATTGTTGAAGGACGTAAATCACCAAACTCTTTATACAACGAAAAACTTGCGACTTACACAGCAGAGGACGAATTTAACCACGCTTCAGCAGTTGGATTTATCGAGCTCTGGGGTCTTCCAACAAAGGTTCACGCGATGGTGAACCAGAAATCGGAGAAGGTGAAAGCATGACTAAGCTTTGGGGAGGTAGATTTCAAAAATCTGCCGAACAATGGGTAGATGAATTTGGAGCTTCCATCGGTTTTGACCAAACATTAGTAATGGAAGATTTAGAAGGAAGCGTTGCGCACGTGAAAATGCTTGGGGCATGTAATATTTTGCCCCAAGAAGATGTACAACAAATTCTTGGTGGTTTAGAGCAATTAAAAAAACTTGCAGCAGATAATGCATTAGAATTTTTAGTTGCAAATGAAGACATTCATTTAAACTTAGAAAAAATGCTTATTGATTTGATTGGGCCGGTTGGCGGAAAACTACACACAGGTCGTAGTCGTAACGATCAAGTAGCGACGGACATGCACTTATTCTTAAAAAATAGAGTAGAAGAAATCATCGAGCTAATCGAGAATTTCCAACAAACACTAGTTGCTCAAGCAGAAACACATGTGGAAACACTTGCGCCAGGATATACGCATTTACAACGTGCGCAGCCAATTTCTTTTGCACATCATTTAATGGCCTATTTCTGGATGCTTGACCGAGATAAAGATCGTTTTAAGGATTCGATTAAACGTATCGACATTTCTCCACTTGGAGCAGGAGCACTTGCTGGGACTACTTTTCCGATTGATCGTAAACTATCGGCAGAGTTTTTAGGCTTTGCAAATGTATATGCCAACAGCATGGATGCGGTAAGTGACCGTGATTTTATCGTCGAGTTTTTAAGTAATGCTTCTATGCTTATGGCGCATTTATCACGATTTGCAGAAGAGATTATTTTATGGTCAAGTTCAGAGTTTAACTTCATTGAGTTAGATGATTCCTTCTCTACTGGCTCTAGTATTATGCCACAAAAGAAAAATCCGGATATGGCGGAATTAATCCGAGGAAAAACGGGTCGTGTTTATGGAAATCTAATGGGCTTACTTACAGTTATTAAAGGTTTGCCCCTTGCTTATAATAAAGACATGCAAGAAGACAAAGAAGGTATGTTCGATACGGTGCATACGATCGTAGGGTCATTGAAAATATTTGAAGGTATGGTTGGCACAATGACTGTTCATAAAGAACGTCTCCACGATACTGTCCACAAAGACTTCTCTAATGCGACTGAACTTGCGGATTACCTTGCAGCAAAAGGACTTCCATTCCGCGAAGCACATGAAGTAACCGGTAAGTTAGTATTTCTATGTATCCAACGAGGCTATTTCTTACTAGATCTTCCGCTAGAAGATTTACAAGAAGCAAGCAGCTTAATAGAGTCGGATATTTACGATGTATTATCACCTCTTGCTGCTGTTAGAAGAAGAAACTCTCTAGGTGGAACTGGATTTGACCAAGTTGCCATTCAAATAGAAGAAGCTAAAAAGCGTTTAGCATAATGAAACTGTAGACACTCTTAAAGAGCTGTCTACGGTTTTTATTTTTGTAAATTGCAATATTAAATGCAATGAGTTATTTAATATTGCGATAAATGTAGAAACAACAATTTATAGGTGAACTCTTAAGTGCTGACTTAAATCTGCATTATCCAGTTATATCAATGAGATAGGATACTATCTAATAATAAGAAAATCCCAGTACTCCCTGAAAGGATATATGTAAAAATTCCAAATGTTTTTTGATTAAGATGTTTAAATAATACTTGTCCCACTATCAATCCGATAAATACAGCAGGAATGGCATACAAACTGGAAGACCAAATATCCGTATCTGTTCCGGTTAATAACATCTGCGAAACAAGACTAACGAAATATATAAATAGATAAAATGCTAGTGTTGTGGCTCTTGTTCTTTCTTTTTCAGTATTTGTCCCGGCAAAATATATTAACAATGGTGGTCCAGGCATGCCAATACTTATTGTTAAAAGACCGGATAGTCCACCAATTATATAATCTCTTGCGGTAGTTGACTTAAATCTAATATTGAAAATTAGCATTAAGGTTAATATTAATAAAGTAATACTAATGATTACTTTAAAAGTACTGATATCAATAGATAAATAAACTAACCCACCGAATGGAATACCAATAATGCTTCCCAAAATTAACTTTTTCAATAAATGTTTATCAATATCCTTTTTGATTTTCATTATTAAAGCACTAGAGATTATTAACGAAAGGATAATATTGATTTGGATAGCTTCTTGAGGTTTAAATAGCATTAATAAAAAAGGCGTGGCTATAATCGAAAATCCAAAACCAGTACTTGTTTGTAAAATGGATGCTACGAGTATAATACAAATATATACAAAGAAATTTTCCAAAGTTAAACCTCCTGTTCTAAGACAAAATATATTTGGTTCTAGTAGATTTTATCAAGTAACCATATGTAAATACAGAAGAAAGCTGAGTGTAATACATAAGGAAGCTGCCAAATGACCTCAGAGCAGAAATAGTTGGAAAAACTTTATACTTCCATTATTTTCTTATGTGCATATAGCTCACTAAGATCAATTATCTTATTCGCGACAGCCTTCGCATTACTTTCCACAACTTTCGTCGCAACTGCTTTCAACTCTTCATGTTCACCGACACAAACCGCTTCTTTGGCAAATTGAAACATAGGGATATCATTTGCATCGTTACCAAAAGCGATGAAGTCCTGCTCTTTCACATTAAGTTTTTGCAAGCCTGTCCATTTATCAACGCCAATCGGACTAATGTCTAAAATATTTTCTTGACCATGAATATATGTTCGGAGTGGAAGTTGGTTTAATCGAGATAATATTTCACTCGCCCGTTCGTTTGGAAATAGTACAACCTTTATCATTTGTTCAATTTTATGTATGGAAATATTCTTCGCTAACTGGTTGGGATCCAGGTTTTGATAAATCGGATGTTCCGCACTTCCAGTATACGCATAATCCCAATCGCTATCGATTAAAAAGGATAATTGAAATTCCTTTATAATTTCTTCTATTTGTTTTTTTGTTTGATTATCAAACGATGTTAAATGCGTAACTTTTCCATCCTTTGCAACAAAGGCCCCATTTCCGCCAATCATGGAATACATATGCATTTCTTTTGGAAGAACGGGAAGTAAATCACGAATAGGTCTTGCAGAAGCAAAAATAACTTCGTGTCCCATATGGCGACAATATTGTAATGCCTCCTTTATTTCTTCACATAAAGGTTGTCCCCTAAAACAAATCGTCCCATCTAGATCAAAAACAAATTTCATCGCTCTCCATCCTTTCACTCTCTTAATAATAGAGATTTTTCGATATAATAAAAAGGACATATGTCCCAAAAGGAGCTTTTACGATGCAAATAATGCAAGATAATCTACTTTCAACCTATTATTTGAACCAGAAAGAATTGAAAAATATTTTTACTAATGAACAACATCCATTTCAGATCAGACGATATAGTCTTAACGAAGTAGTTCTAATAGAAGGGGAAGATATCGAGGGGTTATATATACAAGTTTCCGGTAGAACAAAAATCACTACGAGTGTTATTACGGGTAAAGCATTGTTGCTTAGATTTTGTTCAGCCCTTTCCATCATGGGAGATATTGAATTAGTCCAAAAAGTGCCAATACAAGCCCAAGTAACTGCAGTGGAAGAAACGGACTTTATTTTTATCGATAAAACGTACATACACAATAAATTAATGAAAGATATCGCTTTTTTACGACAACTCTTAGTACACACAACGTACAAACTACAAACATGTACAACTGCATCTCGCATTAATCTACTAGCTTCAGTAGAAACGAGGTTTGCGAGTTATTTGTGTACGGTTCGTAATGGTGTAAGCTTTGGAAAAGAGATTCATACGACAAATAGCGTGGAAATAGCTTCGTTAATAGGCACAACTATGCGGCATTTAAATCGAGTAATTGAAAAACTTATTAGTGAAAAGGTAATCAAGAAGAATAAGAAAGAAATTGTCGTTATCGAATGGGAGAAGATAGAGGATATTTCAGGTGGATTAAGGTATGAATGACCTGAAAGTGTCTTGTAACTACTTCATTTATGAATATATTTCAATCATTTGAAACCAAATAAACAGGAGGTTTGTCTAACAGTTAGCAAAAAATGGAGGAAAAGAGTTGGATTGGCAAGAAAATGTTATATGTTTTTGCAAACGTTCCTTAATACGACTGCTTATTCATTTGTTAAAGACCAAGCAAAAGCGGAAGATATTAGCCTGACAAACTCCTGAAGATAGTACCATTGCAGGTGAAAATAGTAATGAAATTGCGAAGGCTATAAAATATTGCCTAGGAAATATCTGAAAATTTCATACAATTAAAGTTTCGGAATTTGATGACTCTGCTATGTTCAAAGGTTATGTTGGAGTGAGTGTTCCTATAGAAAGAACAAAAGTAAAAAGGATGCCTACGTTCAAGAAAATAAAAGAATGACCTGTAAAACCAAGGTAGTCATATTGTGAACGGAGAAGGAGAAGGGTTACCGATGTATTTGCAAAATGTTGAGGAGATTGAATAATTATAGTCGAATAATTTTCTTGAAAAGCAAGAAGTAACATTGAGAAAATTATAAAATCTTGTTACTATTAAAATTACTAAAGTGAACGAGGGAACGATTACGGAAAAAGTCTTTCCTATGGAAGATAAAATAAATTGTTATCTAAAATCATGGGTTTTTCCGATGGTTTTTTATTTTAAAGAGGAGGAAGAAATGTGGAAAATAAAGGAAAATTTTTTATCAGATTATTAAAAGTTTCGGATGCAGAGGATTTACTACAACTAGAAATAGAAAATAGAGACTTTTTCCAATTATATTCACCTTTAAAAGAAGATGCTTTTTTTACGATGGAGAGACAAATAGAGAGAATTGAAAAAAGTATTTCTCGTGCGGAGCAAGATACTTTCTATTCTTTTGGTATTTTTCTTACTGAAAATGAACAGTTAATTGGAAATGTAACATTATCTGAAGTTGTACGGGGGGATTTACAAAGTTGTTGGATAGGATATTCTTTAAACAAAGGACAGAATGGAAAAGGATATATGACAGAAGCTGTAAGACAGGCTGTAGATTTCGGATTTAATGAGTTAAAGCTACATCGTATTGAAGCTGGAGTGATGCCTCATAATTTGGGATCTATTAAAGTGTTAGAAAAAGCTGGTTTTCATAAAGAAGGTATTGCCAAAGAAAATGTTCGAATTAATGGGAAATGGGAGGACCATCAAACATTAGCTATTATTAATAATGAAAAGTAGATTACTAAATTACTACTATTACTATCAAATGATTAAACAGAATATTCCCGCTAAGTACTATTAAATAATATTCGCTTACTGTATTCTTATAGCATAGAGATGCTTTTAATATGAACTATTTTAACAAAGGGGATATGAAAGATTATGAATACAGTTTTTATAGCAGGGCATGCAAGGCTTCCGGCGGGAATGGCCGCACAAAACTTATATGAAACACTGACAATTACAGCGGAAATCGATAAAAAATACGGAGTGATTGTTGCGGCGAGTTGTACTTTGGCTACGGAACATGGTCGTGCGTTTGTACAACAACTGTTAAGAGGGCATAGCTTACAAGATGGAATTGATCAGCCACTCGCGAGTATAAAAAATCATTATTTAGGCAAAGCGGGAAATGCGGTAATGTCCGCACTGAAAGATTTAAATAAGCATTATGAGTTATATACAGCTGACAAACAATAACTTATTAATTATTTAAAAATATCCGTTTATTCTGTTTACAAGCTTATATTTATGTACTAGAATAAGAATTAACGAGTCATGTTGAAACGTTCCAACGTTCATTCCCATGACCAAATTTGCCATACAAATAGAAAAGCCAATACTGCCTAATCTGTCAAAAATTCTTATCGGGATTTTTAACCGCAGATAATAAGCCAGTTCAATTTGATTTACAGCGAGTCTGTAGTCTTTTTGAATTGGCTTTTTGAATTAACTAGAGAAAGGTGGGATTGTTTAAATGACGGGAGCGCTTGCCAATATCAAAGTCTTAGATTTGTCGCGTGTTCTCGCTGGTCCATATTGCACGATGATTATGGGTGACTTAGGAGCAGAGGTCATCAAAGTGGAGTCGCCTGGAGGAAGTGATGAAACACGTAAATGGGGTCCGCCATTTATAGACGAAGTAAGTGCTTACTACTTGAGTGCTAATCGCAATAAAAAGGCGATTACTTTAGACTTGAAGTCAGAAGCTGGTGTAGAAATTATTAAAAAGCTAGTTCAAGAAAGTGATGTAATAATTAATAACTTCAAAACAGGCACCATGGATCGTTTCGGTTTAGGTTATGACGTGCTTTCGGAGCTTAATCCACGTATCGTGTATTGCTCGATTACAGGGTTTGGTGAAACAGGACCAGATCGACATATTCCAGGATATGACTTTATCATTCAGGCGATGAGTGGATTAATGAGTATCACTGGTACGAAAGAATCGGGACCACAAAAAACAGGTGTCGCAATTGTAGATGTTTTGACTGGGTTGTATGCATGCATTGGAATTCAAGCTGCTTTATTAGAGCGTGTACAATCGGGGAAAGGACAAAAGTTAGATATTTCCCTTTATGACTCTGCGGTAAGCGCACTGGTGAATATCGGAAGTAACTATTTAATGGCCGAACAAATTCCGAAAACGCTCGGAAATACCCATGCAAATATTGTTCCATATCAAGCATTTCAAACGTTAGATGGGGAAATGGTTATTGCAGTCGGAAACGATCATCAGTTTAAGGCGTTTTGTGATGTGCTTGGAAAACCTGACTACGCTAATAACATTCTTTTTCAAACGAATCCTAACCGCGTGAAAAACAGGGACCAATTAGTACCATTATTACAAGCCATTTTATTAACAAAAGAGACCGCCTATTGGCAAGAACAATGTAGAAATAATAATATTCCAAGTGGTCCAATTCAAAATTTAGAGGAAGTTGTCCATGATAAACAGCTACAAGCACGCAAAATGTTTATCACACAAGATCATCCAACAGTTGGACGCATAAAACTGATTGGAAGTCCGCTTAAGCTATCACGGACACCGGTTCAAATGAAATACCATCCTCCTAATCCGGGGGAGCATAATGAGGAAATTATGAATCGATTAGGTATGACACAAACAACCAACTAAAAGGAGAGATATAGGATGAACTTTTTATTTACGGAAGAACAAAATATGTTACGTAAAACGGTAAGAGGATTTGTCGACAAAGAAATTATGCCTAATATTGGCCAATGGGATCGTGCAGGAAAATCAGACCCTGCTATTTATAGGAAACTTGCAGAACTTGGATTCATGGGTGTTTGTATTCCAGAACAATATGGCGGAAGCGGAATGGACTACAATTCGCTCGCTATTGTATGTGAAGAGCTAGAACGCGGAGATACTGCTTTCCGTACAGCGGTTTCTGTACACATCGGGTTGAATAGTTTGACACTTTTGCAATGGGGAACAGAAGAACAAAAACAGAAGTACTTAGTGCCTCAAGCAAAAGGGGAGAAAATTGGTGCGTTTGGTTTAACTGAACCTGCAGCTGGGTCTGATGTGGCAGCACTTGAAACAACCGCAGTCAAAGATGGGGATCATTACATTTTAAACGGACAAAAAGCGTGGATTTCTCTATGTGATGTTGCAGACCACTTTTTAGTTTTTGCCTATACAGGGGATAAATCGGAAAAGCATAAAGGGATTTCTGCTTTTATCGTAGAACGTACATGGGAAGGGTTTTCATCTATTGCAACAAAAGGAAAACTTGGAATTCGTGCCGGCAATACAGGCGAGCTATTTTTCGAAAATGTGAAAGTGCCAAAAGAGAACCTACTCGGCAAAGAAGGAGAAGGGTTCAAAATTGCGATGGCGGCGCTTGATAATGGGCGCTTCACTGTGGCAGCGGGTGCAGTAGGCCAAATTATGGCATGTATGGAAGCTAGCGTGAGTTACTGCCATACACGCGAAACATTTGGAAAAGAAATTGGTAGACATCAATTAGTTCAACAAATGATCGCTAAAATGGAAGCTGGATATCAAATGAGCAGTTTGCTAGTGTATCGAGCTGGTGAACTGAAAAACGCCGGAAAACGAAATACCCGAGAAACATCACTTGCAAAATGGCAAGCATGTGATTTTGCCAACCAAGCAGCAGATGATGCAGTTCAAATTCACGGCGCAAATGGCTATTCGGATGAATATCCGGTTGAGCGCTATTTACGTAATTCGAAAGCACCAGTAATTTATGAAGGTACACGTGAAATCCATACAGTGATGCAAGCTGAATACGTATTAGGATACCGTGAAGACAAACAATTAAACAAAATGTTACCTGCATGGGAGCAAGAACTGATTAGATCATAACTATATCAAGAGAATACCTGATAAGGTCAACCTATGTAACGGCAAAAGCAATCTAGCAGTTGGGGGAACTTCCAGAAATGATTTAGCAATACGTGCAGTTAAAAAGTAATCGGCCAAATATGAACTGGCTGGTTACTTTTTGTATTTTTAGGAGGAAACAACTTTCTTTCTACAGGTTTCATAATATATTTTTTTAACTAGTTTTTTTGATATAATAGTCTTAATATTAAAATATTTAGAGGTGGAGTTAATGATTGAAGTAAGAAGAATGCAATTAGACAAAACAAAACGTGTGATAGTTATTTCAGATATACACGCAAATTTAAAGCTATTCAAAAATCTATTACAAAAAGTAGATTATTCAGAGGAAGATTATTTATTCATAAACGGTGACTTATGTGAAAAAGGGCCAAATAGTTTAGAAGTAGTGCAATTTGTAAGAGCCTTATCTGAACAATCTACTAATGTCTATGTAACAAAAGGAAACTGTGATGTAGTCCATCGTTCCGTTTTTCATGGCAGTAAAGGAATCCTTTCGTACATGAATAGACAACAGCATTCCATTTTAAATGAGATGCTAACGAATTATCGTAAAACATTAGACGATTTCGCAAGTTTAGAAGAACTTGCCCATTTTTATCATCATTTTTATCATGAAGAAATTGACTGGATAGAATCATTACCAATTGCTTATGAAACGGACGATTTTATTATCATTCATGCGGGTATTGAAAACAGGGTAAATTGGAAGGAAACAGCAGAAGAGTTCGCTTTAAGCACGCAAGAATTTTATAAACAAGAGCATCAAACTGATAAAATAGCCATTGTAGGTCATTGGCCAGTTGTTAATTACCGAGCAAATCAAGTTAGTTCCCATAATCCGGTCATTGACCTTGAAAGAAAAATTATTTCACTAGACGGTGGAAACCAGATTAAGAAAGATGGTCAATTAAATGCGCTAATTATCCAAAATGGAACGTATACATATACATATGCCGATGAGTTAATAAATGAAATGATTGTAGAAAAAGAATATACCGATTCGACGAAAAGAGTAGGAACTGTGACATATCCAAATTACGACATGAAAATAATTCGGAAAGAAAAATACTTTACTCTGTGTGAAAATACGAATCTCGGCATAGAACAATGGATTAAAAATGAATATCTACTAATTGATCATGAATCAGCTCAAGCCAAGACGGACCTGAGTACAACTTTTCTGTCAGTTAAACAAAGAGAAAGAGTATGGATCGTTGATATTGAATGCGACGGCTATATCCTTGTAAAAAAAGAAAATGGGGAGGTTGGCTGGTTGCCCAGAGATTGCTTTTGAATTTAGTACGACAAAGGGGGAAGTGATATGTTAACAGAAGTAGCAGATGGTATACATAAACTAGTGATCAAATTTCCTACTGGAATGAAAGAGGTTAACTGCTATTTAATAGAAGGGAAAAAGGGCTATACGGTAATTGATACGGGGACTGATTCCATAGAAGCAAAAGAAGGATGGAAAAAAGCATTGTCCTCCGGAATCGTGATAGAGAAAGTGGTCCTGACACATACTCATCAAGATCATATCGGTCTTGCGAAATGGTTTCAACAGGAGGTTGGGGTACCTGTTATCGTCTCAAATTTGGGGTATGAAGAAATGAGAAAAAATCGAGATTTGCCTAGCAGGGAACGGTTAAGCAGATTAATCATTAGACATGGGGGAGTTTCACTTCCTAATAAAATGAATGAAGATCCCCCCATTTACGATTTTGAGCCTGATGGTTTTTTTGAAAACCATCAGCATATAAAATTAGGTGAAGAATTGTATGAAGCCATATGGACGCCAGGTCACGCACCTGATCATTTTTGCTTTTATAATAAAACTAAGAAGCTGATGATTGTTGGTGATCATGTGTTAAACAGGATTAGTCCAGTAATCGGTCTATGGTCAGGAGAAGAAGCAAATCCATTGAAAGATTACTTTATATCATTGATGGAATTGGAAAAGTATCAGACAGACATTACCTTACCAGGCCATGGTGATCTTATTTATAATCTTCAAGCGAGAATAAAAGAACTGGGTGGAAAACATGAAAAACGACTGCAACAAGTTATACAATCCGTGACACGTGAAAGTAAAACGGCACATCAAATCTGTCTTGAGGTATACGGAACCGTAAATATCATCCTCAATTTAAGTTCTTTTATGGCAACACTTACTCGATTATTGTATTTAGAATCAAACGGAAAAGTGGCACGTCAGGAACTGGATGGGGTAGTAAAGTTCAAGGCGAAAGAATAAATATCGAAGTTAGGAATTCATTTGAAAAGTAGACAAGAACAGAAGCGCAAGCGCCCGGCTCTACACGGAGAAGTTTCTATAGAAAGGTACCTACACGACAAAAATATATTATTCCCAAGCGATGAAAAAAGCGGCATGATTTATTATCAAATCATGCCACTTTTTTACCCTAAATCTTGCCCTGTTATTATAATGTAACAGATTAAGAATACATTCAAAATTACAATTATAACAGTACATGCCCATGCTAATATTTTCACGGGTAGTGTATTGGCGAATTCCCCCATTTTTCTTTTATCGCTTGTAAATAATACTAAAGGTATAACGGCAAATGGGAGAGCAAGGCTTAATACAACTTGACTCCATAGCAATAATTCACCTGTTCCTTTAGAACCTGCTATCCAAGTGACTATAAAGGCAGGAATGACTGCTAATAAACGTGTGATCAAACGGCGGAGCCATGGAGAAATTTTTAATCGTATAAATCCTTCCATCACAATTTGCCCACTCATAGTTCCGGTAATGGTCGAATTTTGCCCGGAAGCAAGTAAAGCAACCGCAAATAATGTACTTGCAATACCTACACCTAAAGTAGGGCTTAATAATTCATAAGCTGCTTCGATTTCGGATACATCTAAATTTGTTCCGTAAAAGGCAGCCGCTCCAAGAATTAAAATCGCAGAATTGATAAGAAAAGCGGCAGTTAAAGAAAAAGTGGAATCAATAAGTGAAAACTTTAATGCTTCTTTTTTTCCGGCCATTGTTCTTTTATAATTTCTTGTTTGGACGATAGAAGAATGTAAATACAAATTATGTGGCATTACCGTCGCTCCTAAAATACCCAAAGAAATAAAAAGCATGGATGGATTTGTTATAATCTCCATTTTAGGTACATATCCGCCAAATAAAGAGGAAACTTCTGGTTTGGATATTATCACTTCGAATGCAAAGACGATAAAAATAGTAACCATTAGAACAATGACAATAGATTCGATAATTCGAAAGCTTTTCTTTTGTAAATAGAGCAAAAGCAAAACATCGAATGTAGTGATAGTGATCCCTAATAGTAAAGGGATTCCAAACAATAAATTTAATGCAATCGCCGAACCGATTACTTCTGCTAAATCTGTTGCAATAATTGCAAGCTCCGTTAAAATCCAAAGGAAGAAAGCCATTTTTTTGCCAGTCGCATCTCTTGTTGCTTGCGCAAGATCCCTCCCTGTAACGATCCCAAGTTTTGCTGATAAAGCTTGTAGGAGCATAGCAATTAAATTAGATAATAAAATAACAATCAACAGCGTATAGCCAAAGCGCGCACCACCTGCAATAGAAGTCGCCCAGTTTCCTGGATCTACATATCCAACCGCCACTAAGGAACCGGGACCTAAAAACGCAAATAGTTTGCGCCAAAAGCTACCTTTTGCTGGAACATTAACCGAACTATTAACCTCTTCTAAACTCACATTATCACTTGATTTTAACCAACCTTGCTCTTCTGTTTTATGTTTTGGGTCAGAACTCATCATTCATCCCTCCTAAGTTTAAAATGTTTCCCTTGACCAACTTTAAAAGTAAAAAAATTACATTCTTATAATATGTAAATATTTTAACACGGTATCTTGTCTTCGTAAACATTTTTTGTTTGAGGGAAACTTTTATTGTTAAAGGAAACACGAGTAGAAATATGATTATGTCAAAGGAAGTGCCTAAGTCGTCCAAGGTTTTTTTGAAAAGTATCGATCCCATACTTTGGACAGTAAAATTGTTATTTTTAGGGGGATAATCAATTGATTGCATCTATTATTTGCACCGTATCCTTAATTGGTATATTTCTTCCTTACTTTAAATCTATGGAATATTTTTCCGGTGGGAAATATAATAACCAAGCATAATAATCATAAATTTAAATGGTATACAGATTTTCTTCCATATGCAAGGATCAACCATATTGTAGAAAGTATCCAGATTCCTCTTATAAGTAGAATTTTTAGAAATATTTTTAACAAAAGGGTTGCAAAATAAACGAAGAAGGAATATTATACAAACAAATAGTAATTCAATAATTACAAATTACTTAAAAGAATGAGGTATACTTATGACAAAGTATAAGACAGAAGAGGAATTTCTGAAGAACTATGATGCTTCTAAATATCGCACACCAGATGGATATACAGCGGATATTGCTATTTTTACGATTGTATCTGAAAAAGTATTTGAGAAAGCCCCTCCGGAGATGACGCTGAAAATTATGTTGATCAAACGAGCTGAAAAAGATAGTGAAAACAATCCTAATATTGAAGGAGGAAAATGGGCGCTTCCTGGTGGTTTCGTAGATGCCCCGAAAAAAGAAACGGCTTACATGGCGGCAAAGAGAGAATTGAAAGAAGAAACAAATGTAGATGGCTTGCACATTAAGCATTTTGGTGTTTATGACGAATTTGGTCGCGATCCTCGTGGATGGATGATTTCAAATGCCTTTTACGCGATTGTTCCTGACCAAAATATAGGACAGCGACAAGCGAATGATGATGCAGCAGATGTGGAATTATTCGATATCGAAGAAGTATTCAAGTTGGATTTAGCTTTTGACCATCGCATAATAATTACAGATGCGTTGAAGTCCATAAAAAAAGAGATGATTCAATCAACGGTAGCTAAAAATTTTCTGCCGAAAGAATTCACATTATCTGAATTACAAAGGGTGCTCCTAACGGTGGGAGAGGATCCACGTATCTCCAATGATTCTGTATTTTTTACGAAAGCACCAAAACTTCCTTTTATCGAAAAAGTAATAGATGTGGAAGGTAAGCCGAAAAAAACGAATAGAAATTCGTTCAGACCATCCCAGTTATATACATTTAATGACTTTGAAATTATTGAATCCATTTATCATTAGGAAAGTTACTTTCTTTCCTAATTATTTTTAAAAACGGTAATTTGTAATTCTTTAATTACTAATTCAAAATTAAACATGAGGTGAAGAAATTATGCAAAAACGTGCACTGATTAACATTGATTATACGGAAGACTTTGTAGCTACAAACGGTTCTTTAACTTGTGGAGAACCGGGTCAAAGATTGGAATCAAAAATTACCAAGTTGACGGAGGAATTTATTGCAAATGGAGATTTTACTGTATTTGCTGTGGATGTACATGAAGTAGGGGACAAATATCATCCAGAAACGAAATTATTTCCCCCTCATAATATTAGAAACACAGCAGGTAGGGATTTATTTGGTTCTTTAAAAAATGTATACGAGGCAAACGAAGGAAGAGATAACGTTTACTTCATGGATAAAAAAAGATATTCAGCATTTGCAGGAACTGACTTAGAAATTAGATTGCGCGAACGAGGAATTTCAGAGATTCACTTAGTTGGCGTTTGTACAGATATTTGTGTGCTCCATACAGCAGTGGACGCTTATAATAAAGGATTTCATATTATCATCCATGAAGATGCAGTAGCTTCCTTTAATCAAGCGGGACATGAATGGGCATTGGGGCATTTTGAAAATTCACTCGGAGCAAAAGTTCTTTAAAAATCAAAGAAATTAAAGGAGGAAAACAAAATGAAATATGCAGATGATAGTTTCATGTTACACACAGACCTATACCAAATTAATATGGTGGAGACTTATTGGAAGGATGGCATACACAATAAAAAAGCTGTTTTTGAAATGTATTTCCGTAAGCTGCCATTTGGAAATGGCTATTCACTGTTCGCAGGTTTACAGCGTGTAATTGAATTCATCGAAAACTTCGGATTTTCTAAGAGTGATATCGCTTATCTTCGGGAGCAAGGGCAATATTCCGAGTTGTATCTTGAATATCTGACTAATCTTCAATTTACAGGAACGATTCGTTCCATGAAAGAAGGAGAATTGGTATTTGCCAATGAACCTATCTTGCAAATAGAAGCACCATTAGCTGAAGCTCAATTGATTGAAACAGCTTTATTAAATATAGTGAACTTCCAAACATTGATCGCAACTAAAGCTTCCCGGATCAAACAAGTGATTGGTAACGAGATAGCAATGGAGTTCGGTACTAGACGCGCTCAAGAATTAGATGCGGCAATTTGGGGTACTCGGGCTGCTTATATCGGAGGGTTTTCTGCTACAAGTAATGTGCGAGCAGGAAAATTATTTGGTATCCCTGTGGCTGGAACACATGCCCATGCAATGGTGCAAGCTTATCAGGACGAATATGTAGCTTTCACAAAATATGCAGATGCACATAAGGATTGTGTTTTCTTAGTAGACACATACGATACATTACGTTCTGGTGTGCCTAATGCAATTCGGGTAGCGAAGGAATTCGGAGACAAGATTAATTTTATAGGTATTCGATTAGATAGCGGAGATATGGCCTACCTTTCAAAAGAAGCAAGAAAAATGTTAGATGAAGCTGGTTTTACAGAAGCGAAAATTTCCGCTTCTAATGATTTAGATGAATACACGATTATGAACTTAAAAGCGCAAGGGGCTCGAATTGATACTTGGGGTGTTGGGACAAAATTGATTACTGCTTATGATCAACCCGCTCTTGGTGCTGTATATAAATTAGTTGCAATCGAGGATAAAACTGGAGAAATGGTTGATACCATTAAAATTTCTGCTAATCCAGAGAAAGTAACAACACCAGGACGTAAACGAGTATATCGTATTATTAATAACGTCAACGGTCATGCAGAAGGAGATTATATAACTTTAGCTCATGAAAATCCACAAGAGGAAGAACGTTTGAAAATGTTTCATCCGGTACACACCTATATTAGTAAATTCGTAACTGATTTTACAGCAAAGGAATTGCATGTAGATGTAATAGTTAGCGGTTCTGTTGTTTATGAAATTCCAACAATTCAAGAAATACAATGCTATGCAAACGAGAACCTAAATTTATTATGGAATGAATATAAGCGTACCATGAATCCAGAAGAGTACCCAGTCGATTTGAGTCAAGCTTGTTGGGATAACAAGATGGCACGAATCCATGAAATTCAAGAAAAAGTACGAAGATAAAGTTGGGATTATCTTGTAAAAGTCGAACAATGGATTTGGAGGAAAAAGACAATGGCTAAAATCGGTATTTATGGATCTTCATTTGATCCTATTACAAATGTACATTTATGGACAGCAAGCACAGTTGCACATCGATGTAAATTAGATAAGGTGATCTTCCTACCTTGCTCAAGTAAACGAAAAGATAAACGGATGAAAACGGAAGACGAACATCGTTGGAATATGCTTCAAATGGCGATAGAAGATGACAGTCGTTTTGTTGCAGATGATCATGAAATGAAGCAAGATGCATGGAATATATATACCTATGACACAATGGTACATTTTAAAAAGAAATATCCAAATGATGAAGTGTACTTCATTATGGGAGCAGATTTGTTAGTGGATATAGCAAAAGGTGAATGGGTTAAAGGGCGAGAGTTAGTTTCTGAAAACAAATTCATTGTCATGGCAAGAGAGGGAGTAGATATGCTATCAACTATTAGTCGCTCTGCTATATTGAGGAACAATGACGATGGCTCAACCTTCCATTTAGTTGATAAGGGGTTGGCTATGGAGATTAGCTCGACGTATATTCGTGAAGAATTTGCTATGGGAGGAGAACCGAAATATTTATTGCCAACTTCATGCTATGACTATATAAAAAAATATGGACTATATAGTAGGTGATATGTTGTTGCGAAAAGTAGCATACCCCTCATTTAACCAGTGTCCAAAATAAATAATTTGACTTTTTGAAAAAAACAGTTGATTGGTTAAATGGAATTTGCTATTATCAGTAACAATAACTTATTAGCGATGACGAGACGATTAGATAAGATACAGCATTACAGAGACCCTTGGTTGGTGAAAAGAGGGATGGGAATTCTTATTGAAAAAAAACTCCGAGCTTCGTATGGAACTAAGCTAGTCTTAGGGATGCTACGACGGTTTCCTCCGTTAAAGGGATAAGGTATCGCATAATGGCCGTACCTGATAAGGCTTATTGAGTGATCAATAAGCAAACTGAGGTGGTACCGCGAATTCAAACTCTCGCCCTCAAGATGAAAATCTTGGGAGGTGGGAGTTTTTTTATTTTATTTAAAATGAGTGGAATGAAAAAAAGAAAAAAGAGGTGGAGTATATGCACTGGGCATATGAAATAGCGGAAAGATTAATAGAAAAACATCCAACGAAAGAGGTTTTTACTTGTGCTTCTGGGATTAGCCCTTCTGGCTCTGTCCATATTGGAAATTTTCGAGAGGTCGTAACAACTTTTTTTGTAGTGAAAGCATTAGAGAACTTAGGTAAAAAAACGAGGTTTATTTTTTCTTGGGATGACTTTGATCGATTAAGAAAGGTCCCCCAAAATGTTCCATCATTCCATGCTAAATTTGTTGGTATGCCTTATTCGGATGTCCCAACCCCTTTTGGAGAAGGAAGTTACGCTCATTATTTTGAAAAGGAGTTTGAACAATCCTTACAAGCTTTTGGCATCCAACCCGAATTTATATATCAAAATGTGGAGTATCAATCTGGTCGATATTCGGAATATATTAGGATTGCATTAGAAAAAAGGAAAGAAATATACGAAATACTCATGCGTTTTAAGTCCAACCCTTTTTCTTCCGAACAATGTGAGGCATTTTTCCCGATTACCTTATATTGTGATAGCTGTAACAAAGATACGACCTCTATAAGTGCATTTAACGAAGAGCTCGGACAAATTGAGTACGAGTGTGCTTGTGGTAATGAAGGAGTACAGACACTAGGGGAGAAAAACAGGATAAAACTAAATTGGAAAGTCGATTGGRCAATGCGCTGGATGATGGAGGATGTAATATTTGAACCAGGGGGACGAGATCATTCATCTGCAACTGGTAGTTATAATGTCTCTAAAGCCATTGCGAAAGAAATATTTGATTATGAGGCGCCTGACTATATTGCGTATGAATTTATCGGGCTAAAAGGGACATATGAAAAAATGTCTAGCTCATCTGGTAACGTACTTACACCAAATGATCTTCTATTAGTCTACACACCGGAAATTATTCTTTTTATGTTTGCAAAATACAAACCAAATGCTTCCTTTCATATTGGACTTGATGAAGATGTATTGCGCAATTACACCGAATATGAACGATATCAATCCGCATTTGCAAAGGGATTGATAAAAGAAGAAGATATTCGACTTACATTGGAGTTGGCTTGTGGCGGTAGAATAGATAGGCACCCAAGTTTTAGCCAAGTTGCAAGTATTTTCTCGCTTATAGGTTTTAACTATGAATTATTACAAACTTCATTAAGTCGAACGGGAGTAGAATATACAATGGAAGAGATCAATCCGATTAGCGACAGAGTGGCTCATTGGATAAAATATTGGAATCCGCATCGATCGGTAAGTATAAACCAGGAAAATAATATCGTGTATTACAATAGTTTGACGACCGAGCAACGAAGAAAAGTAAACGAACTAACAGAGTTATTAAACAATGAAACTTCCTTATCAGGAGATTCTTTTATGAACCAAATATATGCCATTTGTGAAGAAGACGATAAAAAAAGAATGCGTGAAAGACAGAAAGACTTATTTAAAAATGTCTATCAATTAGTTATAGGTCAAAGTAGTGGACCTAGATTACCTTTACTCATAAGTGCGGTTGGTCGCGATAAAATGATTAAACTACTTACATTTTCTTGAGTGGATATTCCTGTTTCTTATAGATTAAAACAATCGGGAAAGGTCGAATTCTCACGATTAGTTCTGGTGACTAAGACCTATATTCAGTGATATCTAAATAACCACTATTTTCCTGGAGCGGTGGTAGAAGAGTTACAAACCAAATTCTTCTATTTAATTCCTTTGCATTGTTTTTATGAAAATTGCAACTTCTCTCTTTACCTTCCATTGTAAAAGTGGAATATTATAACTATTGATAGGTTACTAGAGGAGGAGAAGCATGTTCACGTACGGGGGATTATTGTATAATGAAGAAAATGAGTATCGTTCAAAAGTGATTGTTTCTAAAAGTTTGGTGAGGCATCGCTTATGAAAGTGTTAGATGTAGATCTATTTGAAGATGGGTTACAACACAACATAGCGATGCTTGACAGGTTAAGAAGCGAAGTAGATTCCATCTATCAGTCAGTATTAGGGCTAGTTGATATGGAAGAACAATTGAAAGGAGCAGGCGGAAATGCCATTCGCTCCTTTTATCGAGAATGTCATCTGCCATTTCTTCAATTTTTCCGCATGTTTTCCGATAACTTTCAACAAGTCCTCGTGCAGATGGAAGCAGCCCTTCACTCGTTCGAGCCAGATTCCGCAGGCTACATACTGGAACAATTTCTAGAAGTGGAACTGGAAGAAGGACTTACGCTAATTGGCCAGCTGACCGAAAGTTTAACGGATCAAACGAATAGTATCTTGGATCAGGTCAGTGATATTGTTGGTCTACCACATTTGGATGATAGTGGGGTACAAATGGGAGTCATTGATTCTAAAAGAAAACGCACTGACACGGTCAATGGGCTTCACGAATTCGATGGCACCCAGACGACCGCATTAAATCCCATCGAACAGAGTTTGCAGGCGATGGACACATGGCTGGCGGATTTGGAAGCACTGTTTAAAGCAGGGGTAAAAGATATAACCTTCGAGCAAAGCCAATGGGAAGCTCTTACCTTAAGAAGTGACATTAGAACAGAACTGTTCCCAAAAGTATATTTAAATCCTAGTAACCTATGGGTGGAGAAACAGGAAAAGTTAATCGGCACAATACTTACCGCAGCAACTTTCCAAGGTCTTGAAGGGAAAAAAGTGAGCACTGTCGAAGAGAATGTAGAGGAAAATGTCAAATACCATCAGTATGAAAATGGATTGCTTATTAAAGAGTATTTGGTAGGCGAAACAGTTTTCTATGAAGTTGTTTCTAAAGTAGAATATAAGCAAGAGATTGTTCAAGCAGACATACCAAAGGAAAATAAAGGATTAGATATTTTCCAGACTGTATTAGATGTAGCCGGACTGATACCAGGAGTCGGAGAAATTGCAGATGGTGTAAACGGAGTTATTTATTCGGTTAGAGGAGATACAACGAATGCCGCACTATCTTTTGGTGCGATGATTCCCTTTGCAGGCTGGGCGAGTACTGGTGGTAAATTCGCCAAAAAAGGCAGCGACTTATATCAAGCAAGAAATGTCGTGAATGCGGAGAAAATGGCATCCGTCTATACACCCATTTACCAAGACGTTGTGAACAGCCCACTAGGTAAAACACAAAATCAGCTGGATATATTGTCTAACACCCGTTATCAATTAGGTACACCAAATGCCTTTACATTCAATACGTCATCAGTAAAAACGGAGATTCCTTCGACGTTTAAAAATGGAGATGTTTATGGTCCATATTATGATGAAGCCAAAAAATTATATGAAAATAATCCTGATTGGTATCCTAACCCTGATGAATCTACTATAGTAAAGGGAATGGAATTAAAGGAAGCAAGAGCGGACTATCAAGCATTGGTTAGAAGAGGAGAGCTTGAAAAAGGTCATCATAAACAAGGTTTAGCTTTTGGAGGAGAAAATGTAAATTATAATATAAAGAAAACAGGAGAATCAACTATTCGCCGTGAGCAAATTGATGATTTGAACTTGGATTTTTATCATGAGATGGGTTTTGGTAAAAAGGACGCTAAGATATTAAAAATACATGAGAATGAAGATGGCGTTTTTATATTTGGTAATAATCCACAACATACCGAGGTTACTACTTTCCAAAATAAAGTTTTGAAATGGCAACGAGAAAATGGAAAAAGATAATTAAATGAATGAAAGTGGGTGTATTTATGAGTGGAACAGTAAATCTTATGAATAGTATATGGTTTGGAGAAAAATCAACTCTTTCCCAATCTGAAATCAAAGAAAACATTTTAAAAGCTGTTACAGAATCAGAAGTTTTATTTAACTTGATAGAATTATATAAAATGGGGGATTTTTCTCAAAAACCATTAATGATTCAATTAATGAATCAGACCAAAGATATAGCTGTCTTGAATTTATGTATTAGAGTATTTTTAGATGTCGCAACACATGATGACTTAAGGGATTCAAATAATCTTCGATTTCTTAGTGAGGGCACAGAAGAAACGATAAACACTTTTGCTTCAGCAGCCATTACATCACTCTCTCTTCATATAGTTCCATACTTATTGGCGTTGCTAGAAGAGTGGGAAGATATTAGTGATACAGCTCTAATTATAAAAGATTCCATTAGTTTCTTCCTTAATTTTGAAGAACAAAATGGAGAAGAGGCAACTGTGGATGAAATTGGGGATTTTTATTATAAATATTGTGTTGATAATGACACGGAAAGTTATTACTATCAACAAAATTTAGCTTTTCCTGGAGACTTAGCCAAAAAATTAATGCAGAGAGTTATGATTGCTGCAAATAATGAAGAGCCATTAAGTATGGAATTAATTCCATCTTTATTATCAATTTGGACTGGTGAAAAAGTACCTGGGGAGTATAACACTGTTATCAGTGAAGGTAACTATAAAAGTTTTATTGATTATATAAATGGACTTTCAACTAAAAGCTGGGAAAAGGGAAGGAAATATTTCTACGGACATAAGCTTTAGAAATTAGATTGTGGTAACTGATAAAAATACAAACTTTAAAAAAGTTCAAAGGATAAGTAATCATTAGAAATGAATGAACTTAAAGCACTTGTCTACTATAATGACAAGTGCTTATTTGCATTTTTACATACATAGTTCTAATTGCCATTTCTCCAATTTTTCCGCCTGTTTTCCGACAACTTTCAACAAGTCCTCAGTCAGATGGAAGTAGCCCTTCACTCGTTCGAGTCAGATTCCGCAGGCTACATACTGGAACAATTTCTAGAAGGCGAACTGGAAGACGGTCTTACACTTATTGGCCAATTGACCGAAAGTTTGACGGATGAGACCAACAGCATCATGGAACAGGTAAGTGATATTGTTGGTGTACCCCAATTAGATGATATTGGGGTACAGATGGGAGTCATCGATTCTAAGAAAAAACGGGATGACACGGTCGTTGGACTTTACGAATTTGATGCGTATCAGACTACCACACTAAATCACATTGAACAGGGTCTGCAAGCGATGGACACATGGCTGGCCGACTTGGAAGGCCTGTTTAAAGCAGGGGTTAAGGATATAACCTTCGAGCAAAGCCAATGGGAAGTTCTTACCTTAAGAAGTGACATTAGAACAGAACTGTTCCCAAAAGTATATTTAAATCCTAGTAACCTATGGGTGGAGAAACAGGAAAAGTTAATCGGCACAATGCTTACCGCAGCGACTTTTCAGGGTCTTGAAGGGGGAAAAGTGGCCGCAGTCGAAGAGAATGTAGAGGAAATATCAAATACCCGAATTACAAGGTTTGAATAATATGAATAGACTCTGAACACAAAAAATGGATCAGCTATTAAACTGATCCGCTTATGTATTATATTAACATTCAAAGTTATTATTTTGTTAACACATTTTAAAGCTAAGAAATAAGGGGGGGCAAATGAATTTGAGTATACTCAAGAAGTAGTTATCAGTTATAGGAACTGTTAGACCACTTGATCGTTATTCCGACAGACTGCTTCTAACCGTGTCGATATGTTGCTTAGTTTGACTTCTGAAGAATCCGAGGTCGTTCATTATGGTTACAAATTGGAACCCTTGCTGAATTCGTTTCGACGCTTCTTCCGCAGATCCCGTAACGATGCCTGCTACGATATTATGTTTCTTACAGGCTTCCATTACTTTGTCAATAGCTTCTTGTAACTCTTCGTTGTTGTTGTCGCCGAAACAGCCCATATCTTGTGATAAATCAGCAGTTCCGATAAAGATACAGTCAAGACCTGGCGTTTGGCAAATCTCTTCAATATTTTCTACGCCTTTCCTAGTTTCACACTGCATGATGACGTAGATGTTATCGTTGACTTCGCCTTTATTGTAATTCTCATACCATCCCCATCTGGGGCCGCGCCCAGCGCCTATTCCTCTTTTTCCCAGAGGAGCAAGCATCGAATTTTCAATAATATATTGAGCATGCTCTTTAGTTTCCACCATGGGTATCATTAAACCGTGAATGCCAACATCTAGCATTCTGGCCATCATAGGGCCGTCATGTGGATGATAAACGCGGGCAAGTGGAGCCATGTCATAAAGTTCCGCGGCCCGTATCATATTCACCATTGTTTCCATATCGGTTTGAGCATGCTCTTTATCAATGAGGACAAAATCAAGTTCATTAAGCCCTAATATTTCCACATTAGTCGGTGATCCAGAAGCAACGAATGCACCTAAAACATAGCCGTTTTTTTCTAACTTCTCTTTGACCAAATTACGCATCTTCATTATACATAGTCTCCTTTAGACCACTGTTGATAACAATTATAAACTTTGAATTAATCAGCAGTGGTTCGTATTTACTTCCGGTAGTTCTCAATAAATTTACCGTAGGATTCGTTGTACTCTTCTCGCAGAGGATAGAAGATATCCATGTTAAGCACTGGTACAGGGCTGTCGTAGACATCAATATAATGCTCCACACCAGCTGGGACAGTAATCCAGGAACCCTTAGTCATGCGGTAAGGAACACCCTCTACGTAGTAGTCACATTCACCTTCCAAGATAAGCGCAATCTGCTCATTTAGTTCATGTGAATGCGGGTTCTTCTCATTGCCATTCTCCACTCTATTGATTGTGACGTTAATGTTTTCTGCTCCCATACCGAATACTTTCCTTGTGATGCCTTCTCTCACAAATTGCCAAGGCAGGTTATCCAGATTACCGTAATCAATTTTTGTCATTTTTATTTCCTCCTGTTTTATATGTTTTTTTGAGTTATTTCTGTCATTATTGGAAATTGAACAGTTCTTTCGGATTCTTCTTGGTCATGATATTAATCTCCTCTTCGGTGATACCAAAATGTTTTTCCAGTGCATGGAGGAAATTATACATTCCTTCTATCGGTGAGCCATTAACTGCCTGGCCATAGTCAGTATCGATAATTATTCGATCCACACCGCAGGCATCTATCATCTCTTTCGCCACGGATAAATCCACTACAGCTTCTACTTTCGAACCGCTATCTTTAAATACACAGGCGTTAATCTCAATATAGGCACCCATTTCTGCCCATCTCTTCATATCGTTGATGGTTGCTCCTACTTGATAATGCGGGTGCGTTACAAGGATACGTTTCATCCCCAGTTCCAAAGCTTTCTTGACTGTAGCGTCTACTTCAATCTCATTACCGTGTCCGGTAGCTAAAACCATATCATGCTTGGCCATATACTTAATTACTTCCACAGCTTTAGGATTAAGATTTCCATTTTCATCGGCTATAACAATTGGTTCTTCTTCTACGTCCGAAGAGCCTGCACCACCAACAAATCCCGAGCCTTTGTGACCGTCGATATGCGTTTTAGAGGAGACAGTTGGAAAGTAAACCATTGCCGTGCCCAATTGTCTGGCTTTATCCACTGCATCGACATTAAAGCCACCAACTGCATTATTAAGAACTAGGCATCCGTAAACCCTACAGGTACCGTTTCCTAAATGCTTCTCAACCATTTTCGTTCCTAAAAGGGCTGGAATATAGTGATCCTTTACGACGAATCCTGCATAACCGACTTCTTCCGCAAGCTTCAGCATCTCAGCAGCATCAACTGCTCTATTCGCTGTGGATGGTCCACAATGTACATGCACATCATACATACCTTTTAATATACTTCTATCCATTCCAATTCCTCCTTGTTGTTCTATTTTTCCGATTATTAATAAAGTAAATAAAATTATTGGGTAATTAAGTTTGCTGGCTATTTGAAATAGAGTAAGCAGTATTATAAGCCTGCAGTGATTCTATATATACCGGTATTTGCCAAGATTCCAGCGATCACGGAAATCACGATTGCCACTAGGAACAACTTAGTAAAGACTTTTGTTCTTTCCTCAGCACTAGGTTTAAATAGTGTTCCATAAGCAGCCAAAACCATCGCACCACCAAGCGACAAGGGACTAATGGCAGCTGTAAATCCGCCATTGATGACGGTGCTGATCAATTCTATATTCATGAACGGATTACCGTTCAACGCATTCAATGATTCGACTGTGGGAATCAAAGTCGGAATTGGCCCCGCTATTGCTAGTGAAAAGAAGGACATAGTCGACGAAGTGATACCAAGTAAAGGTGCCAACGTCCACTGCGTAGAAATGGACGATAATAAGCTAGCTAAAAGGGTCAACCCGCCCAATGTATCTATAACGCTAAGCAGGTTCCCTATACCAATACATAGGAATATAGTTTCCCAGGGAACGCCAAGAAAGGCATCTTTTTCGTCAGCAGCCTTACCAAGTAGCAGGATTATACTGAATACCAGCGCCGTGAGTCCCGCATGTGTTTTTAAAAACATGATGGCAAGAATCATCAATACCAGCATCAGCAAGGTTAGTTTTTGCTTTCCATTGAAAAGTGGAAGGTCAATTGGTCCTGCATTTCTTTCCAACGACAATGTTCCGTCAATATGTTGGTTTCTTCTCCATCCGCGGAAACCAATATAAGACAAAATTCCAGCAATAGAGAACAAGATCGTACCATTTAACAGAATTTGGGTGGCGTAATTAGGAAAGCCAGCATCAGCGATAATTAAGTTGGCCGTATTCCCAAAAACGCCTACCTGTGTCATCAGTGTAGCGTTTGCCCCAAAGATAGTCAGAACACCTATCATAATAGGATTGTAGCCCATCTGATAACCAACACCCATGGTAATCGCAGGCAACACCACATAACTGGTCAAGCCCCCAGGGTCGACAACCGTTATGAGAGCGCTTACTAGAAAGACCATAAGAGGATACAAAGCTGCATAACGACCAAATATTGCAAACAGTTTCTTGGAAAGCAGTTCCAAAGATCCGTTATTTTGTGCAATCGCAAAGAAGAAAAACATTCCAAATAAATTCAGAAATAGACTCGTAGGAAAACCAGCTATAATCTCATTACTTGATACCCCGCTCATCATTCCCAGTACGATTGCCATTGCAAGCGAGATAATTCCTATATTCTTTTTTGTGAAAACTCCCAATGCAATTACAAAGATTAGTGATAATAAAGAAATTACTGCCACTCAATCCCTCCTATACTTTTTATTTAGCCAGTTTATCAATATCAATGAAGTTCTCTAGCATTCTCCATTTGCTATCTCCATCAGCTTTATTAATTATATATTACTAAGTTAGGAAAGCGTTTTCAGTATCATTTGATACACATTAAATTTTTATTATTTCAAAGATTAAAAATCAGAAAGAGATATTTAAGAGAAAGATTGGTATAGTATAATGAATAAAATGAGACAGTATCTACCTACCAATGTGCTTGCTTTCATTTAATTGTCTAAACTTTATAGGGGAGGTAGGAGCAGTTTGCGGGAAAACAATCTATTTTTCGAAAATCAGTTTATAGATTTTAAACCTCTATTATTGGAGATTGGGGAGAGGTATCTTCTGGAAAAAGGCAGCGTCGTTACTAATAATATTGAGCCCTTATACTTGTACTATGTAGAGGAAGGTATTTTTAGATTATCGGTCGATCACGTTGAAGGGGTCAGTAAAACGATTTGCTTCCATGGTGGTGGTTCTATTTGCCCTTACTCCTTAAGCAGACCGATCAATGGCAAATTCCATATCGATGTCGACTTCTTTTCGATAACCGCTATCACCGACATCAAGACTATCCGCATCCGGCCGAAAGATTTCTATCAGGCTCTGATGGAGAATCCTGATTTAAGCATCACGATGTTGGATTATGTCATTATGCACTCCAATTTATTCATGCACGAATCGGTTACCCTTAGTTATGATTCTGCTTTCGTAAAGACTTGCAACATCGTTTACATATACACGCACTCCTTAAACAAAGTGGGGATTAACCTTACCCAGACGGAAATCGGGGAGATTATTGGGGAGTCAAGGCTGGAGGTCGCACGTGCCCTTAAAAAATTACGTGAACAGGGGATCATTAAAACATCCCGGAATTGCATTGAAATACTGGATCCAGAACTACTCAAACTAAACTGCAATCCTGATTTTATCCACTAATCAAGTCGGATATTAACCATTTGTTGGAATAGTCTGCTTGTATTGGGCACAATTTTAACACTGTTTTCGTTAAATAGCATTTGATCTTATATAAGATTTAAGGGAACAATCACTCATATACACACCAATTAATTTTCAGTATAATTAGTAAAATTATATTCTTTAAGTAAAGAGGGAAAGAGATGACTATTTCTCGTCGAACAAAGCAAAAAATAACGAAAAAGAGAAAATTTTTGTATATAGTGCTTGCCCTATCTATGTTTTTATTGGCAGGTATTATCATTTTTGCAACCTACTTGACCTTCGAAGCAAAACAGGCTGCTTCCAAAATGTATGTCCCTTTGGAGGAGGATAATGCAGATTCGACAAATATTGATAATATAAAAGATGTGGATTCTGCGTTCACCATATTATTGGCAGGTATTGAACGTAAAGAAGAAGAAAAAAACGGACGTTCCGATATGCTACTTGTAGCAACGGTTAACCCCCATACTCAGAAAATATCGATGGTCAACATCCCTCGGGACACAATGGTTGATATAGAGGAAATTGGTAAGAAAGATAAAATAAATCATGCATATGCGCATGGTGGTATAAATTATACAATTAATACGTTAGAAAATTTATTAGAAATTCCAATCGATTATTATGTTTCCACTGACTTTCAAGGGTTTGAAGATATCGTGGATACAGTGGGCGGTGTTAACGTGGATGTACCGTTCACTGTCGATATCCAACTTGCTGATACGTTAAAATGGAAGACGTATACAAAAGGCCCCATGTTGTTGCAAGGCAATGAAGCGCTTGCATATGTTCGAATGCGAAAAAGAGATACGGAGGGAGATAGGGGACGCAATACCCGACAAAAACAAGTAATACAAGATATTATAAATAAAGCCACAAGTTTGAGTAATATACCTAAAATGGACAATATGATAAAAGATGTCGGAGAGAATGTTCAAACAAATATTCCTCCATCAAAATATTTAGAGCTAATGAAAATGTATCAAAAGATGAAAGCAAAACCAATTGAACAATTACAGTTAAACGGGGAAGATAAGCAGATGTATAGTGAGTTGGAAAAGAAAAAAATATGGTATTTCTTTCCGAGAGAAGATTCTTTACAAGAATTAAAAGAAAGTTTAAAACTTAATCTAGAAAAAGTTAATGAGTGATATAAAAGATCGTTTTAGAACTGGACAAGTAATTAGAGCTGATAGAGGTACTTTAAGCTCCTAACCCAACTGTTTCAAATGTAAAAAAGTCAATCTTGCTTCGCAATCAAAAAAGAATGCGCAGACAATAGTCTTTGCATTCTTTTTTCTATTTAAACTAATAAACCGCCTTCTTTTAAATACTTTTCAATGCCMTCTGCAGAACGGTAAGCAAGCGCACCTAATGTACCGGTTGGATTAACTCCCGATTGGTTTGCAAAAGTAGAGGCTCCTAAAACAAACACGTTGTTAACATCCCAAACTTGAGAATAATTATTTACTACAGAGGTTTCAGGATCAGCACCCATAATTGTTCCGCCAATGCTATGCTCTGGAACAAATGCACCAATATTATAATCACCCATTTGATCGAATGCCATTGTATGATCAGCACCTAAATTTTCCATGATTTCTAAACATTTTTGCGTCATGAATTTATGTGCGTTATGGTCTGTTTGTGCGTAGTTAACCGTCATGCGAAGTAAGGGCATGCCAAACTCATCTTTATAAGTCGGGTCTAAGCTTAAATAGTTATAACGGTTCGGCATCATCGCAGTTTGAGAGAATACCATCATTTGACGGTTATAGTAGTAAAGCGATTGTTTCTTAAATTCTTTCCCCCAACCTGGCGTGCCCAGTGGTACAAGATTACTTCCTATTGGACGTGTCCCAGTTTGTGTTAAAGAAATACAACCTCCATGAATGAAATCTAAATCTGTATGGTCAAAGAAATCTCCATGATAATCATCTAAAGAAACTCCAAGTGCACCTGCTCCAGCATAATCATTAAATTGTTCGTTATCAAAAAAACCAAAAGCCATGCTTAAGAAGTGATCGGCATAGTTTTTACCAACAACTCCAGTTTGTGTGATAGGATCGTACGGCTTACCAACTTTTGAGTTTAATAAAAGTTTAGTATTCGTAAATGTATATGCAGATAAAATAACAACTTCCGCTTCTTGTATGAATTCTTCCCCAGTTTGCACATTGATATAGCGGACCCCAGATGCTTTTCCATTTGCATGAAGTACTTCTAATACGTTAGAATGTGCCCGTAATTCAAAATTTCCTGTCGCATGTGCTACTGGTAAAACAGTTACTAGTGGATCCGATTTTGCACCATATTCACAACCAAAATGGTCACAAAAAGCGCAGTACTCACAAGCTCCACGTTTAACACCATCAGGATTTTCGTAAGCCTGAGAAAGATTTCCAGAAGGGCTAACGAAAGGGTGTAAGCCCATTTTTTCTGTTGTTTCAATAAACTTCTTCATTTTCGGAGTTTTCATCATAGGTGGGTTCGGATAATCCCAAGTACGAGGACGAAAATGATTTGACTCACCCGATGTTCCAGCCATCATTACAAACTTCTGGAAATATGGATCTATCATTTCTTCCGTAATCCCCCAATCTTGAAGTGTCATGTCCTCAGGAATTTTACTCTCTCCATAACGCTCGATTGTTTTGGTACGAATTTGAAAGTCATAGTCTAAAAATAAATGAGTTACTCCGTTCCAGTGAACACCAGCACCACCGACGCCTGTACCTAAAGAGAATGCAGACATTTTACGCATTGGTAGTGCTTCTTCTGAATCCTTGTTTCGGAATGTTAAAGTATCTTTCGATAAATCTTGCATCAATTCTTTTCGTTGAACGAATTTTAGTTCATCATGACCAGTTAAAAAATCGGATGTCTTACGTTCTTTTCCGCGTTCTAGTCCAACAACTTTAAAACCTTTTTTCGTTAGTTCTGCTGAAATGATTCCTCCAGCCCAACCTACACCTACGACAACTGCATCTACTTTTGGTAATCTTGTAGCCATTTTTAGCACCTCTATATTCCTATTCTTATATTAATTAATGCATAGAGCTTAAACTTTGTGGTTTGTATACAATAAATTCTTCTTTCTCCATATCTGCTTTAAATGACATTTGATGACCTGGATAATTTTTGAGTTTCCATCCACCCATGTCTTTATTGCCACCATACATTGGATCCGAGTATAGACCTTCTAATGTTAAATTTTTCAGCATACTAAAGAATTGACTGGATGTTATTCCGGCAATAGAAACCTTATTTTCACCAGTAGCATTTTCAAAATCTATCAGAATTGTATCTTGTTGCTCTTCTGTTAACGAATTAAAACTAGCATTTTCATAATTAGTTTTTGTATAGTTTTCTAATGCAGTTAGTCCCATCATGAATATTTCCGCATTTTTTTGGCGTCCTTGATAACCCTGCATAGCAGTTCCCACTTTGAATGGACCTGTCATATACTCTTTAGCACTAATCCCCCAAGGAGAAGCTAATTGATGATCTATATACATGGCAACGCCTAATGATTTTGCGCCAGGTCCTAATTCGTCTTCTGGAAATATACGTTCAGCAGCAGCCTCGACAACAGCATATTGTTCGAGTGTTAAGAACATTAACGCTTCGTTTGGATTTATAGAAGATGCTGTAGCATTGTGTGTATGTGTTTCAATAGTTGTTGATGTA
The DNA here is from genome assembly GCF_056396485.1 of Psychrobacillus sp. 05T411. Lineage (NCBI taxonomy): Bacteria > Bacillati > Bacillota > Bacilli > Caryophanales > Bacillaceae > Psychrobacillus > Psychrobacillus sp. 05T411. The sequence continues at coordinate 195,045 of NZ_JBFTLO010000001.1, read as the reverse complement.
TCCTTGTTTACGAGAAGACTGCCCAATCCTCCACCTAATACAACCCCACCAACTGTCAATCCAGAGTTTTTGATAAACGTACGTCTAGAGGAACGTTTGTCCAAAAGTGAATTTTTCTTTTCTTGTTCTGACATATAAAAGCCTCCTGAAAATTTATTAATGTGTTATTTCATTCCAATTGTAGATAAGCGTATGAACAATCGAGAAAGCTATCAATGAAGCACTAAAAAGCGTGTATTTTCTTCCGGTCCAACAAAGAACAATGATTGCAATGCCAATTCCGGACCCAAGTAAGGCAAACCATGGATAAGGGCTTTGTTTAAAAAAGAGCAAAAGTGCAAAATTAGCAACAATGAACAGGGCAAATAAACATTGGTTTAGCATTTTTAATTCTTCTAGATTGTACTTAGTCATTCTTTTTCTAACATCTCCTCATTCGAACTTATTAATCAACGTGTAAATTAAGTCATCATAATATTAACACTATGTAAATTAGTTCACAATATTAATTTTTGTGTATTCTAAAATATAGGTTTGAAAAGCAGTGTTGGTTTCTATGCTATAATCTATGTTAAGTTAACTTTGGTAGTAGTTCTTAGGAGGGCCCGCAATGCAAGAAAATTTAGATCCAAGACAAGTAAAATCAAAAAAGAAAATATACGAGGCGCTACTAAAAATATTAGCTAAGTCAAAAGAAACAGTATCAGTGAAAGAAATTTGTGAAGAGGCAGGTATAACGCGTCCGACATTTTATAAGCATTATAATGATGTGAATTCTTTGATGAATAGTATGTCCGAAGAGGTATTACAAAGCTTAAAGGATTCTCTGATTATCAAAGAAAAAATACTAATTGAAGACGTAGAAATTACTGATCTACCAATCAATATGATTGCATTATTTAATCATATTCAAGAGCATCATATTTTTTACGAAACATTTCTAATTTTAAAACACGATGCATATTTTACAAATAAAGTGAAAGATATTTTAGAAGAATTTATAGCTTTTGGTTTACAATATTCGACACCAACGGAAGAAAAACTTGTCGTACCAGCTACTCTTCTTACAAGTTATGTAACCGGTGCTTATTTAGAAAGTATCATTTGGTGGATACGAAATAATTACCCATATTCTTCCGAGCAAATGACGTCTATGCTATTAAGAGTTTCCGTTAAAGGACCATATACAGATGAAATTAGTCACTTTGCAAAATAATAACAGAGCTTGGATACTAGCCTTATTCTTTTTAAAATACAAGCTCCTTCACATTTGAATGAAGGAGCTTGTATAGGGCAGATTATTTAAAATCCCGCAACCCTATACATGGGCTGCGGGATTCTAGTTTTTTTAATTATACTTCTTCTTGGAAGTAGATTTTATAAAACTTTCGGTTGGTTGCTTCATCATAGCCTACTTCAATTAGTTCATCTACTTGTTCGATATCGCGAACATTTACTTGAATTTCAATGTTGGAATCAAGTTTAATTTTACGCTTATACGTTTTTTCTACTTTTTCGATTGCACTTTCGGAAATTACTGTTTCGTATGGTTTTACCGAGTTTACGATGACTTCCTTTTGTACTGGATCTGCTTTTTTAAATACAGTATCAATAAAATCATGTACTTGAAACTCTTCTTCGCTTCTAAAATAATCGAGCGTTTTGTTTAAAAATCCTAATTTCTCGGTATTTGTAAAACTCTCTTCTTTTAATATATATTTTTTACATTCTGTTAATGCTAAATTCGTTTTATGGTAATGTTCATCTACGACTTTAATTTTTAAAAAGCGCTCTTGCCAGTAAATCACATCTTCTTTCTTTTTTGTTTTTATAAAGACAGCGGGTGCTTGATCCGCTCCCATATCCACGATTATGGCCATATTATTGAGTTTCTTTACATTGATACCGTCTACGCCATTGACAATCATTTTGTTTTGTTCGTTTTTCACATCTAAAAACATTTCTTTATCTTCTATTTTTACGATGGCGATTACCTTTTTTACTTCCGTAGACAATAAACAATTTTCGAACAGTCCAATAAACAAGTCGCCACTTTTAATATTGGGATGCCCAGATACACTGTGTAAATGTGCTGCAATATGTTTTGATTGTTCCAAAAAACTATCGTTATTATCGAAAATGGATGTCACATATGTATACATTTCATTTAAGCCGATATTTGTTTCGTGAAAAAATTCGTATTGCTGCTCCAAATCCATTTTATTAAAAGCTAATTGTGTAAAGGCTGCTTCTAGCAATACTTCTGGCTGAGTAAATGCCTCTTCTCCTAAAACAAGCGTATCGCTTACATTATGAACGACATACTGTGCTAATTTACTTTCACTTACTTCTAGCATGGTCTTCACCTTCTAATCATTAGTTATAGATAGTTTACCTTATCATATCTAGGATATTATATATATGAATTTTCTATGTCGTTTCTAGCATATTTTAAAAAAGTGGTTCTATCTTTGTCCTTTTTGATTACACTTAATGTAAGAAAGAGTGTATGGAGGGGACAAGGATTTGGMGAAAAAATGGGGAACAACCGCTCTATTGTTATTTGGTTTATACGCTTTAGCTATGTACCTTTATATCTTCCATAGTGGAAGTGGGGATATACCAGTAGAGTTGAAAGGTACCGTTGCGGATCCAAAAGTTTTCATGACAGAGGGAGAACTGTATTTAAGTCAGGAATATTCCAAAATAAGAAATTTCCTCTTTTTTGTGATTACTCCGCTTGAATGGCTTATCTATTTTTTTATACTGATTACTGGACTTTCCCAAGTGTTTGAAAAGTGGCTTCCATTAAAAAACAAATGGGCCATCGTGCAAAATGCAGTCTATTTATTTTTGCTGTCTGTTTTCCTTTTTATCGCATTATTTCCAATAGATTATTACCGATATTATTTAAGCAAATACTACGGGATAAGTACGCAAGCTTTTTCATCATGGATGCGAGATAATGTCATAGATTTTTGGATTACCTTTGGAGAAACTGTACTAATAGTTACCGTTCTTTATTGGCTAATCAATAAAAGCACAAAGAGATGGTGGCTTCATGCTTGGCTACTGATGATTCCTTTTACATTATTCATTATGTTCATACAACCGGTAGTCATTGACCCATTATATAATGATTTCTATCCGCTGACGGATAAAGAATTAGAGACGAAAATTCTGTCGGTAGCAGAACAAGCAAAGATTCCGACAGAGCATGTATATGAAGTGAATATGGCGGAAAAGACAAATGCGCTAAATGCCTATGTGACGGGGATTGGAAGTAATGCAAGAATTGTATTATGGGATACGACATTAAGCCGATTATCTGAAAATGAAATTCTCTTCATTATGGCACATGAAATGGGGCATTATGTGGAGAAACATATCTATTTCGGAATCGCTGGCTATCTTTTAACAACGCTAATAGGGCTTTGGTTGACGGCAAAACTAATGCCTTGGTTCATCAAACATTTTGGACGTGTATTAAAAATAAAGCAACTAAATGCCATTCATTCGTTGCCATTATTTTTACTTATTACATCGTTTTTATTGTTCGTTTCAAGTCCAGCTTCAAATTATGTTTCTAGATACCAAGAGACTAGAGCAGATCAATATGCGATGGAATTAGTAAATGATCCGGAGGCAGCTGTAAGTACTTTTCAGGCACTGACCAAGGCTGGATTAAATGAAGTGAACCCGCCATTACTTGTCAAATGGTTTCGTTATGGTCATCCGACGATGTTAGAAAGGATAACTAGCGTTGCTAATGAAAAAGAACTCAAGGAGCAAGACGCTCCTTGAGTTCCGATTAATACAACAAGTAGGGAGTGCTAGCTGTGTTAGCACTCCCTACTTGTCTATATACGTGAATGAACTTTTTCGCCTTGAACCCAGACTTCCCGAATATTTTCTGGTCGAACTAAATACATTATTTTTTGGAAGACATCATGCAAATCTTCCTCATCGTTAAAAATAGGTAATTTTGCAGTCGCCAATTTCGTATCGATTATTTGTACATCCCATGCATAATTTTCTGCTAACCGTCCAATTGGAAGGCTTAAACCTTCTCCTCCGCCAGCAGTTGCCAAGAAAAATGCCTCGTTAATGGTAATACGTGAATTTGGCACCCCGCGTTCACTAGCAGGAAGCTTGGTATTCACACCATCTTCTAACATTCTAGATGAGATGACAGCCTGTCTAGCATTATCGAAAAGACTAGGGGAAAAACCACCGGAAATATCAGAGCCTAAACCAATCTCTACACCTTTTGCATGCAAATGGGCGATTGGAATGACGCTATTGGCAAAGTAAGCATTAGATATTGGACAATGGCAAACAGCAGTTCCTGTTTCAGCAAACAGATGTGCATCGTCATCATTTAAGAAATTACAATGTGCCATTATAGACTTATCCCCTAATAGACCGAAATCATTCAAGGCAAAGGCATCGTTCTTTTGGAATCGATCTTGTACATAGCCGTGCTCCCAATCACTTTCACTGCAGTGCGATTGAATATGGGTATCATGTTTAGCAGCAAGTTCACCTAAACCTTTCAAAGCATCATCCGTACAGCTCGGGATAAAACGAGGTGTAACTACTGGATACACACCTTGTTTAGTGGACTTTGCCAGTTCTTTTACAGCTACAATAAATTCTTCTGTATCTTTTAATGCAGTCTCGGTACTAGCATCTCGATAAAAGTCCGGATTTTGATCGGGATTATCCATGACAACTTTCCCCACTAGACCGCGTTGGCCTTTGTTTGCACAAATTTCCGCTAGCATAAAACTTGCTTCTTTATGCACAGTTGCAAAATAAAGAGCCGTAGTCGTTCCATTTGCTAGTAGCGTGTTTACTACTTCTTCATAAACATTTTTCGCAAATTCTAAATCCGAAAACTTTGCCTCAATTGGGAACGTATATGTATTTAACCAATTATAGAGTGGAATATCTAGTGCCGTTCCAGACTGTGCCCATTGCGGAGCATGCACATGTAAATCGACAAAACCTGGTAGAAGGTACTCACCATCAGCTAAGCGGTTAAAGTTTTCTGTTCCTTCATATGAATTTAGTAAAACTGTATAGTCGGCATCTGTTGGCGCTATAACTTTCTCAATCATTCCTTTGTCATTAATGCAAAAAAGATAGTCTTTTAAGATTTTTATTTCTTTTGGTGACTTGCTAGTAAAAGCAGTCCCTTGAAAAACTTGCGCATATTTATTCATAAACTACACCTCATTGTTCGTTTTTAGCAATTATAATCGTAATTATAGGGGAAAGATGATAGGGAGTCTATGGTTTAAGGGAAAACTCCATAAAAAAGCGAGAGTTCAAATAACTCCCGCCATTCATATATATTATTATTGATGTTATTTTTGCTATTTTTAAACATGGACGTTCGCCTCCTAGAATCTAGTGTGCTTTCTTTTGGAGGTTTTATTCTTCAAGACCTTATCTTCTTTTTTTCTTCCCAAGGTCTTTCGTGCTTGCTTTATTTTTATCTACTATTTTTTCAAACTCAATAAATACGTGATATGTGCTCTCATCGATTTCGATCACGTTAATAACTTTTCCTTTTCTCCCTTTAATTTTTATCGCTTCATCTACTGAAGGTATACTTCTTAACGCTTGGTTTAGAACTTTTGTCTTGTTTTCATAAAAATGAACAGCAAACATCTTCTTGTCCCCTTTTTCAGCTATTTATCATTTCTAAAAGTTAGAATTCTTCTATTTTATGATGAGCTTGGAGAGTTAGAACCTTAAAGATAAATAACATCCATGTTTCAGGTGCTAAGGCGATTTTCTGTTTATTGTCATTAATAAGATCATCCCAATGATACAAGCTGTACCTATCCACTGAAATACTCCAAAAGGTTCTTTTAACCAAATGACGGTTGTTAAAACAGCAGCAAGTGGCTCTAAGCTTCCTAATAGGCTTGTTTCTTTAGGGGAGAGACTTTGTAAACTTTCGATATAAAACCAAAATGCAATCATCGTACCGAAAATGGTAACGAATATTAAGTAAAAGTAGGCTTCCAGCGTTAAAGAAGAAAAGTCCAATCGCCAAGGTGGGTGAATGAAGCTTAATGCAAAACCACCGATAATCATTGCCCAGCCAACGATGACTAAGGAATCATATTGTTTTAGTAAGGGAACTGCATATAGGGTATAAAATGCTACAGCTAATCCAGATAAAATCCCCCAAACGATTGCAGGAGAGGGCACTGAAAGTTGAGAAAGTGAGCCATTTGTTAAAAGGAAAAAACACCCGACTAATGCAAGGGAAACAGTTAACAAATCTTGCCTTGTTAAAACAGCTTGTCTTCGTAAAATTAAGTAAACAATAATCATAACCGGAGCTAAATATTGTAATAGGGTTGCCACTGCAGCATTGCCATGCTTAATGGATGCCATATATGTATATTGACCTGCAAGCATACCGAGTAAACCGAAAATAATGAGTTTTGCAGCTGCCCTTTTGTCTTTCCAAACGCCTAATATTTGAGAACGATCTTTTACAAAAAATTGAACGAGTAAAAGTAAACAACCGGCTATTAATAATCGTATCGTTACGAGCCAATTGACTTCCATAGCGAATTGTTGAAAGAGCTTTTGTGCAACGGTTCCACCAACTCCCCAAAATATCGCACCCGTTATCACGAGAAATAATCCAGTATTTCTAGTAGGTCTATTCATTATTTCATCACCTTTTTAAATATAATAATAGTATGATAATAAGTGAAAAAATGTTTTATTAATACTTAAACTGAATAAAAAAGTATAAATATATTGAGGTGATACGATGCAAATGAAAGATTTCCAAATGGATGAAACCTTAAAAGATTTAACGAAACATCATACAGTGGTGCTTCCGATTGCTTGCTATGAAACAACTATTGCTCAAAATATTCATGGGAATATACCGCTACATTGGCATGAGGAGATTCAATTTGTTCTGATATTAGAAGGGGAGGCAGTCTTTCATATAAATGAAGAGAAACTGGTCGTGCAAAAAGGCAACGGTCTATTTATAAATAGCGGTTGTCTCCATATGGTTGAGGATAAGAACCAATCTGGATGTGTATATATTTGCTTAAATATAAATCCTCATTTTCTTTTACCACAAGAGCTTAGGGCTACCTATGTATATCCCTATATTCAGGCTACTAATATACCTTATTTAAATATAGAAGCAGCAGAGACATGGGGAAGAAACATTTTAGAGGCTTGTATAAAAGTTAACGAATACATTCAACGAAAGTTACCATATTATGAAATTGAAATTACTGGACAAATAACGTTCATCTGGAAAAACTTACTTATGAATGGCTTTAAACTAGAATATGATCAGATGGAAATGAAAAAGAATGAACGAATGAAGCAAATGTTAAACTGGATACATTCACATTACGCAGAGAAAATTATGCTAAATGATATCGCAGGAGCAGGAAAGTTAAGCCGTGCCGAATGCTGTCGATACTTTAAAAGAATACTGAAGACAAGCCCCTTAAGTTATGTAATGGAATATCGAATTCAAAAAAGTTTAGAACTACTACAAGATGCAGAATCCAATGTGACAGAAGTTGCCTACCAAGTAGGATTCAATAGTACAAGCTATTTCATCGATAAATTCCGAAAATCGATGCATATGACACCATTAGCCTATAAGAAAGCTAAACTAGATGAGCGTCAATAGTCTGTCTCACTTCAAGTAAACTTACTGTTATAAGAATTGGTTGCTTTCGCGCTGATTTTGTTGCTTTCCGAATAGAATTGGTTGCTCTCCATGATCGATTGATTGCCCTAAGCCATTTTCTGGATTTGTGTATTTAAAAATGCTGCACTATTTTGATGTGATTCGCACCACTTAGGAGCAAAATCGCAAGATAGGGACCTTAAATTGCAAAATCACACTTGAAAACCGCAAGCTTAACGCAAACCCATTAACAGATATACCGCCGTGCACCATATAAAAACAGCGGAGCATTTATTAAAAATAGTCATCAGCTTACCCGTTCCATCGAGCTTTTTCATCGTGGCTCCAGCGACTGTCAAACCCAAAAACCAGCACCAGGATACAACGATACAAGCCGTTGTAAATAACAATTGCTCTGTCCCAACGTACTTTAGTGCACTAGTCCCAATAACGCCAACTGTGTCCAAAATAGCATGTGGGTTTAACAAAGAAACAGACATTGCAAAGACAATTTGTTTCTTTGGTTTTAAACTTTTCCCCGTTTCTAGATTAGCAGGTTTTGATTTCCAAATGGAATACCCCATATACAGTAGAAATATAATCCCAACAATCATTAGCCCTAATCGCAAGCCCTCCAATTGCAAGACGATGACGGACAAACCAAATACTGCAAGAACAATTAGTAAGGTGTCACAAATCGCAGCTGTGATAGTAGCAGGAAAAGCCTTCAACAAACTTGGCTGTGTTGCACCTTGTGAAAAGATAAAAACGTTTTGTACGCCTAAAGGCAATATAAGTCCAAATGCTAATAAAATACCATGTAATATCGCTTCCAATTTTAAAAACTCCCTTCCATTACTAGTTTAGCTATGTTAAAACTAAAAGAAAACAACCAATTGGATGGTTTTTGAACCAACCAATTTAAGGAGAGATACTTTGAATTGGAAACCAGATCGACATTCACATCTGTCACTACATGTCCAAATTGTTGACTGGATGAAAATGCGTATAGAGCAAGGGGAATGGACAGTAGGAACGAAACTACCTCCACAACGGAAGTTAGCTGAGCTATTAGGAGTGAATCGAAGTACAATTATTGAAGTCCTGGACGAATTAAAAGCAGATGGCTTACTCGAATCGAAAAGAGGGGCTGGCACCGTTGTATCCAATAACTCATGGAATATATTACTGAATAAATCACAGCCAAATTGGCAAAAGCACATACAAGCAAGTATTCATAAACCAAATTATCATACAATCCAACTCATTAATGAATATGAGCAAGATTCCTCAATGATCAGGCTTGGTACTGGAGAACTTTCACCTGAATTATTACCTACGAAACTTTTAGAAAGATCCCTTCAATCCATTTCTTTAAACGCACGAGATATCGGTTATTCTGAGCCTAAAGGAAGTAAAAGACTACGAATAATTTTAAGTAGTCATTTGCAGAAGCGAGGAATACATACTTCGCCTGAAAGCATTTTAATAGTTTCAGGAGCTCTACAAGCGTTGCAATTAATCTCCGTCGGGTTACTGGAGCAGCAATCAATTGTTTTTCAAGAGCATCCATCTTATTTAAATTCGGTTCATCCATTTCAATCAGCTGGTATGCAAATGGTATCCGTTGAGCAGAATGAACACTTAGCTGAAACGTTAAAAGCTGCAAGAGGGAAAAAACAATCCCTTTTCTATACAATGCCGACTTTGCATAATCCGACTGGGAGTAATCTAACGCTTGAGGACCGCAATAGACTTTTGGAAATATGTGCAGAACTACAAATACCAATACTTGAAGATGATGTGTATCATGAATTATTGTTTGAGAAATCGATGCCAGCCATGAAATCTATGGATCAAACCGGGCAAGTTTTGTACGTTGGAAGTGTGTCGAAAACATTAAGCCCCGGACTAAGAATCGGGTGGGTTGTTGCCCCTGAACCTGTTATTAATCGACTGGCAGATATTAAGATGCAGACGGATTATGGATCGAGTGCCTTCTCCCAAGAAATTGTCGCCCACTGGCTTTCTACTGATTTATATGAGAGGCATGTAGTAAGCTTGCGCCAGCAATTAAAAGAGCGTGCCTTGTTCGTGGAGGCTATTCTTGAAAAAGATTTTGGTCAAATTGCTACATGGGAGAAACCCATGGGAGGCTTTTATATATGGCTAAGATTTAATGAACCTGTTGTAAATAAAGCACTATTTTTAAAGCTAATAAAGACAAATGTACTTATCAATCCTGGTTATATATACGATCCGAGCGATTTGTATCATATTCGACTTTCCTATGCTTACGCTTCTTTGGAAGAGTTAAAAGATGGATTGCATATTTTATTAACTAGTATAGATTTCTGAATAATCTGTGTTATAATGTATTGAATTACATGTTATTGGAGGATAATAAATGTTGCTTTACAATTGATTCATTCCGATCGACCTTATTGAATAAAAAATGTTGAATAAGGAGTGTTCGATATGGAATGGGTAAAGAACTTTTACGATAAACAATTTCAATTATATAAAGAAGGCTTAACAGGTCCAAACGAAGAGCATGAGGAAATATTGACGAAAATAGAGAGTTTGGTATCTAAACCTTACCAGTCTGTTTTGGAGTTGGGTGCTGGAGGCGGAGAATTTTCCATAACGGCTGCTAAAAAAGGGTATGATGTAACTGCAGTTGAGTTAGTACCATCCCGAGTTGACTATATGAAAAAGCTGAAAAGTGAACATAATTTAATCGGTGATTTTGAAATTATTGAAGGGGACTTTTATGAAGTCCGGCTTTCTAAGTCCTTTGATGTTATTTGCTATATAGATGGATTTGGTATTGGTGAAGATCAAGATCAACGAAAATTATTAAAACGAATGAGCAATTGGCTAAAACCAGACGGATGTGTACTAATAGATATTTATACGCCTTGGTATTGGGAAAGAGTTGCGGGTCAAGAGATGAGGATCGGAAATAGACTACGAAAATATGATTTTGATTATATGGGTAGTCGTATGCTAGATACATGGTTTGATGGAGATGAAAAAGTTAGCCAATCTTTAAGATGTTATTCTCCTCAAGATTTAAAAATGTTATTAAAAGATACTGGACTAAGGCTTGTTGATATTAAACCTGGTGGTGCGATGAACTACAAAACTTGGGAGTATCATGAGAATGTTAATTTAAATGAAACAATGTCTTATATGGTTAAACTAGTGTCAGCTAACGAATAATTGTTAAATGCAATGTAGTGTAAGTTATTTTAAGTGAATTTTTATTCTCCAAGTGTTATACTACGTTTTATAGATGAATAATCCTTCGGGGTCGGGTGAAATTCCCAATCGACGGTGATGCAGAGATTGCTAAGCCCGTGAGCCTTATTTTTAGGTAGGATTTGGTGTGAGTCCAAAGCCGACAGTATAGTCTGGATGGGAGAAGGATGTGTAAGTATTATTACCTTATGGGGTGAAATCCACCATTAAAGGTTTATTTAGTGATGCTTTCAACATAAATTTCCTAATCAACCCCGTAGAGATATGTCTATGGGGTTTTATTTTTGCAATAAAACTGAAAAATTTCATAAAAGTGTATTCCTTCGGGGTCGGGTGAAATTCCCAATCGACGGTGATGAAGCAATTCTAAGCCCGTGAGCCTTACTTTATTTAAAGATGGGCAGGATTTGGTGCAACTCCAAAGCCGACAGTATAGTCTGGATGGGAGAAGGATGTACGAGCAAGCTTATTTTCCTTATGGGGTAAAACAACACCCCTAAAAGGTTTATTTGTCGATGCGTAAAACATAATTTCCCAAACTAACCCCGTAGAGCCGATCTATGGGGTTTTCTTTTTGAACAAAATTTCCTAACAGAAAAGAGGTGTTTTGTATGTTCACGGGAATTGTAGAAGATTTAGGCAAGGTTAAGTCGATGAAAAGCGGACCAAATAGTATGCAGTTGACATTAGAATCTAAAAAGATTGTAGAAGATATTCACTTAGGTGATAGTATCGCGGTAAATGGTGTATGTTTAACAGTCATTTCATTTTCAGGCAATCTATTTACGGTCGATGTGATGCCGGAAACGGTGAAGTCTACAAGCATTCGTTCTCTGCAAACTGGGCATGTCGTTAATCTGGAGCGTGCCATGCCTGCAAACGGTCGATTTGGCGGTCACTTTGTTTCCGGACATGTAGATGGAACGGGCGTTATTCTTCGGAAAAGAAAAGTAGAGAATGCGGTATATGTGGATATTGGCATTAGTGAAGAACTCAGTAAATACTGCATGCTAAAAGGTTCGGTGGCAATCGATGGAATTAGCTTAACTATTTTCGATGTTCAGCCGAGACAGCTTACTGTTTCGCTCATCCCACTTACATTCAGTGAAACAATATTAGGCATAAAAAAAGAGCAAGATGTCGTCAATATTGAAAATGATTTACTAGGCAAATATGTGATCAATCATTTGGAACGAAAGAAAGAAAATTCGCCGATTACGATGGACTTTTTAAGACAAAATGGATTTTAACAGGTTAAAGGAGGTAATTTATATGTTCCATACAATTGAAGAAGCAATCAAGGATTTAAAAAAAGGGAAGATCATTATCGTTGTAGATGATGAAAGTCGTGAAAATGAGGGAGATTTCCTTGTATTGGCAGATTATGCGACGCCAGAAAATATTAACTTTATGGCAACATATGGTCGAGGGCTAATTTGCACGCCAATCACACAAGAACTAGCTGATCGACTTGACTTACATCCGATGGTTGCGCGTAATACAGATAATCATCAAACGGCATTTACGGTTAGCATTGATTACAAAACGACCGAAACCGGCATTAGTGCTTTTGAGCGCTCCGAAACGATTTTACAGTTGTTGAATCCTGCATCGGTTAGCTCAGATTTCCGTCGTCCTGGGCATGTGTTCCCGCTTATCGCAAAAGATAAGGGCGTACTCGAGCGTCCAGGGCATACAGAAGCAGCTGTCGATTTTGCCAAACTTTGTGGGGCTCAACCAGCTGGTGTTATTTGTGAAATTATGAGTGCAGACGGTACTATGGCAAGAGTTCCAGAATTACATACAATTGCGGAAGTACATGATTTGAAGTTTGTAACAATTGAAGCGTTAGTGAATTACCGTTCGAAACAAGAGACTAAAGTATTCGCTTAAAAATGAAAAAGAGGAGAGATGAAGAATGGGTAAAGTATTTGAAGCAACATTAATCGGAACAGATTTAAAAATTGGGATAGTAGTAGGTAGATTTAATGAATTTATTAATGGTAAATTATTGGATGGTGCAATAGATGGCTTGAAACGTCACGGTGTTTCAGAAGATAATGTCGATGTTGCATGGGTACCAGGCGCGTTTGAAGTACCTTTTATCGCAAAAAAAATGGCCGAAACGAAAAAATATGATGCTATTATCGGTTTAGGTTCTGTTATTCGTGGTTCTACAACGCATTATGATTATGTTTGTAATGAAACTGCTAAAGGGATTGCAAGTGTTGGATTAACAACGGGTGTCCCGGTTATGTTCGGTATTGTAACGACAGAAACAATTGAACAAGCAATCGAACGTGCGGGGACAAAAGCTGGAAATAAAGGCTACGATGCTGCGGTGTCTGCAATTGAAATGGCAAATTTGAATCGTTTGTTTTAATTGAATAAGGGATGGATGAGGCAGACTGTTACTAGTCTGTCTTTTTTTAATAATTAGAATGGTATACTATTTAGATATATATTATAGAGAATGAGGAAAAATATATTGAGATATAAAGAATTAAAGATGCAGGAAATACCACAGTGGGGACATTATTTGCGAGAGCAATGGTGTGGCAATTTTGCAAGTCATCTTTCGACTGAAGAACAAAATTCAATCGGGATGGACGGTTTTTTTGGCATTTATGCAGCTGGGAAAAAGTTGGTTGTTTAGAGAAAGAAGAAGCGAGAGCAGTCTTTAAAAAACTATTGAAAGAAAAGTGTTATATTTTTTACCAGTTTATTGATGAGGCGTATCTTCTTGAAAATGCTAAAACACTTACAATTGAAGAATTACCATATAATCAATATCACTCGGATTATGGTGATATATATGTAGTAGATGCGTATTTTAAATGGACATTTATCATGACACATGAAAGCGAATGTGGGCCTTATTTTATCCAAAATAAATGAATTGTGCATGGTTCCTTGGTTGCTAGGCTAAAAATGTAATGTGGAGGAGAACATAGAATGGACAATACCCAGAAATTTGACGGCAAAGCTGCGATTTATGCAAAAGCAAGACCTGGATATTCAAATGAGTTGGTTCGCCTTTTGTTGGAGAATGGAGTTGGGAACGATTCCTTTGTTGCAGATATTGGTTCTGGCACAGGCATTTTTTCGAACGTTCTGCTCGATCTTGGGTGCCACGTGTACGGAGTGGAACCTAATGAGGATATGCGTAAAGAATCTGAAAAGAAATTGGCGCAGTTTACTGCCTTTCATCCTGTGAATGGAGCAGCGGAAAATACAACACTGCGTGATAAAAGTGTAGATTTTATCACAGTGGCGCAAGCATTTCATTGGTTTGATACAAAGAAGTTCAAATTGGAGTGTAAGCGAATTATCAAAGATAACGGAAAGGTGATGTTGATATGGAACTCCCGTATAATGGAAAGCTCGTTAGTAAAAGAGAATGAACAAATTTTCCGGAGATATTGTCCAGATTTCAAAGGTTTCAGCGGCGGCATTGGATATATGGATGAAAGCATTCAGAATTTCTATAGCAACTTTACCGTATATCGTTTCCCAAACAATTTACCATTTGATAAGTCCAAGTTTATCGAAAGAAATCTATCTGCTTCCTATTCTTTAAAAGAAAACGATGCACAATATGATCTCTATCTAACAGAGCTGGGTAATTTATTTGATAAATATGCTGTTGACGGCATGCTTCTTGTTCCAAACGAAACAATCGTCTATATGGGAGAGGTTTAAGGGTCCTACTTATTCAACTATAGTGAGGAAACCGGGAAGAGTGATCCCTTCTCGTAGTTGAATAGAAAGGTCTTTTTCTAAAAGATGTCTAAGTAGCTTTTATATGCGTAAAAACAAAACTAAAAGCCGTCTATGTTGATGCTGCACCTTTTCATTGGATGAATTTAATGGCATAAGCTCTGCCATTACTAATTATTATATTAATCGTCATTGGTTTTATTCTACGTTGGAAAAATAGAAGAGCTTAGTTCTATTTAATGTCAGCTTAAAGCTGCCTTTATACGAGACCATCAGCTTTGGATGTGAGTGAGCAATAAGGAATCGCACCTGTCAATTCGCAGAGCATATTATAGTGGAAAGCTTTATATTGCGGATTATTGAAACTTATCGTTCGTGAAGTACGTATCAATATTAATAAAATTTTTCTATAAGTACGTCAATTGGGAGGGGTAGCCATTCCAAAATTAGAAAAAACATTATTTCCTTTATTGATTTATTTTTCATTTGTATCAGTACTTTTACTTTTTACGATGATAACCAACTTCAACCTAACTGGTTATCATTATTATTTGAATGAGGAATCTATGTAGTTAACGATTGAAAAGGGATTTGTACTAAAAGAAATATACAATGCGCAAGTAACTCCAATTCAAGCAATAAAAATATTGTTACCAATTAACGAAGCGAATGACATGTGGAAGCTCAACATATATCTACTCTCAACTTTCATAGCAGTCTTATTTTACAAGTCTTCTTGGCCGGTCAAAAACTTGAAAATGTATATTGTATTATACTTTTTATGCTTTGCTATATTTATTATTTGGAATATTATCGTCCACATAGAAATAATGGAGAAACTATCACATGCTCTAAATAGTTTTTAAAGTGTAGAGTTAAAACTATTAGGGGTGATATGCTACTCTCTAAATAGGATAGTTAGTTAAGATTGAATGATGTTTATCACCCCATGAATTATTCTTTTTTACTATTATTCTGTAGGCCATCTAGTTTCCTAGAAATCTCCCTTAGGAGCAGATTGCGTTCATTACTAGACTTTACAAGTGTAACTACAAACCAAATAATAAATATCCAAAAAGCAAAGAAAATAAGTACGGGTATAAGTGCAATTATACTACTCAACTAAGCTCTCCTCCTTTTATTAAAATATATTACACAACTTAAAAATGTTGGTTCGCTAGGAGGGCTTTGCTTGGAAAACTTAGACAGAGATTGCATTACATTAAAAAGCCGACTGATTTTTCTTAAATCAATCAGCCATACAATTTTACGAAATTAGACTCTCTGCTTTAGTTGCTTGTCTTAAGTGTAATTTTTTCATTACAAATCTTGCTATTGGCTGTGCAACCATCAACTCAATCCAAAATGCTACACCGAAATTTCTAAACCACGCTTGAAAGAAGTTTTGAAATGGTTCTAGGCTTATTTTTTGTGTACCGACCCAAGTTCCTATAATTGTCAGAAGTATGGATAAAACCGTAACATTCAATAGAGTATTTAATAAAATTCTGGCATTAAATCCATCTGTATGTCCTATGCATTTTGGTAACACCTTGCCAACTAGAGGCCCAGCAACCAACCTTACTGACAAAATAACTATTATCCACATAATCGGAATAATCTTTAACGTATCGAAATAAACTTCTTTGCTGAATCCACGTTCTAACCCTGTAATAATCGGTGCAATCGTGTTTACTGAAATGATCGAAATAATCAATAAAAATAATATGCCTTCCTTAGCGTTTTGAGGCAGTCTGTCTTCTTTATACATTTACTTTTCCTCCGAAATTAATATTTCAGACGGTAGACGTATCATGCGACATATATTTTTGGCAAGTCAAAACTAATACCAATATCTCCACACACTGATTGAATAATCATAACAAGTTTTTAAACAAATAACCAGAAAGAAAATGAAGTAGATGATGCACCTCAAGTGGTTTGGGCCGACTATTACTTGGTATGAAAAGAATGAAAAGGAAAGGTGAGTAGATATATCGGTGAAAGATGGCGTAAATCATCTAGCGTATCAATTGTAGACTCCTCACCGACCTTTTTCATTAGAAAATTAAATGAAATACAGAATAAGCAGGAGTATTCTCAAAAAAGTCGAAGTAGAAGTGGAATAGAGAAATTTCCAGATATCTAGGATGAACTGCATGTCAAAAAACTTTCTACTAATTCCTATTTTACTAGTATTAAGCTCTTGTCATTCACTAGAACCCATCATAATAGCAGAGATTAGCTCGATATCTATTACTTGCGAGAATGCTAATATAATTGACATTACTGACGAAAAGCTTATTGATGAAATTATTAAAGACATCAATAAGAGCAGGCGAGAAGGTACGGAAGAATGGGATATTTCTGTGGAACATACGATAAATCTTGAAACATCATCTGATGAAATAATTAGTTTTTACTTATTTAGTAGAGGTGGAGTATTGATAGACGGTTATTATATCCATTCAAATATTCAAGATTTTTGCAAGAATACATCTGATGTAATATATTAAACTTTTTGAGGTGAAATTATGAACGATAAAGTAAAAGAAGCCTATAACCAACTCGCGAATGATTATGAACATAATGTGGATACAAAAAGTCTATTTAACACCGAATATGAACGACCTGCCATGATGAAGTTACTTCCGAAAGATTTAAAAGATAAGCGTGTTTTGGATGCTGGATGTGCAGCTGGTTGGTATACATCTCAATTCGTTAACTTAGGCGCTGTTGTCACTGCAACTGATATTAGTCCCGAGATGGTAGAGGCAACAAAGAGGCGCATCGGAGAAAAGGCGGAAGTATTATGTTGCGATTTAGAGAAAAAACTACCTTTTGAAGATGAATCTTTTGATTTCATTGTGAGTTCTTTAGTGCTGCATTACATAAAAGACTGGAGTAAGCCTTTTAGCGAGTTTCGTCGAATATTAAAACCGAATGGGACATTGCTATTTTCTACTCATCATCCATTGATGGATATAAAATTATCCAAGAATAGCGACTACTTTTCAACTGAATATATTGTCGATCAATGGGAAAGACAAGGGAAACTGATCGATGTTCCATTTTATCGTCGACCACTACAAGAAATACTGAACGAAACACTAGGATACTTTTCTTTAGGGAAAATAGTAGAGCCTCAACCCACTAAAGAATTTCAATTGAAGGAACCGGAAAAATATGAAAGATTAATGAAAAACCCACATTTTTTAATTGTGAAGGCAGAGAAGGATTAATGAATAAGCGAAAAGAAACAACACCTAGAAATATAATTATCATGTGTAGCATTTTTAGTGTACTTGTTATAATCCAGTGTATTCAAATCATTTATAGTCCACATGCATTTGTGAAAGTTATAAACCTAATAAGTACAATTTTTCTATCCGCTATTATAGGGGCTTTTATTAGGGAACTTTTTAGTTTGAAAAAAGGAAGAGATTGAAATATCGAAGCAATAGGAGGATGTCTTTCAAAGTATGGGATTAAGATTTAAGGCGTTGAGATTATATTCAATAGTTCATTTGTAATTTCATTTTCTCCTAATACTTGCACTTCCAAATGGTCAAGTAAAGGTCGTTCTATTTGCCAAGTCAAGGAGAAATTATTATCCCCGTCATTTTTTATGTCATAGCCTATAAGTTGTCTTTCAACCTTTTGCGCGTTACCGGTTGGTATTAACCAAAACAAAACTGTTTCTGTGTTTTGTGCTTCAACATAGACGGTTATTTCCTTTTACAAGAAAGAGTAGCAATCACTTTAGAATATTTACGTTCGAAGTAGCTCCTATTAAGAGGTGTAAAAATTATTTTAGAAGGTAGTGTTTATTTAATGAGTCTAATTGAGGTGTACCACTATGATGCTTTCACAAAAATACCAGGTAAAGGAAATCCTGCTGGCATTGTATTAAATGGTGATTTATTAACCGGGGAAATGATGCAACAAATTGCAGAAAAAGTTGGATTTAATGAGTGTGCATTCCCTGTGAAATCAGAAATTGCTGATTTTCGAATTCGTTATTTCACGCCAGGACATGAAATGCCTTTATGTGGACATGCGACAATGGCCAGTATTGTTGCGTTACTGGAAAATAATAAGCTTGTCGAAAAAGACTTATACAAAATCGAAACGCTCGCTGGCATTTTATCGATAGCGGTAACAAAAAACGAAGGAAGCTATCAAATCCAAATGGCGCATGCTGAACCTCAATTTATTCCGTTTCATGGATCTAAAGCAGCATTAGCTATGTCGATTGGCATTCAAGAAAACGATATTGATTCACAATATCCAATTGTCTATGGTAGCACTGGAGCATGGACATTATGTATTCCAATTTCTAATTTTGAAGCTTTTGAGCAAATGAAACCTAATAATCAGGATTTCCCTCAAATATTAAAAGAAATGCCGAAGTCTTCCGTTCACCCATTTAGTTTGAAGGCACTTTCATCTGATGCGGATATGCATGCGCGGCATTTTTCATCACCCTTTTCCGGAACAATTGAGGATCCAGTTACAGGGACAGGTTCAGGAGTTATGGGTGCATATTATGCAAAATATGTTGAACCGCACAAGAAAACAAACTACTCCCTTGTTGTGGAACAAGGTCAGGAGTTGCAGAAAGATGGAAGAGTCATTGTCCACGTTAACAATGAACAACAGTTACAAATAGCAATAACAGGCACGGCGGTTTTTGTACAACAAATGATTGTAGATTTATCAAATTAGTAAAAAATGCTAAGCCTTCAGAATGATTATTTTGACATGATAGGCAAATTATGAACCAACTTCATTCTTTTTAGAAAAAGGCCAGGCTGGTGCAATAACTATCCCCATAAGTGCTACTCAATTTACGGCGATTATCTCTGATGCACTGTGATCGTTGAAGTCAGCGGGCTCTATGGTACAGCTTTGTTAGCTACATAGATGGCTATTTAAGAAGGTATAGGCGATAAATTATTGAATATTGATAACAAAGACTTTTCTTAGGGAGTGTTTAGTTTGAATAATCACTATGAAACGCCTGAAGAAAAAAGAGAACGATTAAGACAAACAGAATTAAAAAATAATCCAACTGGTTCTTTTAATGATGCATTCAATAGAGGAAGTAATGGAAATTTAACTGATTTAACAGGCGGTATGGGCTGGAAAGGTACAGGAATATTAATCGTTGTTATTATAGTTGGATATGTTTTGTATAAATTATTTTTTTGATTTGGTTGTAAGTATATATAATAGGCAACCTGAGTAAAAGTAATAATAAAATGTGATAATTCGATTGCCGAATGTGCAAGTTGTTCAAAACAGAAATGTACAGCTTGCACATAGTTATGCAAGAATCCCACCTGTCACTTCGTTAAATATATAAAGCTTTTTATATGAACCTTCCTTGAAGATAAAATTGATGAAGGGATTCAATTCATTCGGGACGCTATAGAATTAAGTAAATTACTTTGATATTAAACGGCTTTGTATCGATACAAAGCCGTTTTTTATGTAAAAAACATTTCAATTTTCCAGTTATTTAGGTTTATTACCAATAAAACCTTCTTGAATAAAAACAAACGTTCGGCATATAATAAGAACAAACGTTCCTTTGAGAAGGAGAAGAGAAAAATGCATGAAGGGTTAAAAAATCGAAAAATTATATGCATTGATATACGGAGCTTTTTTGCGAGCTGCGCGGCAGCGGATGCAGGGCTCGACATTATGTGCACACCAATTGCGGTAATCGGAAATTTAGAACAAAAAGGAAGTATTGTGCTTGCGGCATCTCCCATGATGAAAAAGAAATTTGGAGTGAAGACAGGAACTCGGCTCTTTGAAATTCCTGATCATCCGTCCATCCATTTAATCGAGCCGAAGATGGAGTTTTTCGTTCGTGTTTCCATGGAAATCACACGTTACCTAAATCAATTCGTTCCGAGCGAAGCCATTCATGTGTATAGCGTCGATGAATGCTTCGCTGATTTGGGAGGAACCGAAAAATTATGGGGACCCGTAGAAAGAACGATTAAGCACATACAAGATGGACTGTATAACCAGTTTCAATTACCATGTGCAGTTGGAATGGGGCCAAATATGCTAATGGCGAAACTTGCACTGGACTTGGAAGCGAAAAAAACAGGCTTTGCGAAATGGACCTATGAAGATGTAGCCCAAAAATTATGGCCAATTACGCCCCTCTCCAAAATGTGGGGAATTGGCTCTCGTTTAGAAAAAACATTAAATAATATGGGAATTATAAGTGTTGGGCAACTAGCAAGCACACCGCTTGCGACACTAGAAGCTAAGTTTGGCATCATGGGAAGTCAGTTGTATCATCATGCGTGGGGAATAGACTTGTCAGAACTTGGTGCTCCTTTAGCAGAAGGACAAATTAGTTATGGCAAAGGGCAAGTACTATTTCGTGATTATCGTTCAAAAGAGGAAATCATGACAGTCGTATTAGAAATGTGTGAAGACGTGGCAAGACGTGCCCGCGAAGCTGAAATGGTCGGAAGAACGGTCCATCTCTCCATAAGTTACAGTAAAGATGCACTTGGTGGCGGGTTTAACCGCTCCCGTTCAATCGATGAGCCGACGAATGCCACGATGACCATTTACAAAGTATGCGAACAAATCTTTGATGAATTTTACGATCATCGGCCCATTCGCAAGCTTGCGATTTCTATTACCAATTTAGAACCCGAGTATTCCATGCAACTAAGCCTGTTTGAAGAAGACGAATGGAAAGTTCGAGAACTGGGAAAAACAATGGATTACCTCCGAAGTAAATACGGATCCAATGCAATATTACGCGCCGTTTCCTACACGGAAGCGGGTACGGCTAGGAAACGTGCTGGGTTACTTGGTGGGCATAAAAAATAATGGAAGGCTGAACGTTTGCATGCGTTTGGTCTTTTTTATTTCCTATTATTAGAAGGACTTTCGAGTCTCTAAGTAGAACCATTATAAATGGAGGGAATCTATGGAAAATAAATATGTGTACAGTATAAGTGGAATTTGCGTATTACTCTCTATATGGATGCTTTACATTGCAAGTAAGTACGTCTTTATTGATAATACTGGGAAATTTGGAATAGGGGTATTCCTTTTAGGTATAAGTGGAATTATTTTTACTTGTTTTTCTGTTGGAAATATAAAATGGAAACGAGTAATCACTACTTACATAATTGGCCTAATTCTGCTAATTGTTCTCTTTTTTTGGTCTTTACCAACTTATACATATAAAGAAGCAGTAACCAAAGTTGAAAGTACAACACGAGAAAAAGTGATTTCAACAACAGACATAAAAAAATCCATCGGTCATTATATTATTTATACAAAAGAAGGAACCTATTTATTCAATATAGATAGTGGGAGTTTGAGAATAGGGAGTAACAAATTCTCAAATGAAAAAATATAGGGGTGTTCGTGTGAAGAAAACTTTTACTCAAAAAATAAAAGCATTTATACCATATTTTTTCGTTATGCTCACTTTCGTCTTTTTATCATATTATCTCGTCTACAGCGTTTCTTTTTCGCCAAATGGTTATGAACTTGTTTCAGCAACCGAAAATGAAATAACGATTAAATCATTCAATTCAATTGGAGCAGAAAAAAGTATTCAAACAATATCATTGTCGAAAGAATATGAATGGAAAGTGGAAGCGATTGAATAGCAGATTGAGAGACAAAAAGATTTCTTATGTTTACTATTTCCAATGATAGGTATATCAACGACTTTAATCGTTATGTTTATACGAAATGGAATGCGCATGTGGAAGGCAATCTTTCGAAGTAATCTTATCTTTGGTATATTGCTTCCCCTTACTTCATTGATTTACGTGTGGAAAGCAATTCAAATTTACATTTCTTAATTAAACAAAAGGAGTGATATATGAATGATAGAGGAAATAAAAAAAATCGTGAAGCAATTATCGGAGCAAGAAGCAAAATCATTGTTATTCCAACATTTTTTACAAATTCTATTGCTAGAGAAAAAAAGCTATTCAGAAAGTGAATTTACTGAAAACATAAAAAAAGAGTATCAGGAATTGCTACAGTATTCCTCCAAAGAAAAACTAGAGCCTTATCATACAATACATATCGTGTTTGGGGATTCTGCTGCAGGTGGCTTAAAGATGGCACTACCAAAGAATGAAAAAGTGATCCGATTTTCGGACCTATTTTCTATCGGTCCCGTAAACCAGCTACACACTGAAGAGGGAATCAAACAACGAAAAAAATGGCTGTTCTTACATATAAATATGGACGAACAGCGTACACATACTTATATAGAAGATTTTCAACGAACATTAACAGAAATAAGTAACATACCCGAGCATATACCAATTTACATCTGGCTAGCAAACAATGCCCATGAACAAACCGGTGTACGACTTGTCTTGCAAATCCTAAAAGAAAAGAAAAATGACATTCGCCTCCTTAATATCAACACAGCATTTCAACATCTATGGCCAAGTATGATTCCATCTCATTCGGGAGAAGTAGGAAAGGATGAATTAAAAAAGATTTACAAAACGCACAAAATTGACCAGCCATTAACAGACTGGCTTCGTAACAAACTTGCCGAAGAATGGATACAACTTGCCGAAACAACTGATGCACTACGTATTTGGGAGGATGATCAGATTAAAAGTGTGCCAGAAAGTTACTTTGATGCATTTATTATTGAAAAGGCTCGTTATTTGCATAATGAACAAACAAAACCTGATTTCATGAAATCAGCCCGACTAATTGGAGAAGTACTTGGAAACTCGGATCAATACGTGGGCGATGCTTTTTTCGAATATCGAGTGCGCCAGTTAATATTAGAAGGGATTTTTGAAATAGAAGGCGTTCCAAAAGCAATGCGGTTTTACAGTGTGAAATTGAAGGGAGCATTATGTTGAAAAAAATCATCATTGGATTCCTAGCTATCATACTTTTAACAGGTTGTTCAGAAACGACGCATAACAATTATAAATTTATGGGAGAAAGTGACCATTGGGAAGCGGTATATTCTTATAATGGAACGGAAAAATGGGGAAAAAAAGATGGGGTAATTACTTATTCCATCGAAGACACCGATGATTTTGTCTTAAAATATAAAGGTTCTTTAGAAGAATTATCTTCCTTACAAAACCTTGAATATTCATATGAAGCATTTGGTAGAAGTAGTAAAAGAACCGAGGAGTTTACTGAACCTTTGACAACAAAAGTATTCACTAATAGCGGAAGTTCTGAGGGAGCGGCAAAAGTAAATGAGGATGAAACTATTCTAGTTAAAGTAAAATGGGATCACTTGGAAGAAACGATTTTGCTAGAGAATAAAAGCAAGTGATAGAGTAGGGATTTGGAGGGAATTCAGTGAGGGCTAAAATGAAAAGAAAAAATTTATTAAGTACGAAAGATATATGGAATGCAATGATTACATTAATTGGCGACAATGAATATCCAACAGAAAATAAAGTATTAAACGAAACATTTATTGTTTTTCAATATTATTCTGAGCTTGAAAGTGGGGGTCATGAAATCTTATTTACATGGTTTTCGCAACATATAGAAAAAGTAGGAATAACTAATTACTTACAAGAACTAATAGATATTCTAGAGAAGATTGGTGCACATGATTATGCACTAATTGAAAAAAATTATGGGGAAGAAATGTGGAAAAAGTTCGTGGCTTTAGAAAATGGCGAGATTGAAGAAAATGAATTTTATCGTGTTATTAATAAAGCGGATAAGGAATATAACAAACTTAATGGAAAGCTAGGAGAATTGTTAGAAACTTACTTTGTTAAGATTCATACTGATTTAATTGAAGTGGTTGAAGATTAATTTGCAGAAGGAGCAATTATGAATAGAGAAAACGGCGAATATCAAGTAGACATAAATGGAGTAACACATTGGATAAAGGTAACAGGAAAAGAAAATAATACTATTCCTTTAGTTGTTATTCACGGTGGTCCAGGAGGAAATCTTTATACTTTCGAAAGAACTATTGGCCCTTATCTAGCTCAAGCTAGAACAGTAGTATATTATGAGCAGCGTGGATGCGGTAGAAGCAGCAAACCGATGGACGATAATGCTTATAGTATGAATGAATTGGTGGACGATTTTTGGAAAGTTATTCAGTGGACGGGGTGTGAAAAAATAGACTTACTTGGTTACTCATTTGGAGGAGAGTTAGCACTTGAGTTCGCTTCAAATTTTCCAAATCTTATAAACAAAATAGTTTTATCTGGCCCTAGTTTAATCAATCTAAAGACGCAATATATGATACAAATAGCTGGTTTTCTGTCGATTGCAGATATGACTTTAGTAAATAGGATAGAAGAAATACTCCAGGGGGATACCTCGATTGAACATAAATACAAACAAGTATGGGAAAATGTTGATCAGAAAACGATTGATCGTTTACTCTTTGTGGATCCGGATGTTGCGACAAAGTATCGACAGTTAGTAATAGAAAGTAACTTACATAATACAGGGCTTATGCTTGCGGTTTTGAAGAAAACTCCCGTAACTCCTCCACTTTATGAACGGCTTAACCGTATTCATCATAAAACATTAATCATCACTGGTATATATGATAGAAGTACAGGAATTCCAATATCCAATTTAATAACTAGAAACCTTTCTAACAGTGAATGGATTTTATTTAATAATAGTGCCCATTTTCCTGAATTAGAGGAAACAGAAAAGTTTGTAAGTAGCGTATTAGGCTTTTTAAAAGCTTAATACAAGTAAGAAAGGAAACATTAACAATGACAGCTTATGGAGAAGATTTATTCAAGGGAACGGCTCATTATTATTCACGTTATAGACCTATGTATCCAGCTTCATTAATTAGGTTTTTAATTGAAAAGTTTTCTTTGGACGGTAGTGGAAAAATGCTCGATTTAAGCTGCGGCACTGGACAATTAGCGCACAGATTCTCTGATTGGTTTGAAGGGATAGTTGGAATTGATAGGGAGCCCGAAATGATTGACGAAGCAATACGTCTAAGTAAGGTAATTAGAGCGGAAAATGTGAAATGGTTTACTGGCGATATTGATACATATAAAGAAAACTCGGATGAAACTTTTCAATTGGTGACAATTGCAAAGGCTTTTCATTGGATGGATAGAGCAAAGGTTCTCGATACTTTGGACGACATGGTCGCCTGTGATGGCGGGATAGCGATTATTGATACATATTCTTCAAATAAGGAGCTATTGCCATGGCAAAAGAAAGTGGACGAGGTAGTCAAGCGTTGGTATGGAAATGAAAGAAGAGCAGGAAACACGACATATGCTCATCCAACCATTAGCCATCAAACTATTATCTCGAATTCCAATTTTGACTTAGAAATCCACGAGATGCCAACTTACGAACAAATATGGACAGTGGACGCTATAATCGGAAATATATACTCTACTTCTTATGGTACTAAACGATTTCTAGGCGAAAACGTTTGGTCATTTGAAGAACACATAAAAGAAAAATTATTAGCGCTTGATGATACTGGGGTTTATAAAGAACAACTTAATGTATCCGTTAAACTAGCTGTGAAAAGAAAATAAATCTTGCAATACCTGTCGCAAACAAATTTCAGAAGTAGATGAAAGGATTTTTATGTATGAAACAAATATATGCGTTTGAAAAAATAGAAGAGTATGCAAAATATCAAGATGTTATTGAGAGATTTGGCAAAAAATTAAAGGAGTATCAACATATTTTGGAAGAGAATTTCGCATTGTCTGAGATGCCAAAAGCAATAGTGTGGACAACCGAGGAGCTAGCTACTACCGTTTTATCTACTATACCAATACCAGCCTATACAAATAAAGACATCATCTATATGTCTCCAGATTTGCCTGCTTGGAGAAAGCTCTTTATAAAACAACTAGATGGAAAGCCTCTACCACATATTCAGAAGTTTTATGAAAACTATTCGGAAAATCATTTATTGACCATATTGGGGCATGAATTAACGCATCATTCAGATTTATTTATCGATGAATTTGAAGATGATCGTGGAGACAGTATATGGTTTGAAGAGGGAATGTGTGAGTATCTGCCAAGAAAGTTTCTGTTAAACAAGAAAGAGTTTGAAGAAATAACAAACATAGAGATGGAACTAGTGGAAGTATTTAAAGACAAATATGGGATACGCCCTTTAGACGAATTCGGGAGTAGTTCTTATGAAGGTACCTTATCTAGTATTATGTATGATTATTGGCGTAGTTATCTTGCAGTGAAATTTTTAGTGGAAGTTCGTGCTAAAAATAATATTGAACTGGTTTTTGATGCGTACCAAAAATGGCATAAAGAAGGACGGAAAGTACCTTTGACTGAGTTTTTTCATTTAAATTAGGAAATGATTGGATTCTGAGATTAATACAGGAGGCGAATAAATGCGGACAGAACAGCAAATCATGGACTTGGTATTAAAAGTAGCAACACAAGACAAACGAATTCGCGCTGTCGGAATGAACGGATCAAGAACCAATCCGAATGCTTCGAAAGATATTTTTCAAGATTTTGATATTGTTTATCTTGTAACAGAAATCGATTCTTTTATTAATGATCCAACTTGGATAGATATTTTTGGCGAGCGAATTATTATGCAAACGCCAGAAAATATGTCCATGTTTCCTCCTGAGTTGGGCGAAAGATTTTCTTATTTAATGTTATTTATAGACGGAAATCGAATCGATTTAACATTAATACCAATAGAAGAAAAAGATACATATTGTAAAGAGGACAAGCTAACGATTATTTTACTGGATAAAGATCATTCTCTCCCGAAAGTTCCTCTTCCCACTGATGAGGATTATTGGGTAAAACGGCCAACTGCTGAACTTTTTGCAGATTGTTGCAATGAATTTTGGTGGGTATCGACTTATGTTGCAAAAGGATTATGGAGAAGAGAAATTCTTTATGCAATGGAACATCTCCATACTATTGTCAGACCGATGCTAACTAAAATGCTTGAGTGGAAGGTAGGTATTGAAACGAATTACTCCGTTAGCATAGGTAAAAGCGGTAAGTATTTGGAGAAGTATCTTTCAGAAAATAATTGGCAAGAGTTGCTTGCCACATATCCAAATGGAAGTTATAAAGAAGTATGGAAAGCCTTGTTTGCAATGTGTAATCTGTTTCGTAGTACAGCAATGTTTGTCGCTAGTAGTTTAGGTTTTAATTACCCGTATGAAGAAGACAAAAAGGTGACTGCATATTTAGAGAATGCAGAACGCTTGAGCTCAGATGCACGCGAAATTTATTAATATTTTCTACAAAACGATACTCCCCAAAAAATTGGATAAAAGACAGTCGAAAGCTTGTAAATTTCAATATAAATAAACGTTATGAGAACGTATGTATGGTATAATAGAAGAGTAATAGAATAGGGGTTTCAAGGGTGGTTAGCATATCTTTTTCCATTTCTTCCGTTCATAACTGAAGGGAAAGGAGATGATGCTCTATGACGATCTTCGAAACGTTTAGCTTGATAGTCGGTTTTTCTACGCTGATTGTTGCTATTCTAGCGTTGTCATATACTTTTTCAAGAAAAAAGTAAACCGCCCCTAAGCCTGCAAGCATAAGACGGTTTACTACGTAATGTGCTGATCGCCTTTGAAGCGATTCATTTTATTACAAAGACTGGTTAGTGTTGAAGCACTAGTCAGTCTTTTTTAATATAATCATTTTCTATCTCAAGTATAACCTCGAAAGAAAACTTTTTCAATAAGTACTACCTGTTAGTAGAGCTTATTTCTTGTTTCGGTTTCATTCAATCGAGTTTTGCTGACTAAAAACAAAGTGTCACTTTCTCGGTGAAGTTCTTCATTGATTATCGTGTATAATATACTCAATTAGCAGAAAAAGGGGATAGGTCAGATGAAAAAATTTCCTATAATAGAAACAAGCAKATTAATCTTAAGAGAAGTAACAATAGAGGATGCTTATGATATGTATACATATTTGTCCGATAACGATGTGGTAAAGCCAATGGGTTTAGAACCATTTGAAACAGTGGAAGACGTATGGGATGAAATTAAATGGTATCAATCTATCTACGAAGAAGGAACAGGAATTAGATGGGGCATCACCCTAAAAGATTCGGGTAAGGTAATAGGAAGTTGTGGGTTTCTTAATAGACAACCTAAACATTACCGTGCAGAAATTGGTTATGAATTGAGTCAAGTTCACTGGGGCAAAGGGATAGCTAGCGAAGTGTTAGAAGCAGTCGTTAAATATGGTTTTGAGCATTTCCAGCTAGAAAGAATAGAGGCATTAATTGAACTAACTAATGTTCCATCTCAAAAACTAGTAGAGAAACAAGGGTTTCAAAGAGAAGGATTGTTAAGACATTATGAATTTGCAAACGGTAAATTTGAAGATTTATATATGTACTCCATTTTAAAAGAAGATCTTCAACCTATGATTTAATTGATAAAACGAATAAATAGAGGGATCACCGAATATGTAAAAGTATTAACTATAAAGGGGAATCTACATGCACAATATGCTTGCGGAAGACGAGTACGCTCCGTATTATTCGAGTTATGTGAAATTAGTACCTGATGGAGATATCATACAAACTTTAGCGAAGCAAATGGAAAAGACGATTGGCTTACTACTCGACATTTCGGATGATCAAGCTCATTTTCGTTACTCCTCTGGGAAGTGGAGTATAAAAGAAGTGATTGGTCATATGGCAGATACAGAGCGAGTAATGGCATACAGACTTCTAGCCATCGCGCGAGGGGATACTGTTTCGCTTCCTGGATATGATGAGAAAGAATACACCCGACATGCAACATTTGATAAACAGTCAATAAAAGACCTTCTTCAAAATTTGAATATTGTTCGCCAATCAACCATTCACCTGATTAAAGGCTTGGCGACAGAAGATTTGCTACGTCGAGGAACTGCCAATAATACGGAAATAACTGTCCGTGCCCTAATAGCAATTATTGCGGGTCACGAGCTTCATCATTGTAATATCATAAGAGACAGATATTTTGGTAATGAGGCGTATCCAAAAAGCTAAATAACAAAGACGGTATCGCTAAATGAAGCGGTACCGTCTTTTCTATTAAGGCTAGCGAGTAGTTTTAGGAGAAACTTGTAAAATACTTTCCTCTAATTCTCCAACTCTATCTTTTTTACGAACAAAAATGAAATAAGAAATGATAGTCAAGCTAGCGATTAGCAAGGTGAGTAGAGCTTGTACTCGTAATGATTCAATGATAAGCATTGCGACATAGATTCCTGAGATAACGAATATCGTTGCATACGTCAAGTAAGGGAATAGCCACATTTTTAGTTGAAGTGCTTCCGGGTTTTCCTTTTCTAACTTTCTTCGCATCCTTAAATGAGAGACCGCGATGACAAGGTAGACTAATAATGCTACAGCCCCAGATGAATTAATTAAAAATAAAAATATTTTGTCAGGAGAAGTATAGCTAAAAATTACCGCAATATATGAAAATAATGTACTAAATAGTATTGCACGTACAGGAACACCTTTCTTGCTAAGTTTCATAAATGCTTTTGGCGCATCGCCTTTCTTTGCCATGCCGAACAACATACGAGAATTTGCATATAAAGCAGAATTTAGACAAGATAGAACTGCGGTCAGCACAACAAAGTTCATAAGCTGTGCCGCTGCAGGTATACCGATGTAATCGAGTACCGCAACGAATGGACTGACAAGAATGTTGGCGGAGTTCCACGGTAATAATGTAACGACAATAGCAATGGACCCAATGTAGAAGATAAGAATTCGCCAAATAACACTATTGGTAGCAATCCGTACAGCTTTTCCAGGATGGTCTGACTCACCAGCCGCAATTGCAACGATTTCAGTCCCCATAAATGAAAAGATAACAACCGTAATTCCTAGTAGAACAGAACCAAATCCAGTAGGTACAAATCCACCTGCTCCTAATAGATTAGCAGTACCAGGTGCCCCTACGCCAGGATACCAACCGAAAATGACACAAAGACCAAGTACAAGAAACAAGCCAATGCTGATTACCTTAATAAGTGAAAACCAATATTCAAACTCCCCAAAGGACTTAACCGAAAACAGGTTTGTCAGTGTTAGCAGGACTGTTAAGATGAGTGCCATTAGCCAAAGTGGAAAATCTGGTATCCAATATTGCATAATAGCCGCTCCTGCAATTGCTTCAATCGCAATAACGACAACCCAGAAAAACCAATACAACCAACCGATTGTAAATCCTGCCCACGGTCCAATTGCATCGCTTGCGTAAGTCGAAAAAGAGCCGCTTGTTGGATGGGCAGCAGCCATTTCACCAAGCATTCTCATTACTAATACGACAATTGCCCCGGCAAATGCGTAGGAAAGAATGGCTCCTGGTCCTGAAGCATTAATTACTGCACCACTACCGATAAATAAACCTGCACCTATGACACCAGCAATGGAAATCATACTAATATGTCGGATCTTTAAGTCTGACTTTAACTGACCTTGTTGACTAGTCATTTACATTCCCCCTTGTAAAAGTCGTGATTCCTAAAAAAATATCTACTCTTTTTGTCAATCTAGGGTGACCTGACCAGAAATTTAAGTGTGTACAACTATTTCCTCCTCTCTTTTATAAAAACGCTTTCATTAATTTTAGTGAGAATATTCTTACAAGTTACTAGTTAGAGTATACACAATAGAAAATTAGTTTTTATAGACAAGTTGTAAACTAAAATGGATTTGAATTATACGGAGTGTTAAAAAGATGCATGGCTAAAGTGTTTCAAATGCAAGATGATTCGAAGGTACCAATAAACAATCAGTGGGGATGTGTAGCCCACTGATTGACGTTTTACTTTATAGAAAAAGAAATGCTTCCTTGCTCTTGCTTTATGGAGAAATGGCCACTTTCTTTGTTTTGAGCACTTTCTCATTTAATAAATTATAAGCTTTAATGGCAGTTTCAAGGGCCAAGCGATTCCTTGGTTCCATAAAGTCTTCTCCAAGAAGCTGTTCTAGCTTTTCGATACGGTGATATAAGGTCTGCCTAACGATGAAAAGACGTTCTGCAGCCTCTTTTTTGGAACCCATATACTCTAGGTAGACAGAAAGTGTTTCTAATAGGTCGCTTTGCATTTTCTCGTCATAATCGATAAGTGGTCCCAAATAATGATGCACATAATTTTCAAGACATCCGCTCTTTTTTAATGGTAGCAGAATTTGGTATATGCCAAGGTCTTCATAAAAGTGTGAATCTAAAATAGACGCTTGGAGTAGTTGGAGTACTTCATTTGCCTCTTCATAGCCGCGTGTTATATCTGAAATTCCCTTGTATACCATACTAATGCCGAATGAACATTCCTTCCAATCTAAGAAATGATTCACTTTTGTTGCCATAATACTCTGGATAATTTGGGAAAATCGATCCTTCTCCAGTTTAAGGTGATCTGCGGCGATAAAAGAAGCGATAATGGCTATTTCGTTTTTACTGGAAGAAACAGCAGGGAAAAAACCATGACGTTTAAAGAGTGATCGGATCATCATCGAACGTTGCAGTTTAATTTCTTCCCAATCTTCTTCATCAAAGCTAGACTCAGGAAACTCCGTGCGAATGATGAAAACTCTATAGTACATATTGCGACTAGTAGCCGGCAAATAAGTTTGTAGATAGTCTGGATCGACATCTCGACCATTCAAAAGATTTCGGACAACCTCATCCTCATTATGCTGTTTACGTTCTTCAATCGTGCGGTTTCGTAACAAAATCTGGGCTATTGCAAGCGCAGCACGGTCCAATATAAGAAAAGTAAAATCATCTGGCACCGGCTGCTTCACTTGTAGGCACAGATACCCCCAGGTTTGTCCTAGTCCTTCGACTGGCATAAGAGCGAAAGTTTGTTCAGCAAGTGTAAAAAGTTTCTGCTCCGAATGGAACGAAGAGGAATTTTCAAGATGATTTCGGATGTTTTTTTCTAATTCCTTCGTTTCAGACGGGTAATAATATGATTTTTCATCATCGGAAATGAATATAATGCTCTGCCGGAAAAACTGGTGTATCTCCAATAAGATTTTTAAAATACCATTTGGTGTAAGCGAAGAAGCATTGAATTTCCTAGACAGCGTATCGAGCTGTGATAGCATTTGATGGTGTTGATTGATGATAAATGTATGAAGGTCCTGCGTGATATCCACAAATTTCACGGTATTCTCAAATGTGATAATTGGAAAAGAGTGCTTGTTTGCGAGTTCAATGAGTTCTGACGGAATTTCCTTGAAGTAAATTCCCAACTCTATACAAATACATGCGACATCTTTTTCTATCAACTTCATCACATATTCTAATTGCGTAGGAAGATCTGATAGTAGACCTCCTCCTGTAGTAAGAATCATTTCACCTCCGTTTATTAATGATTCAAAGTCATTAACTTCTAACACATGTGACCATTTCACTTGTCGTTCTAATCCAGCCTCTCCCGCAACAACTTTCGCACATTTGAACGAATCCCGAGAAAGCACATTTCTAACGGTCAATTTCAATTCATTCATCTAAAGATGCCTCCCCATAACGTAAAAATAAAGAGCTTATGATTTTACATAGTGTAAAGTGACAATAGTCAAAATAATTTGTAAAGTATATTATGAAGTCTAACGAAAATAGCATCAACTAGCAAGAGAAATAGAACAGGAGGAATAAAATATGACGACAACAGTAGTAGAAAAGAAAACACTCACAAATTTCATCAATGGACAATGGGTAAAATCAACGACAGATAAATATGAAGAAGTGCCAAATCCAGCAACCGGAGAAATTATTGCAGAAGTTCCGATTTCTACGCAGGAAGATTTGGAAAATGCAGTAAAGGCAGCAAAAAAAGCTTTTGCCAAATGGAGAAAAACAGCTGTTCCACAACGTTCTCGAATTCTATTCAAATATCAACAATTATTAACTGAAAACTGGGATGAGCTGGCCAAGCTTATTACTATTGAAAACGGAAAAAATTACAACGAAGCTTATGGGGAAGTACTACGCGGGATTGAATGTGTAGAGTTTGCGGCAGGTGCACCGACACTCATGATGGGAACACAGCTTCCTGATATTGCAACGAATGTCGAGTCCGGCATGTACCGATATCCAATCGGAGTAGTCGGAGGAATTACACCTTTTAACTTCCCAATGATGGTGCCTTGTTGGATGTTCCCACTAGCGATTGCGAGTGGAAATGCGTTTATTCTAAAACCGTCCGAACGCACTCCTCTTTTGGCAAACCGTCTAGCAGAATTACTACATGAAGCGGGGCTGCCAGAAGGTGTCTTCAATATCGTACATGGAGCACATGATATCGTGAACGGCATTCTTAGCCATCCGGATATTCCGGCAGTGTCGTTTGTTGGTTCTCAACCAGTAGCAGAATATGTGTATAAAACGGGAACCTCAAATGGGAAACGCGTTCAGGCATTAGCCGGTGCAAAAAACCATACGATTGTTATGCCAGATGCTGATATGGACTTAACAGTGACAAATATTATAAATGCTGCATTTGGATCAGCTGGGGAAAGATGTATGGCTTGTGCAGTTGTCGTTGCAGTTGGTGACGTAGCGGATAAGTTAGTAGAAAGATTAGTGGATGAGTCGAATAAACTGGCAATCGGTAATGGCCTAGAAGAAGGGGTATTCCTTGGTCCGGTCATTAGAGATTCACATAAAGACAAAACGTTAAGCTATATCGAATCGGGTGTTGAAGAAGGTGCAAAACTGTTACGCGACGGTCGAAGTGACAAGTCAACTTCGGAAGGCGGTTATTTTGTTGGACCAACCATTTTCGATCATGTGACGCAGGAAATGAAGATTTGGAAAGAAGAGATCTTTGCTCCAGTATTGTCTATCGTAAGGGTGGATACATTGGAAGAAGCAATCGAGTTTGCCAACAAATCAGAGTTTGCCAATGGAGCTTGCCTATTCACGGATAGTGCAAAAGCAATTCGTCAGTTCCGAGAAGATATTGATGCTGGAATGCTTGGTGTGAACCTAGGAGTACCTGCACCAATGGCATTCTTTCCGTTCTCAGGTTACAAAAAATCATTCTACGGTGATTTACATGCCAATGGCCGTGATGGAGTCGAGTTTTATACGCGTAAGAAAATGTTAACGGCACGTCATTGATAAAAAAGGGAGTGGAGAAATTGACAACAACAAAAGAGACAGCTAAGTCATTAGTGCAAAAAGATCGTGAAAATGTATGGCATCACATTTCTGCCTACAACGAAAAGAATCCTCCGATGGTTGTAGAGAGTGGAGAAGGAGCATGGATTACAGATCATGATGGCAACCGTTATCTAGACGGGATGTCAGGTCTCTGGGCAGTAAATGTTGGCTATGGGCGTGAGGAACTTGCGCAAGCAGCATACGAGCAAATGAAGAAACTAGCATATGTACCTATGACTCAAAGCCACGGACCAGCGATTGAATTGGCAGAAAAACTTAATACAATGCTTGGTGATGACTATAAGATTTTTTACTCCAATAGTGGATCTGATGCGAACGAAGTAGCTTTTAAGCTGGCACGTCAATACCACCAGCAAAATGGGGAACCTTCCCGTTATAAATTTATTTCGCGCTATCGTGCCTATCATGGAAGTTCAATGGGGGCACTAGCAGCGACAGGTCAAGCATTAAGAAAATATAAATATGAGCCACTTGCGCCTGGATTCTTACACGTAGCACCACCGGATAATTACCGTAGACCAGCTGGGCAATCAATTGAAGAATATAGTATTCAACGTGCCCAAGAGTTTGAAGAGAAAATTATTTGGGAGCAAAAAGAGACGATTGCCGGAATTATTATGGAACCACTTATTACAGGTGGTGGTATTCTTATTCCACATCCTGTTTATTTGGAAAAAGTCCAAGAGATTTGTAATCGTCACGGCGTGTTGCTTATTGTAGACGAAGTGATTTGTGGTTTCGGACGTACAGGGAAAGCGTTTGGCCATCAGCATTTCAATTTGAAACCGGATATTATTACGATGGCAAAGGGATTGACAAGTGCTTACTTGCCGCTATCTGTAACTGCGATTCGAAAAGATATTTACGAAAAATTCGATACAGGAGAAGAAAACAGCCACTTCCGTCATGTGAATACGTTTGGTGGAAATCCAGCTGCTTGTGCGGTTGCATTAAAGAACTTAGAAATTATGGAGAGAGAAAATCTATTTGAACGATCTGCCGAACTTGGGGAGCGTCTCCTAAAAGAACTAGCAAGTCTAAAAGATCATCCATTTGTTGGGGATATCCGCGGTCTAGGTTTTCTGCTAGGGATCGAACTTGTAGAAGACAAGGAAACAAAAGAGCCAGCGACTAATGCACGTGTTGCAAAGATTATTAGCGAGTGTAAGGCAAACGGACTCATTATTGGACGAAATGGCGATACCGTTGCCGGCTTTAATAATATTTTAGCTCTTAGCCCGCCGCTTTCTAGTACAGATGAAGATTTCGAATTTATCGTTGCAGTTTTAAAGAAAGTATTCAAAGAAAACGAGACATACAAAGGCTAAGCACTAGCAAGGAAACCACACACAGATAAAGGAGGAATATACATGAAAATCGGCGTTCCAAAAGAGATAAAAAATAATGAAAATCGAGTAGCTATGACACCTAGTGGAGTTGTAACATTGAAAACTGCTGGGCATGAAGTATTCATCGAAACAGGGGCTGGTTTGAAATCAGGTTTTACTGATGAGGACTATAGCCGTGAAGGAGCCGTAGTTGTAAAGACAGCAAAAGAGGCATGGCTAGCCGATATGGTCATGAAAGTAAAAGAACCGTTAGAAGAGGAATACGGTTACTTCCGAGAAGGGTTAATCCTTTTCACCTATTTACATTTGGCAGCTGAGCCTGCTTTGACGAAAGCTTTAATAGACAATAAAGTCGTTGCAATTGCCTATGAAACTGTGCAATTGCCGAATAATACATTGCCACTATTATCGCCAATGAGTGAAGTAGCTGGTCGAATGGCTACGCAAATTGGTGCGCAATACTTGGAACAAATCCACGGTGGAAAAGGGGTTCTACTAGGTGGCGTTCCAGGTGTATCACGAGGGAAAGTCACTATCATAGGAGGAGGGATTGCAGGAACGAATGCCGCACGTGTTGCAATCGGTATGGGGGCACAAGTGACAGTTATCGATTTAAGTGTGAATAGACTGCGTCAGTTGGAAGATCTTTTTGGAACTGATATTCAAACACTTGCGTCTAACCCATTTAATATAGCTGCATCTGTCAAAGAATCCGACCTTGTTGTTGGGGCTGTTCTTATACCAGGTGCACGAGCTCCAAAACTCGTTTCAGAAGAGATGATTAAATCGATGAGTCCAGGTTCCGTACTAGTTGATATTGCGATTGACCAAGGCGGCATTTTTGAAACTTCGGACCGAATTACAACGCATGATAACCCAACATATGAAAAGCATGGCGTTGTTCATTATGCGGTTGCTAATATGCCAGGAGCAGTTCCTTACACATCAACGATGGCTTTAACGAATATGACCGTTCCTTACGCTTTACAAATTGCCAACAAAGGGTATATCCAAGCATGCCTTGATAATGAGCCACTCTCAAAAGGGGTCAACGTTTTAGATGGTCATGTTACCTATAAGGCAGTTGCGGAAGACTTAGGATATGCATATAAGCCAGTTCAGGAACTGCTAGAGCAGGAATATGTGCTTAAATAGAGTGAATGAACGAAGTAAAATTCAGTAATGAGCGATTAGTTTAATAGAGGTTAATATTACAAACAAAGGGCAGCTTCTCCTAATTAAAATTTAGGGGAGCTGCCCTTCTTTTTAATAGATCCGATTAGTAACTAAATTTCTGATTATGAAATTGACTTCAAAGTCAAATGAAATAGTTTATCTACTCCAATAATTAAATAAGCGTTACAATTTGATCAGGTGTTTGGATAGAATATCCACTTTCGAAATGGAACTCTTTTTTTATTAACCATAATAAAATGAACGATTTACCATTTCAAACTGTCTAATAAATAAGGAGGGGGTGGGAGTATGGATTTGGAACAACGTGCAATTGCTGGTGATGAGCAGGCGTTAGTGGAGTTATTAACGCAACATGAAGATATGCTTTATCGGACAGCTTATGCTTACTTGAAAAATGAGCATGATGCTATTGAAGCGCTACAAGAGCTGACGTATCGTGCTTTAAAAAAGATTCATAGCGTCAAAGAACCCGCATACATAGCAACATGGCTTGTTCGAATTATCATTAATATTTGTTTAGATGTGAAAAAGAAGCAAGAGAAATTTGTCTTTAATCAAGATCTGGAAGTCGCTTCGACGGATCATCAACCATTCGAAATGGCTGATATCATCGCAAGTTTGCCAATAGAACAACAGGAACTGATTTACTTAAAATATTTCCAAGATATGAAGAATGCGGACATTGCACAGCTGAAGCAAATTCCCGAAGGTACTGTGAAATCAAGGCTACACACGACCTTAAAAAGATTACGTGTACTAATTGAGAAGGAGGAACTGTAAATGACTAACTTGAACGAGCAGGACTGGCAGAAGCTCATCGAGGAATTAGAAACAATTGAAATCCCAAAAGAAGCCTTACATCAAGCACGTATAAAAGCTGTGCAACAGCATCGGTTAACAAAGAAGAGAAAACGCCTTCTGTATTCAGTTGCCAGTGTAGCGGCTATTATGTTGGTACTGTTTGTAGCATCCATTCGTGTATCTCCTGTATTTGCACAAACGATGGCCAAAATCCCTGGGTTTGATTCTATCGTGCACATGATTTCTTTTGATAAAGGAATCGGTGATATTGTTGAAAATAATTACTATGAGGAACTTGGAATTGAGGTAACGAAGGGGGATTATACCTTGACTTTACAGGGGGTCGTGGCTGACCATTCGGGTATGACTATATTCTATAAGCTTGAATCCCCCTTTGATCTTTCTGAATTGAGTATAACTTCTTTAGATGTGTCTCAACAAGGCATCCCATTTGGGGTCACAAATCCCTATGTTTCCTCTAAAACGGGTAAGAGGACTGAACAGGAAGACAAAGTTGAAATTGTATCCGCCAATGATTTATCGTATGACAATAGGACATTTGAATTTAATTTGCACTTGAGTGATGCAGCAAATACTAAGTTCGCCGTGCCATTCACACTCACCAAGCCTATTGAACAACCAAAAGTATATGGGGTGAATCAATCCGTTGTCGTAGATGGTCAAAAAATTGACATTAAACAGTTGAAAATTTCGCCCTTACGTGCAGAAATTCGTCTAGCTGCTGACGAACAAAACACGATGCAATTACTAAAATTTACATCAATGCGGTTGATTGATGAGAATGGCGAAGAGTGGGGTCAACTAAGAAATGACTCGGGGGGAGTCAGCAATTTGGATGACGGTGACGTGAGCTTATTTTTACAAAGTAATTACTTCCGACAACCGGAAAAATTAACATTAGAGATCGAGAAGATTCAAGCACTTCCAAAAGGCTCGGACTATATCGAGATAGATTTTGAGCAAAAGAAAGTGCTGTATGTGCCAAGTGAACTGGATATTACTGTTCAAGTACCATCGGACAATACAGTGGAAGTCACTTATCCATCTGGAGGTTGGCTACTATTTTCTGAAATGGTGGATCAAGAAGGCAATGATTTAAGTAGTAATCTAGTAGAAGCGCATATGAGCAGAGATTACCCTTATGTCACAGAAGTCTCTACATTTGATTTTGAAAAGGTAGTGAATCCAATTCGCTTCCATATTAATAGCTATCCACTGTATTTGGACGGAAAGGTAAAAATTGATATACCCCTTACTGAATAGGGTTTTACCTCTATAAATATTGAAAGAAAACATACAATAAACCCTACCGTTATGAGCTAGTAAGTCCT
Organism: Psychrobacillus sp. 05T411; assembly: GCF_056396485.1. NCBI lineage: Bacteria > Bacillati > Bacillota > Bacilli > Caryophanales > Bacillaceae > Psychrobacillus > Psychrobacillus sp. 05T411. The sequence goes on along the minus strand of NZ_JBFTLO010000001.1, from coordinate 155,468 downwards.
CTTAACGGCAGGGTTTATTATGTTCTAGGAGAGGTCAGTACTAGTTAAAATGTTCGCGTGGAAAGTAGGTATTGCAACAAAATATTCCGTTAGCATATCATGCTGGTGATTTCTGGATAGAATTTCGCTGGATGAATAAAAGCACCACTTTATCGAAGAAAGTTGCCAACATAATTCCTGCCGCATATCGAAATAAATCTACTGTGAGGAATCCTTTGCCAAGTACTAATGCTCCGAGCGAAGTATCACGAATCTGCTTTATCCAATCCCCTTGATATAGCTGACTGAATTCAATGCTAAAGCTAAAAAAGAAACTAATCCAAATCACTAAGTATAAGCTTTGACGTACGAAAAGGAAACGAAATCCGAAATAGACCATTATAGCCCAAGCCACATCTCCAGCGTTTTCMGCAACAAATGATGGAAGTACATGGCCGTATTTCCTGGAGGCTAGTCCTAAGAAAATGGTGGTAATAACTGCAATCAAATAAGCTATCCTTATGTTCAGGTAACGTAACATGCTATCTTCGTTTTTTGTAGTCAATGGGATCACTCTCTAGACTGTATTTAAATTCGTTTATCCTCAATATACAAGTATTGTATTGTGGAAGCAAGGAGTTGATTGAAAAGTAATTCGAACGATGAGGAGAAGCTAAAAAACTTGCACAATTCTTATACCAAAATGGAAATCATCTGACACAATCTAAATTATGTTAACCTAAAATAGTGGATGCTCATATCCAAATTTTCCTATTGAAGAAGGATTTTACAGTATTTACGTTGAATAAGTGATAAAAGGTATTATTAAAGAAATACGTTTTTAATACTAATAGCGAAGTTCATCGATAAATGAGTAAACGGAGTGAAAAATGGATATAAATAAACGTTCGTATTTTATAATAGCTCTCACAAATATTATTAGTCTTTGTTTGGCTCAAATTATTTATTGGTTAATATTAGCTGAAACAAACTAACGACCTGAGGAGGTAGTAGTCATTAAAACTAAAGTCAACCATCCATTTATCTATTTCTTGATGGGACCAAATGTAGTGTTTGTTTATGAAATAAAAACGCAAAATTACATAACTGTTTTGGATTTAAGTAGAACGGAAGGATGGGGAACATTCGAATTAGAACAAGAAGATGAATTTGATATGTTTGATCATCGAGAAAGTTATTCTACCCAGGGTAGAACATTCTTTGCGAATCAGGATGACATGAACATGTTGGTAGAATTAGTCAATCAACAGATTCAAAAAAATCGTCGGTTACGCACAGATGGCGCGATACATATCGTTTCCTCGGAATCGGCAGCAGGTTCCTTAAGAAGTGGGCTAGAGAGGCCAAAGATTGTAATAGGCTTCCCAGATTTCCTTTCCATTGGACCGTTGGGTAAATTGGCTGAAAAAACAGGTCAAACCTATCGAAAAGATTGGTTAATCGAAAATATTAACTTCGAACAGGAAATAGAATATCCAATAAAATTTTCAAATACATTACGTGAACTGGAAGATATACCAAATGAGGTTCCAATCTATATCTGGTATGGAAACAATGCAAATGAACAAATATGCATGCGATTTCTCATCTACTTACTAAAGGATAAAACAAATGAGCTATTTCTAATTAACTCCACCGATCTCTATGAAAAGCATATAGCTACTAAAGATGACCAACTGCCAATCTTCAATACAAGCCAGATCGAATCCCAGGATATAAAACTGCTGTTTGAAGTAAATAAAACCGACAATCCATTATCCGACAAGGAACGAATTCAATTGCAAATGGAGTGGGAAGCATTAGCGCAGACAAAAGCATTCCTGCGCATTTGGAGCAATGGGGAAATAAGAGGCGTACCTGAATATCATTTTGATGAGGAAATCTTACATATAATTGAAAAGCTACACCAACAGCAAGGTAACAAAGACTTTATCAAAGTTGGGCGAGTAATAGAGGAATTATTCACACAGATGGATGAGTTTGTCAGTATTTTCTTTTTGGAATATAGGATTAGGCATTTAATATATAATGGATTCCTTGAGTTAAAGGGAATACCAAAATCGTTGTGGAATTATAGTATAAGAAAGCGTGGCGATTCAAATTAAATAAACGTACCGAAAGGGCTATTTCGTTGGTCAAATTGCTCCCCGTAGTATTTTATATCCGACATCACTAGCTCTATAGTCAAATGTACGAGGTGCGGCATTCCCGGTAAATACCGTCATACCTCCTGTCTTGAAAAGTAAGACTGCCATTCATCATTATTCGGATGTCAATGCAGTTCTCTCATCGCCCTCGGTTCAACTTCAACAAGACGGTGATTTCTAATGACCATCCTCCAAAGTTTAATTTCATCGCTGTGTCTGAGAACGAGAATTTCATGATAGGGAGCAAACCAGCATCTGTTTTAGGTGGAATTAACAAATCAGGATTTTCAAAATCTTGCATTATATTTCGCGGTCCCGTATTATACCCTTCTGCTCCGTCATTTCGGATCGGCTGTGGAATAATATTGTATATATCTCGATCTTGTTCAGGATTATCCAATTCATGAACTACTCTAATCGCATCAAATTTTTGATTAATCTGATATATGATACGGATTAAGAGTAAATGACTGTATATATTAAACAAGCATTTTTTTACAGTAGCCCGAAAGAGTTCTCCGATTCAAACAAACTTTGAAATAACACGAGTAGTTTTTAAAAATTTCTATATAATTCCAAATTTATCTAATAAAGAGCTGCTTATATGAATTTTTATAGCTAACGAAAGTTGTTCATAGTCTTCAGGTTTTTTGAAATTCAAGCCTGTTAAATGTGCAATCTTGTCTAACCGATAACGAAGGGTATTTTCATGAAGTGATAATTTAATCGATAATTCACGTAAATTTCCATTGCACATTATAAATTGTTTTAACGTATCAAAAAGAAATAAAGTATTCTCTGCATCGAAATCTCTCAAGGGATTTAAACAGCTTTGACTAAAGCTTTGCATGGAGTCGGACTTTGCAAAAGGAAAGATTGCCTTAAAGGTTCCAATATTTTTATACAATAAAAAATCGGAATTGAAATTTATATGTAGAAGCGCCGCATAGAAAGCTTCATGTATGGCTTGTTTTATTTCTTCTAACCTATAATGAAAGTCGCTAACTCCTATGGATATCTTTATATCGGGATCTAATAGAGTGTGAATGATTTCCTTTAATAAAGCGGCTTTATCATTCAAATGAATAAAATCCTTCGAGTACAACAGTACGAAACCATTATTAAAGCGCAAAAAAGAAATAGAAGTTTGATTAAATTTACTATTCTTAAAGTAAGTTTGAATCCTTAAAAAATGTTGAGCGTCAAGATTTTGTTTAAAATAAAAATACATGACGAAAAAATTATTCTTTAGAGATGGATTGATTTGTAAAGCTTGTTGTTTTATATTGCTTCGATCGAGTGATTTATAAAGTAGAGTATCGATTTCTTGTTGCCCAAAATAGGTATTTCCAAGCATTTTGATAGAATCTGTTATCGATATTATTATATTTTCAAAAAAAATACCTGGCTCAATAAGAAATATAGGAAAATCCATTGATTCAGCATACCTGAGGGCAGAATCATGAATCGGTAATCGGTATACATTTTTAATGGCTAAACCGCTTGCTTTTTTATTTACCAAGTACTTAATCGCATCATTAATGAGGAATTCTTCATCCTTTGCATATAAAAAAGTTGTTAAAGCAAATTGATGCTCCTGAAAATTACTATGAAAATATCGATCCTTTAAACTGCGATCAAGCTCGTAGTCTAAAATTCCACAAGATGTAATTTTCCTAGAAAGACCATTTTCTCCTGCAATTAACTTCACTCCATTGAAAACTTCTAAATTTATCAAGTCTTTTAGTGTAACATTCATGATTATTCCCCCCTTGTATTCTATTTAATTCTAAATTATCGATGTGAAAAAATACAATTATCTTAAATTTTTCTGAATGAAAATGCAAAAATAAATAGGCTTCACTTTTAGTATTTTCTAAAGATAAACCCTAGTACACAAATATCCTGACTTATTTAATTACTTTATATGAGTTTCTTCGGCTTAAGTTTATCACGAATGTTTATAAAAAAACACAATCAAAATAACTAACTATTGTAATTATATACAATAGTTAGTTTTTTAAATTATATGGGTCTAATGTAAAATACAAATATCTTTCAGTGAATGAAAGATGCTAGATGCGATTGGGGGTGTATATTTGCTTTAGCTTCAAGTGATTTTTTGTTAATTATCTGAGACTTCAAACCTTTTAGTTGTATGGTACTACTTGTTAAGTTTTTAATATCACATAAAAAGGGGGAATTAGTTTGAAAAAAATGTGCTCATTTATGCTTTTATTAATTGTAAGCGTTTTTATTTTAGTCGCATGCGGTTCGCAGGGCGGGAAATCAGTAAAGAATGTTTCTGCCAATCCAGCAAAGTTAGTAGTTAATGTTGGTACAAGCCCTACCTATCCACCATTTGTATCGGAAAAAAATGGTGAGCTTGTCGGCTTTGATGTAGCCTTAATCAAGAAGATAGGAGAAGTGGAAGGCTTTGAAGTGGAAATGTCGATAATGCAGTATGATGGTCTGATTCCAGCGTTGAAAGCTGGGCAACTCGACGTGGTAGTAGGAGCAATTTCTATAACTGACAAAAGAATGGAAAGCATCAATTTTTCAAATGCTTATTATGAATCAGGGCTTTCTATCTTAGCGAAACCTGAATCTGGCATCACTAACTTTGAAGATTTAAAGGATAAATTAATCGGTATCCAAAAAGGTACTTCCTCCTACAACTATATGATCTCTAATGGTATTAAGGATCAAAATATTAAACAATACGCTGATATTAGTACAGCTTACAGCTCGCTTGAAAATGCAGGTGTTGATGCTATTTTATATGACAATCCATCAAACATTAATTATATTACTGAACAAAAGTCAGAGGCAAAAATTGTCGGGGACATTTTAGCAGGAGAGTTCTATGGTATAACGGTTAATAAAGATCAGGAAGAAATACTGAAAAAAATTAATGATGGTTTGGCAAAAATTCAGGAGAATGGCGAATATGAAAAATTATTTGATGAATATTTAAATGGGGAAATGAATGGTTTTGTAGAGGGTGTTTTAAAACCTGAGGATGTTGCCATTTCAGTTCAATAAGGTATTAAATTACTTTTAATGATGGAAAAGATTTGGGAGATTAAAGGAAGCTAGTAAATAACGGCTTTCTATTAATCTCCTATTAATAAGGGGCTAATCAACATGCTAGTAATTTTAGAAAATCTCCCACAAATTTTGGAAGGTCTTAAGTTTACGGTTTATTACTCTATTGTTGCAATCATACTTGCGATTATTTTCGGTTTAATAGCTGCTTTGATGAAACTTTCCAAGTCGTCGGTTTTAAGTGGGATTGCATCAGTTTATATTGAAGTTTTCCGATCGACGCCATTATTAGTGCAGTTATTTTTTATAGTTTTTGGTTTAACAGGAATATTGCCGTTAAACGAGTGGTTTGGGCAAAGATCATATCCTATTATCGCCGCAACCATCACACTGGCTTTACATGAGGGTGCTTATATTTCTGAGATTATTCGTGCTGGAATTCTTGGCGTAGATCGTGGACAGAAGGAGGCAGCGGCAAGTATTGGGATGACTGAACTTTTAACAATGCGCTATATCGTATTACCCCAGGCTTTTAAACGAATGATTCCGCCGCTCGTCAATCAATCCGCACAAACTATTAAGGATACATCTTTACTTGCTCCAATTGGAATTATTGACTTAGTTTATAGAGGCCAAATTGTTATAGCAACTACATTTGAACCATTTACGATTTGGCTTGTGATTGGATTAATATATTTTATTCTGATTTTCTCTGTTTCACAATTCGCTGGCTATCTAGAAAGGAGGATTCAACTTGATAACCGTTGAGAACTTAAGTAAATCATATGGTGAAATTGAAGTTTTAAAAGGAATCAGTACCCAAATTAGTCATCAAGAGGTTGTTGTTTTGATTGGACCATCTGGGAGCGGTAAAAGTACATTCTTGCGTTGTCTTAATGGTCTTGAGAAAACAACTAATGGAAAAATTGAAATCGTTGGAATGGAATTAACGAATCCAGAGACCAATATTCATGAATTAAGACGACACGTAGGAATGTGTTTTCAACAATTCAATTTATTTAAGCATTTAACGATTATGGAGAATATTACAATTGGACCGATGAAAGTCTTAAAGAAAAGTAGAGCAGAGAGTGAACAAATTGCCCGTGAACTACTAAAAAAGGTTGGGCTACAAGATAAAGAACAAAATTTTCCTGACCAACTTTCAGGAGGTCAGCAGCAACGAGTTGCCATTGCTCGTGCTCTAGCAATGAAACCGAAAGTTATGTTATTTGATGAACCTACATCTGCCCTTGACCCAGAAATGGTAGGTGAGGTTCTGAATGTTATGAGTGATCTTGCTCATGAAGGAATGACAATGGTGATTGTTACCCATGAAATGGGCTTCGCACGTGAGGTAGGTGATCGTGTATTATTTATGGATGACGGTTATCTTGTTGAGGAAGGAACACCTGCAGAAGTTTTTGGAAGCCCGAAAGAAGTAAGAACTCAGAGCTTTTTAGCAAAGGTTTTGTAAAAGGATATCACAGATTGTTTACCACTACTTTTTGACAAAATGGATGATCATAATATGTCTGTTTAAGCTGTCTAATGTGAGGAGACTTGTTTCTTTTCTAAATTAGATAGTTTTTTTGTTGTAGAAAATAACTATTGATTTAATCCTTTTTATTTTCCGAGCACCATAATTTCTGAAATTTTATTTTATAAAAAAACACAAAAAATATTAACTATTACTGGAAGTTTAAACAAAGAAAAAAATTGAACCACTATTATTGGTTTAATTATAATAAAAATGTGAAAATTCAAAAACTTAAAACAGGAAGGGTGTGATGGCGATAGAAATTTGTATACTTAGCCGTGATCAAATAAAGCAAATTTTAGAAATGGACCAAGTCATCAAAGGAGTAGAAGCTGTATATCGGTTGAAATCCCAAGGTAAAACAGAAGTTTGGCCACATGTAGCATATGATTTTATCCCTGAGGGAGGAGTTATGGACATAAAATCTGGCTATGTGATGGGAATCCAACTGCATGGGTTAAAAATGTTGAATTCATTTCCTCATAATATGGAAAAAAGCCTTCCAACTTTTAACGGAATGATGATGGTATTTGATTCAAACACTGGAGTTCCATTAGGCGTGATGGATGCTTCTTATATTACATGTATGAGAACTGGAGCAGCGGGAGCAATTGGAGCAAAAATGTTAGCGAGAGAAGATTCGCAAAACTTGTTAATTTTAGGTACAGGTAACCAGGCCTTATATCAGATTGCGGCAACTATTCTACTGATGCCGCAAATCAATAAAATAAAAATCGCAAGCCCAAGAAATAAGGAAAAGGAAGTTCAATTTGTAGGATCCATTGTCGGTCAATTAAAGAAGGAATTTGGAATAGATGTCTCAGAAACAATTCAATTTGAAGCTGTTAAAAACCTGGAGCGAACAGTAGGGGATAGTGATGTAATTATTACAATAACTCGTTCAAAAAGTCCGATTATCCAGAAGGAATGGGTGAAAAAAGGTACGCATTTTAGTTGTGTTGGTGCAGATATGGAAGGCAAACAAGAAATTGACCCTGAGCTTTTTAAAAGTGCACGCATTTTTGTAGATGATATACCTCAGTGCATGAAAGTGGGTGAATTAGAGATTCCAATCAGAAAGGGGATTGTTACTGAATCTGATATTGCTGGTGAAATTGGAAGTGTAATTGTAGGAGAAGTAACTGGAAGAACTTCTGACGAAGAAATTACGATTTATGATACTACCGGAATTGCTTTGTTGGATCTAATTACTGCTAAAGTAGCGATTGATTCAGCAAAGGAAAAAGGTCTAGGAACTTTTATTGAAATCTAAAAAATAAATATAAAGGGGATAGTTAACATGATTATTAAAGACTTTAAACTAGAAAAATGGTTAAACCCAATCGTAGAAGATGCGAAATATAATTTAGGTTCAAGTTGTGTGAAAGCGTTTACGGTAGAAGAGTTATTTGAATTTATTGGAGAGGATTTAAATGAATTTTTAAAAGAGCTACCAAAAATGAGTCTTCATTATGGTCACTTTTTCGGATTTGAAAGACTATTAATTGCATTAAGTAAATTATATGAAGATGTTACAAAAGACATGATTTTAACGGTACATGGGGGAACGGGCGCTAATAATTTAGTCATTACTGAATTAGTAGAGCCAACTGACAATGTTATTGCATTAGTACCAAATTATCAGCAACATTATTCCATTCCAGAATCTTTAGGTGCTGAAGTAAGATATTTAGTTTTGAAAGAAGAAAATGGTTACTTGCCAGATTTGAATGAACTAAGAAGTTTAATCGATCAGAACACAAAAATGATTACTTTATCAAATCCAAACAATCCTACTGGTGCTTTTATTGAAAAAGAAACGCTGGGAAAAATATGTAAAATCGCTGAGAGTGTGGATGCTTATGTGCTTTGCGATGAAATTTACCGAGGTTTAAAAGAAAGCTATATGACATCGATTGTCGATATATACCAAAAAGGAATCGCGACAAGTAGTACTTCAAAGGTGTTTTCTATGGCTGGTACTCGAGTAGGATGGATTGTTACAAGAGATAAAGAAACCTTCGAACGACTTGAAAATAGACGTTCTTATGACACAATTTGCAATGGTGTATTTGATGAATTAATCACAGCAATCGCTTTCGAACATTTTGAAAAGGTTTTAGAAAGAAGTAGAAAAATTGTGGGAGAAAGCAAAGCGATTGTTGAAAAGTGGATCCAAACCCAACCTAATTTATCATGCAATTATGAACAATTCGGTACGACTGCTTTTATTAAATATGATTTTGATATACCAAGTGATGAATTATGTAAGGATATTCTTGAAAAGGCAGGTGTAGCGCTCTGTCATGGTGACTGTTTCGAAATCCCACATTCATTCCGAATTGGTTATGCTTTTGGTGATCCAAAGACGTTAGAAGATGGACTAGAAGTATTAGGAGAATATTTGGCAAATCTTCAAGTTGAAAAGAACGTGACAACCGCATAAGTTAAATAGTTACTTAAGAATTTGTTTAATAGATTTGCAGTGGAGACGGTTAGTTTGTAATTAGTAGTGTTTTAAAATGCAACTATTAATTTAAATAAACTTTGCCGTCACCACATTTACTCAGATATTTAGATATTGTACTTTTTAGGGGGCTAGTTTAGTTGATAAATTCAATTAAGGACGTAATTAATAATAAATTTATGGATGATTTAATCAAGTGGAGAAGGTATTTACATCAGAATCCCGAGTTGTCTTATATGGAAGTAAAAACCTCACGATTTATTTATGAAACACTTTTGACTTTTGGTAATTTAGAAGTAACACGACCTACAGCAACAAGTGTAATGGCAACATTGACTGGTAAAAATCCTGGAAAAATTATAGCCTTTCGCGCAGATATAGATGCACTACCTATACAAGAAACTACAGAATTAATATATTCTTCGCAAAATCCTGGCGTTATGCATGCATGTGGACATGATGGACATACGGCGATGTTGTTAGGAGCAGCAAAGATAATAGCGAGTCTCAAGGATCAGATAAATGGAGAAATTCGTTTTATTTTCCAACATGCTGAGGAAATGACGCCTGGTGGTGCCAAAGAAATGATTGAAGCAGGAGTAATGAAAGGGGTAGATTCTATTTTCGGGATACACCTTTGGTCACCATTAGAAACCGGTAAGATTGGGATATGCTATGGACCAATGATGGGATCGCCGGATTCATTTTTCATTACAATAAACGGAAAAGGGGGCCATGCCGCAATGCCACACGAGACGATTGATAGTATTACTATTGGAGCACAAGTAGTGACCAATTTACAGCATATTGTTTCAAGAGGAACAGACCCATTTGAAAATGTAGTAGTTACAATTACTCAATTTTCAGGGGGGAGTAAGTGGCACGTTATTCCAGGAAAGGCTGAAATAAATGGAAATGTTCGAACGATAAACCCTATATTAAGAGATACGATGCCAGGGAAAATAGAAAAAGTAATTGAAGGAATCACGGCGGCTCATGGGGCAACTTATGAATTTAAGTATAGTTTTGGATTTGATTCAGTAATAAATGACGACTCTTTAACTAAAGTAACGGAAGAAATCGCAAGGCGATTATATGGAGATGAAGCAATCGTTAGAATTAAACCTGTGTTAGCTGGAGAGGACTTTTCTGCCTATCAAAAAGTTGCGCCTGGATGCTTTTTCTTTATTGGAATAGGAAATGAAGAAAAAGCTACAAATTATCCGCATCATCATCCTAATTTTAATATTGATGAAGATACATTAGGAAAAGGTGTAGAGATGTTTGTTGCTACAACGATGAAATTACTTTGTACCGGGAATACTTATAATTTAGTTTGATTAATTCTTAAAAATATAAAAAAAGAGGTAAAATATGACAGTAAACATTAAGACTGAAACGGTCAACAAGAAAACTCCACCTAAAGAAGGGAGTGAAAAAAAGAAAGGTGTAAATACTTTTGTACTATTATTTGTCATTGTAGTGGTTTCAGCAATTTTAACATACTTAATACCTGCAGGAACCTTTGAAAGAGTAGAAATTAACGGAAGAACAGTTGTTCAAGAAGGTACCTTTCAATATATAGATTCGACACCTGTTGGACTTTTTGGTCTTGTAACGAGTATTCCAAATGGGATGGTTGAAGCTGGAGGGGTAATATTTTTTGTACTATTAATGGGTGGATACTTTGGTATTTTGAGGGCTACTGGTGCCATTGATGCCTTAATAACATTCTTATCTAAGAAATTAGGTAATCATGAAAAATTAACAATTCCTATTTTAACACTTTTCTTTGCAATTATTGCAGCTTTAACAGGAGCAGCCGAGTCAAATTTAGTGTATATTCCAATTTTAATTCCCCTAGTTATTGCTCTGGGATTCGATACGATGACAGGGTTAGCTATTATATTAGTTGGTTCTTCGGTCGGTTTTACAGCAGCCGTTATGAATCCTTTTACAGTAGGTGTTGCTCAAGAAATTGCTGAATTGCCGATATTCTCTGGTCTAGGGCTACGGTTAATATTATTGATAGTACTTTATACGTTAGCTGTCATTTTTCTTTATCGTTATGCAATGAAAGTTAAGAAGAATCCAGAACTCGGGGATTTTGGTAAATATAAACCACAAGGTAAAAAAAACAAGGATAATATTGACTTTAAGTTAGATTATAGACATAAATTCGTTTTATTCTTCTTCGTATTAAATTTTATCGTTCTTATTTTTGGCGTATTGAAATACAACTGGTTTATTCAAGATTTAGCAGGATTATTTTTCTTATTTTGTATTTTAGTTGGATTAGCTGGTAAATTAGCACCAAGTTCAATAGCAGAAAATTTTGTGGTTGGAGCAAAAGAGCTGCTGGAAGCTGCTTTAATAATAGGAATCGCTAGAGCTATATTAGTTGTTCTTAGTGAAGGTCAAATAATGGATACAATTCTATTCCATGCAGGAAATATAGTCTCTCAAATACCAACAATGTTTACCCCATTGGGGATGTTCATTATTCAGATGGTCTTAGATTTCTTTGTTCCTTCAGGTAGCGGGAAAGCAGCTTTGACGATGCCGATTATGGTACCGCTTTCAGATTTAGTAGGAGTAACTAGACAAACTACTGTACTTGCATATCAATTTGGAGACGGTATAACAAACCTAGTTTTCCCAACTTCCAGTTATTTAATGGCTGCACTCTCGATTACAGGTATTGCTTATGGTAAATGGTTAAAATGGTTATTCCCATTCCTTGTTATTCAACTCATCTGTGCTATTGCTACACTGTTGATCGCACAATTTATACAATACGGTCCGTTTTAATCTGAAATCTATAAAATTGTTGCTTTTGTTAGGGAGTAGCAGTTGGTTATATGGTTACAGATATATTCGAAAAAACGAATATTGTCAAGAGGATGAGCTAACTTAGTAGCACAGAAATGTTTGTTGCTGGTAATTTTGCTTTCAACTGTCTATATGAAGTAGATTATAAAGAAAACGTTTATTTATAAGGAAGCAGCAATGATTTATTTGAAGTGACATTTATACATTATAGATTGGTGCAAAATCAATATAAGATTGGTGTTCGACCCACTAAATATAAAATTACAATAAATGAATAGGTAGTGCTAAAATGGTATACGTTAATATGGACAGAAGGTAATATATATGACGATTTCAGGTTATAATTTGCTTGTTTTTGAAAAAGATTATAGGTAATATATGCTGAGTATTGATAAAAATATTTCGAACAAGATTACTACTGAATACTTAGTACGTATCGCTAATTCTATTGACTACTAAACAGAACAGAAAAATTCAAAGGACGTAACAGCATTACCGCTGAATACAGTCCTTTTATTTTGTTTAAAAGGTATAGCAAAGTATCCAAAAAGTAAAATAAACTATACAAAAAGACAAGCAAACTATACAATAATTGTAGAACGTTTGGAGGGAGCAACTTGCTAAAAAATCGAGTAAAGGAATTAAGAGCTAGATTCAACTTGACGCAAGGTGACCTTGCTGAAAAAACCGGCGTAACGAGACAGACAATTGTTTCGTTGGAAAAAGGCAGCTATACCCCGTCATTACTGCTCGCAATGAATATAGCAGAAGTGTTTGGAGAACCGATTGAACAAATTTTTTACAAGGAGGAGGACGCGAAATGAGGATGTATATGACAGTTATTTTGAGGTGTTTGCTTTATGTATCATTTGCTCTAATGGTTTATGACTATGTAAGAATTGATATGTACTTTGAAATGATGGGAAGAGGCTACATCGATGGATTTTCCGTATATATATCAACATGGAGAGGTACTTTTTTTCTTATAGTTGGTATTATTTTACCCATAGTTAATATTATTGACTATATTGTAGTGAAGAAGAAGAAACATACCCAGATGAAAGAATACATTCTCCCCGAGTATGACGTCTCTGACGAACGAACAGTGGAGATTACTGGAAAAGCAGTTCGTTATGCCTTTGTTTTTATTCTATTTTATACTTTTCTGCTGCTTGGATCTTATATGTTTGTACCAAATTATTTTCTCGATTATCCTTGGTATCCGATATTTACAACCGCTTCGATACCTGTTTTCGGTTTGATTATTTATTTAGTGACGTTTAAATACTTTCATGCTCGATAAGGGAGGGAGGATATTATGAAGAATTTGACTATAACAGTTATTTTACGAATACTTCTAATTATTTCATTTGCAATATTGGCATTTGTTAATTTGAAAAATAACCAGCTTTCGGATATGTTTTTAAATAATGAGATCAGCTTCGATTATTATATCGATAATAGATTAAACGCTGGGTGGTATGGCCTTCTTGTAGTATTGATGGGAATAATAAATTCTTCGTACACGCAGTATCAATCCAAAAAAAGGAATAATGGAAGAATTAAAATGAAAGAAGTCGTCATTCCTGAAATGACTCATGACGATGAAAGAGAATTTGAAATTACAGGTAAATCGGCAAAAGCCGCGTTTTCTGTCATGTTTGTTTTTATTTTCCCTTTGTTAATTAGTTTCTCCTTGATTCCATATGCCATAAATGCCCCTTTAACTTATGCCATATTCGCTATTGCAACTTTACCGATAATCGGATTTATTACGTATCTCATTACGTATAAAGTACTTTATTCGCGGTGAAAAAGGAGGTAAATGACGTGGAAGAAATAAACATGGAAATCCTGCCAAACCTATCAGAGATTTATTAGCATTTGCAACTTGTGCAAGTAAAATTGACGCAGAATATATGCTTTATCAAGCAGATGAAAATAGAAAATTATACGGTTACAAGCAAGATGAGCAATTCATTGGCTGCATTGGTGTGCAACTAACAGCAGAAAATAACTGTATGATAAAACAGATTGCCGTATGTCCTGATGTGAGAAGTCGTGGAATCGGGAAGAGGATGATTGAGTTTATTATTGAAAAACATTCTCTCTCATTGATTTCTGCAGAAACGGATCAAGATGCGGTGAGTTTTTACAAAAGAATTGGTTTTATCATTACAAACCTTGGCGAAAAATACCCGGGAGTCGAACGCTTTTGGTGCGAATGCAAAAGATCAAAGAACGTAACATGATTATATGTATACTAGGGGGATTACCATGGGCTATGAAAAAGCATTGGATCAATATATAAGTGCAACAAATACGCATGATTTTAATAATGTTAAAAGAGTTCTTCACGAACATGCAATTTACTGGTTTTCGAATGCAACTTGTACTACTAGTACGGAAATTCAAAATTATTTTGAAAACGCATGGAATCTTATAAAAGAGGAGGTCTATTTAGCTGAAGATGTGAAGTGGATTACAGTAGAGGAAGGATCTGCAACATGCATTTATACGTATCGATACCAGGGATATTACCATGGTGAATTTGTTTCAGGTAGTGGAAGGGCAACCAATATATTCTTAAAAGCAAATGATGGAAAATGGAAATTAATTCACGAGCATTTAAGTAGCCTGTAGAAAACAGGTGAAAATAATAAAAGGTTGCATTTTACAAGTAATTGTTTTATAAATAAAATAGAGGTGAAAGTCATGGAAAATAAACGTGAATTATTCCAAGTGCTAACACGACGATTTGGATTATTGAATAAAAATTGTTGTTCCATTGGAAGCGTGGATATTTCAACTGTTCAAAGTCACATACTTTATGAAATTGACAGGCAACATGCACCTTCTATGCAACAAGTAGCAGACGCATTAGCGATGGATATTACAACTTTTAGCCGACAAATTCAGAAATTAGTGAAGATGGAATTAGTAAAAAAAACAGCTTCTGTACAAGATAAAAGGATCTATATTTTAAGTTTAACCATACAAGGAAAATTCGTTGCTACATCAATCGATCAATCGATGAATGCGTATTTGGATGAAGTGTTCTCACATATGAATGAATTCGAACGTGAAACAGTTATTCGTTCGTTAGAGTTACTAAATAAAGCCATGTCGAAATCAAATGTTTGTAGCTCTTCTTTCTGCTAAATCTAATATAGTTGCATTATACAAGTAAAATAAAAATATTACATATTTATTACGGGTGCCAGGTACCTGTAATATAAATGTAACAATAAATGGTTTGGGGGCTTTAACATGACGGATGCGATTTTGGCATCTTTGATTTTTCTTCTGACACTAACTCTAGTTATTTGGCAGCCTAAGAACTTATCCATTGGATGGTCAGCATGTGGTGGGGCTTTAATTGCTTTATTGGTAGGGGTAGTAGGATTTCAAGATGTGCAAGAAGTGATTGGAATTACGTGGAATGCAACATTAACTTTTGTTGCAATTATTATTATTTCATTGATTTTAGATGAAATTGGGTTGTTTGAGTGGGCGGCTCTTCATATGGTGAGAGCTGCAAAGGGTAGTGGAGTGAAAATGTTTGTGTATGTCAGTATATTAGGTGCAATTGTGGCGGCATTTTTTGCCAATGATGGTGCGGCACTTATACTAACACCTATAGTACTTGCCATGGTTCGACATTTGAATTTTAAAGAGCAGATGATTTTTCCGTTTATTATGGCGAGTGGGTTTATAGCAGATACGACATCATTACCCTTTGTCGTGAGTAATTTGGTGAATATTGTATCGGTAGATTTCTTTGGCATTGGATTTGCGGAATATGCTTATCGAATGTTTATTCCAAACTTGTTTTCGTTATTTGCAACAATAACGGTCTTATATATCTATTTTAGAAAAAGTATTCCGAAAACATATGATTTATCCAAATTGCGTACTCCTTCAGAAGCCTTAAAAGATGTTAGAATGTTTCACCTATCCTGGGGTGTTTTAGCTATATTACTTGTTGGATATTTTATAAGTGAATTTATTGAAATACCTATATCCATTATTGCAGGGGTGATTGCTTTGCTATTTTTATTTATGGCGCAAAGAAGTCATGCAGTGAATACAAAAGCTGTTGTGAACGGGGCTCCATGGAGTATCGTATTTTTCTCCATAGGTATGTATGTGGTTGTTTATGGGTTAGGGAATGCCTGGTTGACTGGTTCTTTAGCAAGCGTTATTCAATTTATTGCGGATCAAGGATTGTTTGTTGCTACGATAGGGATGGGCTTTATCGCGGCGTTTTTATCTTCGGTTATGAACAATTTACCAACCGTCATGATTGATGCATTAGCAATAGCAGAAACAAATACTTCTGGTACTATTCGTGAAGCACTAATTTATGCAAATGTGATTGGATCGGATTTAGGACCGAAAATCACTCCAATTGGTTCGCTTGCAACATTAGTATGGCTACATGTTTTATCGCAAAAAGACATCAAGATTTCATGGGGTACTTATTTTAAAACTGGAATTGTATTAACGATTCCAATTTTATTTATTACCTTATTTGGATTGTATGTAACATTATTAATTTTCTAAAGGAGAATGAAATGATAACGAAAAAAACAATATACTTTCTTTGTACGGGAAATTCTTGCAGAAGCCAAATGGCAGAAGGCTGGGCAAAGAAATATTTAAGAGAAGAATGGACTGTATATAGTGCTGGAATCGAGGCACACGGATTAAATCCTAAAGCAGTTAAAGCAATGAAGGAAGCTGGAATGGATATTTCAAGTCAAACTTCCGATATTATTGATCCTGATATATTAAACAATGCAGATTTGGTCGTCACCTTATGCGGAGATGCTGCCGATAAATGCCCAGTGACTCCGCCGCATGTGAAAAAAGAACATTGKGGATTTGATGATCCGGCGAAAGCAGAAGGAACAGAAGAAGAAAAATGGGCTTTCTTTCAGCGTGTCCGAGATGAAATTGGAGAAAAAATCGTACAATTTGCCAATATGGAAAGAGATTGATTTATTCATTTCCGGTAAGAATTGAATGCATTAATAGGAAAGTGGGAAGCATTTATTCTTCCAGTAACATACAGATTTATTAGTACGAACAAACCAGAAAACGTCGCGATAAATAGTTGAAATGAATCATAGCTTGTACAGCTAAATCAGAACATATGTGTGGTATAATAGAAGAGTGATAAAATAGCGTGTTCATGGGTGGTCGGCATTTCCAATTACTATTTTTGGATTTATTCAAGAATGGGAAAGGAGGTGTTGCTATATGACAACTTTCGAAACTTTGATGTTCGCACTAGCGTTCGCTGGTTTGATCGTTTCCATACTTACTTTTTCCAAAGAAAAAAAGTAAACCACCCCTGAGCTTGCCGGCAATAGGGTAGTTTACTCGTCTTAACTGCTGATCGCCTTTGAAGCGATACTATTTTATCAAAGGAACGTTTGGTGTTGTCGCACCAAGCGTTCTTTTTATTGTATCCTGTTTCTACTACGATTATAACATCATTTAAGTTTTAGAGTAAATAAAAGCAATCAATCATCTGAAATGCTAAACGGAGCATCCATTCCTAACATTGGAAATATGTGTTACAGGTGATTAAATCAGCAACCGTCGATCGAAGTTGGAAGCAACCACCCTCTAGTTAGAAATACACTTATACAGAAGAAATTTTTTGTCAGATAGCTTGAAACCTTTTTCTGAATAAATCATAAACAGTAACATAGAGGTGAGAATATGAAAAAATATTTGTTGTTCATTATTAGTTTTGTCCTATTATTTTCTGTTTTACAAATAGGGTCAGGTATAATACTTACGCTATTTTATACACCAGAAATAACGTCGATTGGAACTAGCATGCATGAAGAAGTGGAATTTGGAAATAGTTGGCCCCTTTATTTAATTGCTACACTTTTAGTTGCGTCCATTGTATTTTTTCTTTCACAAAAATTTACTTTCACGAAGAAGGAAAGTAGTCAAATGAAAGTAGAAACCCTCATTCGAATTTTAGAAGAAAACATGTCCTTTAAACTGCCTGAAAACTTTCAAAAAGCAAGAGGAAAAATACTTGTTACAGTTGGGGAAAAGGAAAAAGCGGTGATGAAAAAGTCGGCAATGGATATTGTAAAAAGTAATCCAAATTGTACAGGAATAATACTTTCCAATATCGGTCACGGGGTTCCTTTAGCAAATCCTACTTTCTTTAATCGAATGATCGATGCATGGATAGATGAAGGAAATATACCAAATGAGGGGAAAACATTCATATAAGATCCAAATATACATACTATGAAGGGAAGCACGAACGATTTATCGTACTGCCCTTTTACGCCTATCTAAAATAATACGTCGAAATCAGGTCGATGAATTCTTTTTCCAAATCGCCTTTGTTTTTTACAATAATGTAAGTAAACACGGAGGGTAGTTCAAACAGGTCAAAATGTGGTTGCATCATTTTCCCTTCTATTAGCTCTCTTTTAACAATAGAATGTGGCAAAAAAGAAACACCTAGTCCGTCTCGGATGAATCTTTTTGTTATATGCGCTTGTGTTACTTTCATCGTACGAAGGCTGACGATTTGTTTATTCAATTGCAATAAAAGATCGTCCCAAAAGACCGGATGGTGATGAGTAAAGAGATATTTTTCCTGCAAAACGTCTTTTACATCAATTGGTGGACCGCTTTCTTCATCATATTCATCAAAAGGCATAATAAATAAAATAGGATCCTCATAAATCGCAATGGACTGTATATTTCTTCGCTGCCCTTCCAGTGCTGAAACGCCGATATTTACTTCTCCCTGCTCCACTAGTTCCTCAATATGACGCGATTCCTCTATACGAATACTTATTTCCACATCGGGATGAAGCTTCATAAAAGACCGTAAAACATTCGGTAAAATCGTTTCTGCCATAAGTGGGGAAATGGCGATACTCCAGTGACGGCGATATCCTTGGGCAAATGCTTGTACTTTGCCTACACTATTTTCCATGCTATTAACTATTTGCCCCGCTTCAGGTAAAAAGAACTTTCCCGTATCTGTTAAAGACACTCGATTATTTCGCCTCTCAAAAAGAGGAGTACCTAAATGCTCCTCTAGTAACCGAATATGAACGGTAACACTCGGTTGAGACAACATTAACTTTTCAGATGCTTTTCGAAAATTAAGCGTTTCCGCTGCAATGCAAAATGTTTTCAGCCATTGATACTCCATCGTTTCACCTGCTTGATTAATAATATTAATTAACTTAATTATATATAGTTAATTTTCATTATCAAGTACTACTCATATACTAGATGAAAGGAGATGGTTAAATATGTATCAAAGAGGATTAAAAGATATTGTAGCGGTGCATACAAACATCGCATCTGTAGAAGGAAACATAGGGGAGCTAAGGTATCGAGGGGTTAAAGTGAATGAATTGGTACCGAACCTTTCGTTTGAAGAGCTAGCAAACTTACTTTGGACTGGAAAACGGACAAGTGTCAACCTTTCTAAGGATAGAGAACTTCCCAATCATATTAAAAACATTATCGATTCACTTCCAAAAGAAGTAACATTAATGGACGCCATGAGAACTGCAATTTCTGCCTATGCTCATCAAGCATTTAAAGAAAGAACAATAGAAGAACAAGCTGTAATCCTGACAACAGCTCTTCCAATTATTGTGGCAAGGCATTACCGAAATCAGCAGGACCTTCCAATAGTTGAGGCAAATCCGAATTTATCGCACACAGCCAACTATTTATGGATGCTAAACGCGGAGGTACCGAGTGAAGTACAAGTGGAAGCGCTGGAGACATATTTAAAGTTGACGATGGAGCATGGATTGAATGCTTCTACCTTCGCTGCTCGCGTAACAATTTCCACAGAGTCTGATTTAACAGCAGCAATTACTTCCGCACTTGGAACGATGAAAGGCCCACTTCATGGTGGTGCCCCGTCGGGAGTAATAGATTTACTAAATGAGTTTAAAGATCCTGCCTCCATTCGAACAATTGTAGAGAATAAAATCAATAATGGAGAAAAAATAATGGGATTCGGACACCGCGTATACAAAACAGAAGATCCTCGTTCGATTCTTTTGCGTGAAAAATGTTTACAGCTACAAGGAAAAGATGACTGGTTGGACTTAGCAACGATTGCAGAAAAGGAAATTATTGATTTACTTGCTGATCACAAGCCAGGACGTAAATTGTACACGAATGTCGAATATTATGCTGCAGCCATTATGCGCTCTATTAATATGCCATCAGAGCTGTTCACTCCAACGTTTAGTGTGGCTAGAATGGTTGGTTGGACTGCCCATGCAATGGAGCAGATTAATGACAACACTATTTTCCGCCCTGAATCTGTTTATGTAGGTGAATTAAAAGAAGAGATAAATATATAAATGAAACACACGAAGAAAATTTTCCTTTTCTTCGTGTGTTTTTTTCGTTTGGTTGCTCTCGTTGCCATTTTAGTTGCTTTTAAGCGGAAATTAGTTGCTTTCGCTGCTTAATTAGTTGCTCTTTCACTTCCAATGATTGCCCTTAACCATTTATTTGTAAATATCATCACTTTTAACAGAATAAGTTTCAACTTCCGAAATATTTTCTGCTTTTCGTCTTCCGAAATGTATGAACATTTGCTAAACTATATAAGTCTTAATATAGGAATATGGGGGAAATCAAGTGAAAGTATTTTTGGATTTAGGGTGGTTTTTTAAAGAAAGGAAGAAGCAATATTTACTAGGCATTTTGATGCTTATGTTCGTCGCTTTTTTGCAGCTGATCCCTCCTAAAATTATCGGGTATGTTGTAGATGAAATTAGCGCTGGTTCTTTGACGGTTTCCACATTAACGAAATGGCTGGCAATTTTAGCAATAGCAGCAATTGGGATGTACATTTTACGGTACTACTGGCGTATTATGATTTTCGGTTCCGCCATTTTTTTAGCGCGACAATTAAGAGAAAGATTGTTTCGTCATTTTACGAAAATGGCGCCTTCGTTTTATCAGAAAAAACGTGTAGGAGATTTGATGGCGCATGCAACAAATGATTTGTCCGCTGTTCAGCAGACTGCAGGAGCTGGCGTATTGACACTTGTCGATTCCATCACTACAGGTGGTTTTGTTATTGCGGCAATGGCTATTACGATTAATTGGAAGTTGACGTTAATCGCGCTTATTCCACTTCCCTTAATGGCCATATTAACAAGCTATTACGGAACATTGTTACACAAACGATTTCGTTATGCTCAGGAAGCATTTTCTAGCTTGAACGATAAAGCACAAGAAAGTATTTCTGGCGTAAAAGTCATTAAAACATTCGGGCAAGAAAAAGAGGATACCGAAGATTTCGTGCAATTATCAGAAGATGTAGTAGATAAAAATATTCGTGTGGCCAAAGTAGATGCATTGTTTGATCCAACGATTTCACTCATTGTTGGCATATGTTTCTTCTTATCCATTGTGTTTGGAACCCGTTTTATTTTAGCAGATGAAATGACCATAGGAGATTTGTTTGCCTTTACTTCCTATTTAGGGCTACTCGTTTGGCCGATGCTTGCTTTTGGCTGGTTATTTAATATTGTAGAGCGTGGTCGTGCTTCTTATGATCGTATTATGAATTTATTGGATGAAGAGATTGAAATTGATGATAAAGAAGATGCATTGGAAGAAAAACCAGTAGGAGATATCCAATTTCATATAGATGAATTTAAGTTTCCAGCTGACGAAAGAGCTGCAATACATGATGTTCATTTCACGATTAAGCGCGGAGAAACATTAGGGGTTGTTGGTAAAACTGGCGCTGGAAAAACAGCAATACTAAAACTATTAATGCGAGAGTTTGAAGGGTATAGGGGGCAAATCATCTATGGAAATCATCCAATAGATACCTATAAAAAGCGGAGTTTACGAGAGGCTATTGGTTATGTGCCTCAAGATCATTTCCTTTTCTCTACAACGGTCGCTGGAAATATTGCGTTTGCAAATGCAGGTGCTTCAATGGACGAAGTGTATGAAGCAGCGAAACTGGCCTATATTCACGAAGATATATTGCAGTTTACGGATGGATACAGCACAGTTGTTGGAGAACGTGGCGTGAGTTTATCAGGTGGTCAAAAGCAACGTATTTCGATTGCACGTGCACTGATGATGGAGCCGGAGCTTTTAATCCTCGATGATTCACTATCCGCAGTAGACGCACGGACAGAAGAGGCTATATTAGAAGCTTTAAAAGCCAAACGACAGGACAAAACGACGATAATTACTTCTCATCGACTGAGTGCGATTCAGCATGCGCACCAAATTATTGTCATGAGTGAAGGAACAATTATAGAAAAAGGGTCCCATGAACAATTGATGGAGTTAAAGGGAATGTATTACGAAATGTATCAATTACAACAACTAGAATCATTAGTGGAACAGGGGGGTGAAGCATAATGGATGAAAAACAACTACAGTTAAGTGGGAAAGATCAGTGGAAAGTTTTCAAACGATTGCTCACCTATTTAAAGCCACATACAAAAGTTATTACGTTAGCATTATTTTTGCTTATTTTGACGGTATTAGGGGATATTTTAGGCCCTTATTTGATTAAGGTGTTTATGGATGATTATTTAACTCCAAGAAATTTCCCGACAGGTCCCATTGTTGGGCTAGCACTTGGCTACGTATTTATACAAGTTGGCAATGTCATCGTCAGTTACTTCCAGTTACTTAGGTTCCAGGAAATCGCCTTGAAAATTATTCAACAAATGCGAATTGATGTGTTTTCGAAAGTCCATAAGTTAGGTATGCGTTACTTCGATAAAACACCTGCAGGAAGTATCGTATCACGAGTAACAAATGACACAGAAGCGATTAAAGATATGTTCGTTAGTGTATTAGTAGCATTTGTACAAAGCGGATTTTTAGTAATTGGTGTGTATATTGCTATGTTTATCTTGAATGTAAAACTAGCGCTTGTGACCATTGTTTTATTGCCTATTTTATTTTTCATCATTACGACGTATCGTAAACATAGTTCGATCGTGTATCAAGATTTGCGCGAACGACTTAGTCAGTTAAACGCAAAGCTTGCAGAATCGTTGCAAGGAATGACGATGATTCAAGCATTCCGACAAGAAGATAGACTACAAGATGAGTTCAATGATATTAACGATAAGCACTGGAATGCAGGCAAACGTAATATTAAACTGGATAGTTTGCTACTTCGTCCAGCAATAGATTTAGTGTACGCACTAGCGATTATTATGGTCCTTAGTTATTTTGGAATAATTTCTATGAATAATGTAGTAGAGGTCGGTGTGATTTACGCGTTTGTCACTTACATTGACCGATTCTTTGAGCCTATTAATCAAGTAATGCAACGTCTATCGATATTCCAACAAGCAATTGTTGCGGCTTCCCGTGTATTTAAATTATTAGATGAAAGTGACTTAGCACCTTCCCAAAAGAATATCGAGAGTGCTAAAATTGAGCAAGGAAAAATCGAATTTCAAAATGTTACTTTTTCCTATGATGGTAAAACAGATGTCCTAAAAAATATTTCATTTACTGCCGAACCCGGTCAAACCGTAGCTTTAGTAGGTCATACTGGAAGTGGGAAAAGTTCCATTATCAACTTGTTGATGCGTTTTTATGAGTTTGAACAAGGGGATATTAAAATTGATGGACATTCTGTGAAAGACTTTCAGACGGAAGAAATCAGAGAGAAAGTAGGGCTTGTACTGCAAGATCCATTTTTGTTCTATGGGGATATCGAAAATAATATTCGATTACATGATAAAGAAATGACTGCTAAGGAAGTTAAGGCCGCTGCAGAATTTGTGCAAGCAAATACATTTATCGAAAAGCTTCCAAATACGTACCACCAAAAAGTTACCGAGAGAGGATCCACATTTTCAAGTGGTCAAAGACAGTTAGTAGCTTTTGCTCGGACGATCGCAACGAATCCAAAAATTTTAGTTTTAGATGAAGCTACTGCAAATATCGATACGGAAACTGAAGTAGCGATCCAAAGCAGTTTAGAAAAGATGCGGAAAGGTCGTACAACGATTGCAATTGCCCATCGTTTGAGTACGATTGCCGACGCAGAACTTATACTTGTCTTACATCACGGAGAAATAGTGGAGCGTGGCACTCACCAAGAGCTACTGAACCAAAAAGGTTTGTATCATAAAATGTATCTATTACAGAACAATGTTGTAGATGATATCGCCTGATTATTATAGGCAAATAAACCAGCAAAGGTTAAGCATCTTGCTGGTTTATTGTCTTTTAGAAAGTATATAACAATAATAAGCGATATTTTAATGTTCAAGTCTTTCACAAAGGTTGATCATTTGCTAAACTTAAAAAGTCAAAAAGCTGTCACAAGCAATTGTAGAGTCAAAGTACGATATATTTGGTACGATAGGGACAGTAAATCGGAAAGGAAGACAGCCGTGAGTACCGATATAAATTTATTTTTGGCATTTGGAGCAGGGTTTTTAAGCTTTATCTCGCCTTGTACATTGCCTTTGTACCCTGCATTTTTATCTTATATAACGGGAATGTCATTGGAAGAAATCAAAACAGACAAAAAGTTAATGCAAAGAAGGGGAATGCTACATACTTTATTTTTCTTATTAGGATTTTCCATCATATTTATAGCAATTGGATTTGCAACATCTTTAGTAGGAACATTCTTTATCCAATATGGAGATCTACTACGTCAAGTAGGTGCAATTTTCATTGTTATCTTCGGATTAATCATTGTTGGTATATTCAATCCAGCATTTCTAATGAAAGAAAAACGTGTTCATTTTAAAAATCGTCCTTCTGGCTTTTTAGGAACTACATTAATAGGGATGGCGTTCGCTGCTGGCTGGACTCCATGTACGGGACCAATTTTAGCGGCGGTAATTGTAATGGCAGGGTCAAACCCAGACCTTGGAATCTGGTATATGCTTGCATATGTGTTAGGATTTGCGATTCCATTTTTCGTACTATCATTCTTTGTTACGAGACTTAACTGGATTCGTAAAAACAGTAATCTCATCGTAAAAGTAGGCGGTTACATTATGATTGCCCTTGGGATTTTATTGTTTTTTGACGGTTTAGAGTATATTATCCGAATTTTAAGCCCGTTTTTTGGTAATTTTACAGGATTTTAACTTTATTCAGCAGACAATAATTGCTGAATAAAGTTAAAGCCTCCGGCGGATGCCACAGATTTTTAGAGGAATTTATCGAGCGAGCTCGATAAAAATCTGGGCGCACTGTTTTCTGCTAAAAGCTTGCGCAGGAGCAATGTTTTTCCTGCGGAGCTGAACAAAGTGTAGCGGAAGCAAATACGCCGAGGTGTATTTGATTGGATTTCATAGTTAAGGGGGCATGAATATGACGACAGTATTAGTAGTGGATGATGCAATCTTCATGCGTACCACGATTAAAAGAATGCTTGCGGAACATCAATTTGATATAATTGGTGAAGCAGCAAATGGGCAAGAAGCAGTTGAAATGTATAGAAAGTTAGTACCAGATGTAGTAACAATGGATATTACGATGCCAGGAATGACAGGGATAGAAGCAGTTAAAGCAATTATCTCTGAGTATCCAGATGCAAAAATAGTGATGGTTACAGCACTTGGACAACAAAAACTAATAGTAGATGCATTAGAGTCCGGCGCAAAAGATTTCATCACTAAGCCATTCAATCCAGAACAAATGGTGCAAGTGCTACAGAATGTGACAGCAGACTAGAGAATAAATGTATTGGAATTGATGGATATAATGAATACAATATTTGAAAAAATATCACCGAATCTCATGATAATTGTTTCTACGGTGTTAGCAATTGGTATGGGGATTGTTGTTACGACTATAAGGGCAAAATCCGCTAAACGACCGGCAAGTGTAAAAAAAATATTATTGCCTCCACTTTTTATGTCTACTGGAGCACTTATGTTTATCTTTCCGTTTTTTCGTGTAACAGGTCTAGAGTTTTTAGAAGCTATAATCGTTGGTATTTTGTTCTCCATCGTACTTATTTGGACTTCCAAATTTGAACGAAGAGATGGCGATATTTACTTGAAGCAGTCGAAAGCATTTATCTTTATCTTGTTTGGATTGTTAATCGTGCGTATCATTGGAAAATTAGTGCTTAGCTCAACAATCGATGTTGGGGCACTAAGTGGAATGTTCTGGATATTAGCATTCGGTATGATCGTTCCTTGGAGAGTTGCGATGTATATGCAATTTAGGAAAGTACAAAAAGAAGTAAGCTTATAAAAAAAAGCGCAAAAACCTGTCTCTGCACTGTCTGGCAAATGTGAATGGGATAGAAAAGTGCGCAGGATCTGGATTTAGATCAATTATAAAAAGAAAGCGAGCACTCCTTAAAAAGGGGGTGCTCGCTTTTTTCATTTACCTCGAGGCATATCAGCTGATAGCTCGAAAAACTGTTCATATGGGGAAACATCAATCTTCAGCTCTGCCAGTTTTTTACGTAAGAATTTATGATCTCGTTTAGGAGTAGCGATAATATAACCTCGCACTAATAGTTCTCGTGTAATAGCGGTCGCTTTTTCTTCTAATGCTAGCTGTCCAATTTTACCTGCGATTTTTTGCTTGGCAACTGGTCTAAATAGTTCTGGCACCGGACTGACTAACTCATTTAACAGCATTTTCTGGTCTTCATTCCATAAATGTATGGTGTTGTTGACATAATATTCTTCCCAATCTAATACGGACTTTCCGTCATCTTTCGGTAAAGCTTTTAAAAACTTTCGGAACATGAAGAAGCCGCCAATTGCCATTAATGTTATGAGTACAACAACCCAAAAAAGTATAAACCATAAAAACCAACCATTTAACAATCTATTCACCTCAATCTTCTTACTAATAGTATAAGATGTTTGCGAAAAATTTTCACTAAAACTAGCTTTATCAGGGTATTAAGGGGGATTCATGTTGTACTAGTCCCACTTGTATCCCCAATTGCTAAGCTTTCTGCAAACACGTCCACTGCTTTTTCTTCCAACTCATTAAACACATGGCCCTAAATAGTATAAATCATTTCTACCGTATTCCCCAAGCATTCGGCAATAACTTTTACATTTAACCCTCTGTTTAAAGATTGAGTGGCATGAGTATGTCGAAACCCATGCAATGTTATAGTCGATAGTCCATTTTTAAAATTATTCTTTTAATTACATAGTTAGCATGGTTAAAATACTCAGGATAACCATTTTCACCTATAATCACAAATCGATCGTCATTGAACTCAATACTGTTTGATAACTGGTTTTAGTTTTAGGTGTACCACCCTCGTGTATCCGCGGTTTCACTCAACGGTTAATGTTTTGTTTTTAAAATCGATGTTTTTCCACTGAAGTCCATAAACTTCTCCTATACTTGGTCCTGTTTATGTTAGTACTAGGAAAAACTATAGATTGATATATATTCTTGTTGTTTCACTACAGCTCCGTATCCTTATTCGACTTCTCCAACTTCAGCTTTAACATTCCCTTTCATAGCTAGGCATGGCGTATGTACGGGAATAAGTAAGTATAAATTTATATTTTTTTTGTTATTTAAAATATGTATATTTATTCACCGCACCTTGCTACAGCGAGGTCTTTCTTTATGCAGAGTGAATATGGATGTAAAGATTAATTGTTCGGGTGATAGGCACCAAATGGAAAAACGCTAGGAATGACGTAGTAGCTACTAATGTCGAGAAATTATTCCATAAGTGCGCACAAGTACACAAAAAAATAAACAGAAAAAACTAAATATTCTATTTATTTTTTAAAAAATGTGTGCTAAAATAACTTTATAATTGTATACAATTATATTAAGGCGGTGAACCAGTTGAATGAAAGAGCAAAAGTCAGTAGAGTCTCTACGAAAGACATTGCACATAAAGCGTTGAGAGAAATGATCATTAAGGGTGAACTGGAACCGGGTCAACCAATTGCGGAGGAAGAGTTAGCCAAAGAGCTACAGATCAGTCGAACCCCTCTTAGAGAAGCTCTTCAGATCTTGGAACTGGAAGGATTGGTCAATCGTAGTTTAAATGGGCGAATGAATGTGGCGCCGATTTCGATCCAAGAAGTGAAAGAAATATTTGTTATCCGTAGTAACTTGGAAGGGATTGTCGTTGAAGATACCATTGATAATATCACGCAAAAGGACATTGACCACTTAACCCATCTTATTAAATTACTCAAAATGGCGATAAGCCTGGAAGATTATGAGACAATCGATCGATTTGGTAAGCAATTCCACGAATACATTTACACGGTGAGTGGCAACAAGATTGCGGTTAAGTTCTTGTATCAGCTCAACAGCATGATCAACCGGTACAGGCGATTGGCACACAAAAGTATTGGCGATACAAAACAATCCGTAAAAGAACATAAGATGATTCTTCATTACATCATCCAAAAAGACAAGATCAACGCAGTAGAAGAAATGAAGAAACATATTTTAGGTTCGTTGAATCAAGCCATCAAGACGGTCGAAAAATACGAACATACCCAATTCCAACAAGAGAAAGGTACAGATTGAAACAGATTGCGAACCATATGAGAGGAGGAAGAGTTCATGACATATGCAGTAATGGGCGGTGGAAATACAGGGCAGGCCATTGCAGGATATCTGAAATTGAACGGAGAAAACGTGAAATTGTATACCCGTGATGCACAGAAAGCTGAAAGAATTTCTACACAAGGGTTGGAAGTGAAAGGGATCTATTCGGGGCAAGTCGATTTAGAGGCATCGACCACCATAGATCAGGTGATTGCAGAGGCCCAGTTTATCATTGTATCGACGACGGCTATAGGGCATAGGACGATTGTCAATCAAATTAAACCGTTCTTGCAACCCAATCAAACCATCATCTTTTTTCCAGGCTACTGGGGTGCACTAGAATGTGAACGAATTCTGGGTACTGATTTGATTACAGAAAAGAACATTACAGTGGCCGAAACGAGTGCCATGCCTTTTGTCAGTTTGGCCGATCAAGCAGGTTCTGTTGCAATCACTAAAATTAAAAACAAGGTACTAATTAGTACGTTGCGTAAAGAAAACCAGATTGCTCCATCGTTTATGGAAAGGTTTCCGCAATTGATTCCGGGAGAAAGTGTATTTGAGACTTCCTTAAATAATTCCAATGTGGTGATTCATCCTCCGATCACCCTGTTTAACGCGGCAAGGATTGACGCATCTGAGAGATTTCAGTTCTATCCTGACGGAGCATCCCCCTATTCCTGTAACTACGTAGAAAAGATGGATAAAGAACGACTGGAAATAGCAAGTCGTCTAGATGTCGATCTTCAAAGTATTTTGAGTATCTTAAATGAATTTTATGATTCCGATTATCCCACTTTATATGAAGCTTTGCCTGGCTTGTTCCCTATTGGATTAGGTCCTACGACACTCGATTATAGGTATCTGACAGAAGACATTCCTTTTGGACTTGTTCCGATTTCAGAATTAGGGAAAATCTTAGGGGTGGAAACACCGTATACCGACTCCATCATCAGCACGGCATCTTTACTTATGAACAGCGACTATAGGCAAGTAGGGATTCGCTTTCAGGGGTTGACCGAGGAGAATCTACGGCGGATGTCCATGGTATAGCACATATAGGATTTGAAATAAAGCACTTGGGGAGGTAGAGATTATCTTACACGTTAAAAACTTGCATGTTTCATACAACCAAAAGGAAGTGTTGAAAGGTATTAACCTATCGGTCGGAAAAGGCGAGGTTGTATCGTTTATTGGTCCGAGTGGAACAGGGAAAACCACCTTATTAAAATGCATCAATTACTTAGAAAAACCCCAACAGGGTGAAATTCAAATCGGGGATCTGCATCTCAATTATCAAAGTTTATCCAAGCAAGACACCCTAAAGCTTCGCAGGAAAACCGCCATGGTGTTCCAAATGTTCAACATTTTCAAACATAAGACGGTCATCCAAAATGTAATGGATGCTCAAATAGCCGTTCAGAAAAAGTCCAAAAACGAAGCGTATGCCATGAGTTTGAAACAATTAGAAAAGGTAGGTCTTATAGATAAAATAAATGAATATCCCTCTCGCTTATCGGGAGGACAATTACAAAGGGTCGGCATTGCACGTGGCTTGGCGCTTGAACCCGAGTTGATTTTGTTTGATGAACCTACTTCAGCTCTTGATCCTGAATTAGTAGAGGAGGTATTGAAAGTAATAGAAGATGTAGCGAAGTCCGGCATGACAACGCTTCTTGTCACCCATGAAATGGACTTCGCCAAGCGGATTTCCGACAAAGTGGTCTTTATGGAAAATGGTCACATTGTGGAAGTGGGAACGCCTGAACAAATCTTCGAGAAATCAGTGAATGTGAGAACTAGGCAGTTTTTGAAAAAGATCTATGCAGAGCAAGACCAACAAAAATTAAACATTAAGGGTGGTTGATGAGAATGAAGAAAAAGTCAATTTTAATAGCAGCTTCTGTACTGGGTTTATCTCTCCTTACTGCATGCAGTTCCACTGACAACGAGTCACAAGCTGAGAGTACTGGGGATTCAGGCGTAAGAACAATCAAAGTGGCGACTGGCCACACATCAAAACCATTAAGCTGGGTCGATGAGAACGGCGAAGTGACGGGTTATGAGCCTGAGCTTATAAAAGAACTGGATAAAGTGCTTGAAGACTATGAATTTGAATTGTTCGGTGTGGAAGATTCAGCAGGTGAAACAGGACTAGCTACTGGAAAGTACGACATGTTGGCAGGTGGTCTAGGGTTCACGGAGGAACGTGCAGAGCAATATATCATTCCTTCAGAATCAAGTGGTCGTGCCCTGATCAAGATTTACGTGGCAGAAGATAGTGGAATTAAGAGCATTCAAGATTTGGTAGGGAAGAAAATTTCTCCTCTATCCCCAGCGGGTGCCACATATAAAACCGTTAAGGATTGGGAAGAAGAAAATCCTGAATTTAAGCTAGAGTATAATTTGGCTGATGTGGGAATTCCAATCGCAGATCGACTAAAAGAAGTGGCGACTGGAAAATATGATGCGTTGTTCTATCCATCGAGTTACGGACAAATCGAAATCATTGAAGATCAAAATCTACCTGTCGTGGGATTGGACCCAGTCAAAATTATTCCGACGTTCTTTATGATTCACAAATCAGAGGAAAATGAGGAACTGAAACAAGCCGTCGATGAAGGTCTAAAGGAATTAGCAGAAGCAGGCGTGCTTTCTAAGTTGTCTACTGAATTCTACGCAGAAGATGTGTTTCAATACGATTGAGGCTTTTACATGAACGTCTTTGTTCGAGTCAGATAAGGACATAGTGAATATCTCCGGATCGACTAGAGCACATCCATACTCTCTCGTTTGGTTGAATCCCTTGAGAATATGGATGTAGACTAAGACGAAAAACAAAGCCATGACACCGTCATGTACAGAAGAGATATTCATTAAAGAAGGGAGAAATGACGATGGAAACGGGTATGCAAGGATTACTAATGGAGTTTCTTAAAACGCTTCCGATCAATATTATCATCATCATCTTGTCGGCTGCGCTTGGGTTACTCTTTGCTGTGCTATTAACGTTTGTGCGACTGAAGAGAATTCCCGTCATTAGTCAATTAGCCGATTTGTATGTATCTTTTGCGCGAAGTGTTCCTGGACTGATTTTACTATTTATAGCGTACTTTGGAATTCCAAAAGTGTTACCTCTCATCGGTTTAGGCATATATGATATAAGCCCGATCCATGCTGCTATTATTTCCATGGGATTTTATCATTCTGGTTATATTTCTGAAGTGTTTCGCCCCGCTTATCTTGCTGTTGAAAAAAGTCAACATGAAGCTGCAGATAGCTTGGGGTACACACCAATGCAAAAGTTTTTCCGAATTATTCTGCCTCAAATGTTCCCTGTTGCTCTCCCGGGATACGGCAATGCCTTGGTTTACTTGATTCATGATACGTCGCTGATCTTTGCCATTGGAATCGTGGATATTATGGGAACCGCAGAATTGTCTATCGCACGATCTTACGGTAC
Source organism: Psychrobacillus sp. 05T411 (assembly GCF_056396485.1). Classification (NCBI taxonomy): domain Bacteria; kingdom Bacillati; phylum Bacillota; class Bacilli; order Caryophanales; family Bacillaceae; genus Psychrobacillus; species Psychrobacillus sp. 05T411. Next base: position 123,405 of record NZ_JBFTLO010000001.1, on the reverse strand, counting down.
TAATCAAATCCTAATTTACTTTATCATTGCCTTAATGTTTTCGGCTATGTGCTTCACAACGGACGGATTGGTTAGAAAACTGGAGAAGAGAGTGGCCATACGATAAAGGTTTAACCACTATAAGCAGGGGGGATTAACATGTTTGRTTTAGAGGCTTCATACGAAATGTTTTTAGGGATATTGGGTGTACTTCCTGAAACCTTACTCATAGCGATTACTATACTTGTATTATCCACCCTTCTAGGAGTGGTGTTGGCTCTGATACAACAATATAAAATCCCTGTGCTGGTTCAACTTACAAAATTATTTAAACTGTTTTTAAGAGGGACACCTATGGTGGTGTTTTTATACTTGATGTATTATGCACTCCCTGCCATTGGACAGTTCATCGTTACGCTTTTAGGTATCGATTATAATATGAACAATATGTCGCCTCTGGTTATTTTAATTGTCACAGTTAGCCTTACGTTGTCTGCCTTTCAATCTGAGATCATACGAGGCTCATTTTTAGCGGTAGATCCGGGGCAAATTGAGGCGGCGCAATCCTTGGGCTATAGTTTTTCTCAAACATTTACGAGAATTGTTGCCCCGCAAGCTTTTGTCCATGCCATCCCTGATTTCGCAAACTCTTTTACAGTGGCCATCAAAGCCACTTCACTCGGGTTTTTAATCACCGTGATTGATATCTTTGCACAAGCCAAAATCATGGCAGCCCAGAACTTTCGCTTTGTCGAGGCGTTCATGATGGTGGCACTCATTTACTGGGGAATCGGTATTTTAATCACCAAGTTCGCCGACCGCTATGAGAATGATGTGCGAATCAAATGAGCTCATGCCTTCACACAAGCCCCATACATACACATCCGTCCTTGCAGCCGCATGGGCGTTTTTGTATGCCTCTTTAAGTAGCTGGTACTCTTAATATTGATTGATTTCTTACAAATTCACCTTACGGGCGGCATGATGGAGTAACAAGAAAAACGTTTGTTATTAATATCATCCATATTAATTAAAAAGCACCTCGATTGTGATGCTTTTTTTTTGCCCTAATTTACTTACACATTCCTGTACATAAGCGCCATTTATATTTGATATTAGTCCTGATCTAGCCCCTAAATCGCCCCAATAGTATGCATTTTTAATACATTATTTTGCAAGATGATAATGTACATAATTTAACCCTAAACCTTGGTACTACTGGATTATTGTAATTAATTTGCGTGAGTATGCAGACCGACTTAAAAATAAGATGTTCTCAAAAAAATTTCACTAGGAATGTATCCTTTTGTTAAAGAAGTTTCTATCTACTAGTTGAAAGGAGGTGATACACATGGCGAACTTAGAACATAAACAAGCGGTATTTAAACTGATTTTCGAAGCAGGGTTGACAGAGGATGGAAAGATGAAGACTAAATCGAAAACGTATCGTAATATCCACGGTGCAGCAACAGCAGATCAATTAGAAATAGTAGCAAATACTTTGAAAAGCTTTACAAACAGTCCCTTTATCGGTGCAGAAAAGATCGAAACGATGAACTTAAACTAATAAACTAAAGGAGGAATTAGCATGGCTAAAGCGTTACAATTACAATTTGAAGCAGCTAACGGGAGATCTATTATGTTATCAGTCGATGAACCAAAGGACTCCTTGACTACCGAAGAAATTCAAACAGGTATGGATGCCATCATCAGCAGTAATGTTTTTCATGTGGGAGGGTCACCACTTGCACTAGCTACAAACGCAAAAGTAATCGAACGTAATGTAACAACTATTATTTAATCTAAAAAAAGACTCTCCGCCCTACGGAGAGTCTTTATTAGAAGGGAGATGCATATAAATGGAACAATGGCTTGCAATTATTCAAGATGTTGGTTTTCCAATCTTTGTGTCATTTTACTTGATGCATCGAGTGGAAAGCAAACTCGAGGAAATTAAAAATGCACTATTATCCTTAAAATAACTTCTCTAGTCACAAAACTGTTGAATTAATAGAAGCCAATGTAGTTGAATGAACCAAGTTGTTTCGTTAAGATAAGGCTATAATAGAAAAGAGAGGTCTCATTCCATGAAAAGATTATTAGCAATGCTTTCTATCACTTTGCTTATACTTGCAGGTTGCGGAAGTGGAGGAAATTTTGAAGCACAAACGAATTGGAAAGTAGAAGATTTCAAATACGAAAACCAACGCGGAGAAGCTGTTTCACTAGATGATTTAAAAGGAAATGTTTGGCTAGCAAGTTTCATCTATACGAATTGTACAACGGAATGTCCATTAATGACTTTTAATATGAGTGATATTCAAAAAACACTTGAAGATGAAGGAATAGAAGACTATAAGATTGTTTCATTTACTGCAGATCCTACTTTCGATACACCAAAAGTATTACAAGAATATATCGGAAACTTTGAAGTTGCAGATGAAAGCAAATGGAACCTTTTAACTGGCTACTCACAAGAAGATATTAAAAAATTTGCAGCGGATAATTTTAAAACGGCTGCTATAAAAAATCCAAATAACAACGAAGTGATGCACGGCATATCCTTCTTTTTAGTCGACCAAGACGGTGTCGTTGTGAAAAACTATAATGGTTATCAAGACGTGCCGAAAGAAGAGATTGTGATGGATGTAGAAGCATTAATCGCAGATGGAAAATAAAAAAAGAACCCAAAGCGGGTTCTTTTTTTTATGCGTTATTTTGTTTTTTTAGTAAGTCTCTAATTTCTTCCAATAATACTTCTTTTGCATCAACAGGAGGAGCTTCTTTGACCACTTCCACAACATCATTTTTCCGTTTAAATTTAGATAACAGACGAATAAATAAGAAAATAGAGAAAGATATAATTAGGAAATCAAAAACGGATTGGATAAAATTACCGTAAAAAATTTCTGTTTCCTTATACTTAAATGACAACGAAGTGAATTTAACACCATTTAATAGAAGTCCAACTAACGGAGTAATAATGTTTTCTACTAATGAAGAAACAATCTTCCCAAAGGCAGCACCAATAACAACCGCTACTGCTAAATCTAGTACATTTCCTTTAAAGGCAAACTCTTTAAAGTCTTTCCACATATATTATCACCTCCATAATTCCATACTACAAAAAAATACAATAAATGTATAGTAACTTTCGACATTTTTCGACTATTCTTATATAGAGACATGTGAATGTTTTCTTTTTAGTGAAAAATGGGTATGATAGACGATGACACAAAAAGTATTTCGCGAAATAGGGGAATAATGCTATATGAAAAAAAAGAAGGATACATCCTATAAAACTAAAGCTTGGATACTTATATTACTCCTTCCCATTACGATTACAGTGTATGTACTGTTGATTATTGGATGGAAAGAATTACAAAGGATACCAGTAGTACTTGAATGGGCTGAATCTATTCATCTAAAATCCTTTACTCAAAATAAATTAGATATCCCGGAAGAATATATTACCATTTATCAAGAGGCTGAAGCGATTTATGGTGTACCATGGACGCTGCTTGCAGCTCATCATCGTATGGAAACTATATTTTCAACAATGGATCCCCTCCTATCTCCTGTTGGAGCAGAAGGTCATATGCAGTTCATGCCATGTACTTTCGTAGGTTGGTCCCATCCGAGTTGTAGTGGACTAGGACAAGGTGATATCCCCGAAGAAGACAAAGTAAATCCAGAAATAATAGCGGCCTATGGTGGCTATGGTGTCGATGCAAATAAGGATGGAATAGCTGACCCTTATGACATTGAAGATGCCATTTTCAGTGCAGCAAATTATTTAGCAGCAAGTGGAGCGGCAGATGGTGAGCTAGAAAAGGCCATTTTTAATTACAACCGAAGTGATAAGTACGTAGAAGATGTCTTATATTTTTATCATTTATACGAAAATCAGTTGCAAGCGCTCCAATCTGCATCCGCTTTACAAACTAAAAAAAAGGATGGACGCGAATAGCAGTCCATCCTTTTACTTATTTACGCATAGATTTGAGTATCAAACTTAAAATGAATACTAAAATAATCGCACCGATTAAAGCTGGAATAATAGCCATGTCCCAAATAACTGGTCCAAAGTCAGAGAATATTAGTCCGCCAACCCATGCACCAATAATACCTGCTATAATATTACCGATAATACCACCAGGAATGTCCTTACCTAATATTAATCCTGCTAACCATCCAATAATACCACCGATTATTAAATATAAAATAAATCCCATTTTCATTCATCTCCTTAAAGGAATGTTGTATTGCTTTACATTCTTTATATAGCCATAAAGGAGAAAAACTAAACATGTAGACATTATTTTGCTATTACTTTAGCACCTAGCGAGTTCGTGAAATGTTCTAAAGCCCATGTATGCCCTTGTGGATTGAAGCTTGCAACCGCCGCCTCATGAATAACAATCGAAAAGCCTAAATTATATGCATCCACAGCCGTATGTAAAACACATATATCTGTACATACACCAAGGATATGTACTTCTTCAATCTGACGCTCTCGTAATAATTGATGCAAATTCGTTCCGGCAAAAGAACTATAACGCGTTTTATCCATCCAGATAATCTTATCGGGGTTTGTTTCATATAGCTTTTTTAGGTCTCCATATAATGCACGACCTGGTGTATTGCGGATATTATGAGGAGGAAATAGTTTCGTTTCCGGATGGAATGGATCGTTTGCTTCGTGCAAATCGACCGGAAAGATGACTAAGTCCTTGTTATTCAAAAAATCCTGGGTAATGGAAACAATGGCTTCTTCTATTAATTGTCCTGGCTTACCACAAGTAAGCGCCCCATCATCTGCAACAAAATCTACCGTATAGTCAACTACTAGTAATGCTTTTTTCACTATTAAACACCCCTTATCTAATTACTATAAGTATGAATGATTAAAAATAAAAATCCATATAAAATAGTAAATTTAATATTCAAAATGTTTTGTAATCTGACGAAAAAGCGAGTATAATAATAAAAAAAGGGAGTGGAGAAAATGGACGTTCAAGTAACAAAAAAGTTAAATAAACAAGGGGTATGGTTCGTGATTCTCCATACTGTATTCATCTTAAACCTAGCGATAGACATATTTTCTATTCACTAGAAAAGTAGCCATAAAAACAAAACGACCGAATGGTTCATACTCATTCGGTCGTTTCTTTTTTACTTAACTGTTCCGCTTTCAAACACGGTTTCTTTATAATACATATTTTTCACTAGTATGTTAGGACCTAAGCATTTTACTGCCGGACAATGACAATTCAGTGATTTAGAGAGTGGGGAAGCTAGCCATCTATCAAAAACAGCTGGAAGTGTATCCGTTTGAATATTACCTAGCTTCGGAGCATCTCCAAAATCAGTTACAATTACTTCTCCTGAAAAAATATTGACATTTAAACGTGATCTACCGTCCGGATCATTTCGCACTGAAACATTTTTGGCATTCTTTAATCTATTTAAAAGTTCTATGCTTCTATCATTTTGACTGCAAGGATAAAACGGCAAAGTGCCGAACAGCATCCATGTGTCTTCATCACGAAAATCGAGTAATTGTTCAATCGCATCATGGGTTTCCTCTAATGTAAGCGTTGTGAGTGCGCTAGCAAAATCAGATGGGTACATAGGGTGAATTTCATGCCTAGCGCACTTCATTTCTTCCACTACTTGTTTATGAATATGTTCTAAATACGGAAGTGTTTTTTTGTTGAGCATCGTTTCCGCTGAAACCATGACACCTGCTTCCGACAGCATTCGACTATTGTCGATCATGCGCTGGAACAATTTCGCACGTTGTTCATACGTGGGTTTCCTATCCATCATGGCAAAGCCGGTTTCGACAAATTCATCAATTGTTCCCCAATTATGTGATATATGTAGTACATCTAGAAACGGTGCGATAAGTAAGTATCTTTCTGGATCTAAGGTCAGATTGGAGTTCATTTGTGTCCGCACTCCGCGGCTTTTAGCGTACTTTAAAAGTGGAAGTACATAATTCATCACAGATTTCTTTGAAAGCATGGGTTCTCCACCTGTAATACTAATCGTTTTAAGATGAGGAATATCCTCTAGCCTGGTAATGATTAGATCAATAGGTAGTGCATCGTCCTCTTTCGTTTGCAATGTATAGCCAACTGCACAATGTGCACAGCGCATATTACAAAGATTGGTTGTAGTGAATTCAATATTGGATAATGTAAGCTTTCCATGTGTTTCGATATCACGATAAGCTTCCCATGGATCATTAGTTGTTGTCATTATGTTTTTAGTAATCAAGTAAATCTTCCTTTCCAATATAATATTGTCTCATATTCTAGAGGAAATGAAAATATTACTCGCAAGAAAGATTGCGGATACGAGCTATAGGGTATAAACTATTTAACCAGATATGAGTGGAGGAATAAGATGTTTATAGAAAAAAATAATGAAATTAGGGCTGCACTTTTTCAACAAGTGGATACATTAACAGACCAACAATTCAACCAAAAACCAGATGCGATTAGTTGGTCGCCTAAAGAAATCATCGAACATTTGGCGAAAATGGAACAAACAATCACAAAGGGAATTAAAGCTGAATTAGTTAATCCAAAAAGCTCGACTGCGAAGAAAAAACCAATACAACTTTCGACATTGCGATTTATAAAAGTAAAAGCGCCGAGCCATACAATCCCAACCTCTGTTTATGAAACAAAAGAAAAGATGAAAGCAGTGCTTCATAAAGCTAGAATGGAGTTGCTTGCTGTCTATACAACTAGTAATCTGCATGATTTAAGGTCTAAATCATTAAAACATCCGATTTTTGGGAAAGTCCCACTTATTCAATGGTTTCCTTTTGTAGGTCTGCATGAGAAAAGACATCTTATACAATTAGAAAAAACAATCAAGAAATTAAAAGGTCATAAGTAATAATTATCACTTATTATAATTTTAATGTAATTTACTTATCGACTTTATTCGAGTATGATTGAAATTGGAGAGAAGTCATTAGAATAGAGTCTTTTCAATAGACATTAGGAGGAAAAGCAATGGCAAAAAGTAATTTACACAACAGCCGTACTTCTTTTTCTGTAAATGGTAAAGAATATAACTATTACCGTTTAGCAGCTTTAGAAGAAGCGGGTATCGCAAATGTATCACGCCTTCCTTATTCAATCAAAGTACTATTAGAATCTGTTTTACGTCAATATGACGGCTATGTAATCAAAGATGATCATGTAAACCAATTAGCAAAATGGGGTAAAGACGCAGATACGGAAGCGGAAGTACCATTCAAACCTTCTCGCGTTGTCCTACAAGACTTTACTGGAGTTCCAGTAGTAGTTGATTTGGCGTCATTACGGTCCGCGATGAAAGAAATGGGCGGTAACCCAGACAAGATTAACCCTGCTATTCCAGTTGATCTTGTAATTGACCACTCTGTACAAGTTGACAAATACGGCACATCAACTGCATTAAAAGCAAATATGGATCTTGAGTTTGAACGTAATGCTGAGCGTTACAATTTCCTTAAATGGGCACAAACATCTTACAACAATTTCCGTGCTGTTCCACCAGCAACAGGTATTGTTCACCAAGTTAACTTAGAATATTTAGCGCCAATCGTGCATGTAAATGAAGATGCAGATGGTACATTAGAAACTTTCCCTGACTCAGTAGTAGGTACTGACTCTCATACTACTATGATTAACGGACTTGGCGTATTAGGATGGGGTGTAGGTGGTATTGAAGCGGAAGCAGGAATGCTTGGACAGCCTTCATACTTCCCGATTCCAGAAGTAATCGGAGTTAAATTAGTAGGAGATCTTCCTAACGGTACAACTGCTACTGACTTAGCGCTTAAAGTTACGCAAGTATTGCGCATGCGTGGTGTAGTTGGTAAATTTGTCGAGTTCTTCGGTCCTGGAGTATCGAAATTACCACTTGCTGACCGTGCAACAATTGCCAATATGGCTCCTGAATATGGCGCTACTTGTGGTTACTTCGCAATCGATGAAGAATCACTTAACTATTTACGACTAACTGGTCGTGACGAAGAGCATATTGCTGTAGTAGAAGCTTACTTAAAAGCAAATGATATGTTCTTTGATCCAACATTAGAACCAGTTTATACTGATGTAATTGAAATCAACTTAGCAGATATCGAAGCAAACCTTTCTGGACCAAAACGTCCACAAGATTTGATTCCACTATCTGATATGAAAGCTCGTTACCACGAAGCAGTTGTTGCTCCACAAGGTACACAAGGTTTCGGTTTACCAGAAAAAGAATTCGACAAAACGGCAACTGCTAAATTTGCTGATGGAGATGTAACAATTCCAACAGGTGCTGTAGCAATCGCTGCGATCACTTCTTGTACAAATACATCTAACCCATACGTAATGCTAGCAGCTGGTTTAGTTGCGAAAAAAGCAGTAGAAAAAGGACTAACTGTTCCTGCTTACGTAAAAACATCTTTAGCACCAGGTTCAAAAGTTGTTACTGGTTATTTAGAAGATTCAGGATTAAACGAATATCTTGATAAAATCGGCTTCAATACAGTTGGTTACGGATGTACTACATGTATCGGTAACTCTGGTCCATTACTTCCTGAAATTGAAAAAGCAATCGTTGACGAAGATCTTTTCGTAACTTCTGTACTTTCTGGTAACCGTAACTTTGAAGGACGTGTACACCCACTTGTAAAAGCTAACTACTTGGCTTCACCACCATTAGTTGTTGCTTATGCACTTGCTGGGACTGTAGATATCGATCTACAAAAAGATTCATTAGGAAAAGACAAAGATGGCAATGACGTATTCTTTGCAGACATCTGGCCTTCAACTGATGAAGTAAATACAGTGCTAAATAAAGTAGTTACTCGTGAATTATTCCAAAAAGAATATGCACGTGTATTTGACGAAAACGAAGCATGGAATGCAATTGAAACGTCAACAGAATCTTTATATACATTTGATAACACATCAACGTATATTCAAAACCCACCATTCTTCCAAGGATTAGCGAAGGAGCCTAGTGACATTCAAACACTTGCTGGACTTCGTGTTGTTGCGAAATTTGGAGATTCTATTACTACTGACCATATTTCACCAGCAGGTGCCATTGGTAAAGATACACCTGCAGGGAAATACTTGCGCGAAAACGGTGTAGAAATCCGTGATTTCAACTCTTACGGTTCTCGTCGTGGTAACCACGAAGTAATGATGCGCGGGACATTCGCGAACATCCGTATTCGTAACCAAATTGCTCCAGGTACAGAAGGTGGATATACTACTTACTGGCCAACTGGTGAAATTATGCCAATCTATGATGCTGCGATGAAGTATCAAGAAGAGGGTACTGGATTAGTAGTTCTTGGTGGAAAAGATTACGGAATGGGATCATCTCGTGACTGGGCTGCTAAAGGAACGAACCTTTTAGGCATTAAAGCTGTTATTACGGAAAGCTTTGAACGTATTCACCGTTCAAACCTAGTAATGATGGGGGTTCTACCACTTAATTTCTTACCAGGTGAAAATGCTGAAACGCTTGGCTTAACAGGTAAAGAAGAGATTAGTATCAATGTAGCAGAAGGTGTTAAACCTCGCGACATTCTACAAGTTACTGCTAAAGCAGAAGACGGTACTGAAAAAGTCTTCAACGTACTTGCTCGCTTTGACTCAGAAGTAGAAGTAGATTACTACCGTCACGGTGGTATCCTTCAAATGGTACTACGTAACAAAGTATTAGAAGCTTAATAAGCTTATATGAAAAAGCCTAATTCCAAGTGGATTAGGCTTTTTTGACGTAGAATAGCTGATTCGTATACGTCATATGATGTATATAAACAACATAGGAGTGAATAAAACGAAGAAAAGAAAAATAGGGCTACTGTTTGGTACGTTTTTATTTCTTATAACTATAACTGTCTTCCTATTTACTAGTACGCCAAAAGCAATACTTGAAGTTTGCTCCCCATTTTTCCAACAAGGCACGATGGAAACCCAAATTTTACAGCTTACCCTCATGGAAAAAGGGGGGTTGTATGATCAAGTTGGAGAGAGATTAAAAGAAAAAGGCTATGAGCACCGGATTCTTGGAGGAATAGATGCTAAGGATAAGATTTTGGTTAAGTTCGTATTAGCCAATAAAGAAGCTAATAACTTAAGGCAGCAAGAAATAACGACAATTTTTAATGATTATATTACAAAGAATAATTTAGATACAGAAGCGTTCAAAATACAGGTGAGCAATGATAAGAGTACAAATTGGTAGGATAAGCATTTTAAAACATCAAGAGGATGTTTTAAAATGCTTGTTTCCACTCTGGTTTTATTAATGAGAACACAAATGTATCATTTGATTTGTCATTCTGATAAATATATCCTCTTAACAATCCATCTTGCTGGAAGCCCAGTTTTAATAATAGCTTGTAAGAGGATTCATTTTCTGTAAAAGTCACAGCTGCAATACGGAATAAGTTTAATTCTTCGAAGCAATAGTGAATGATCTGCTCCACAGCTTCGCGAGCGTATCCTTTTCTCCAATATTCAGGTAGCAATTCATATCCTATTTCTGTCCTTTTTTGTGTAATCACTAAATTATTTAATCCTAGTGTACCAACTAATTCTTCGGATTCTTTGAGGAAAATACCCCATCTCATAGATTGCCTTGCTTGAAAGTTCTTGGAGAAGGATTTAATCATGTTACTAGCTTGTTCTTTCTGTTGAAGAGGCTCCATGCCGTAATATTTTATTACTTCTTCATTTGAAAAAATTTGAAAAATCTTATCAGTATGTTCTTCTTTAATTTCGATTAGTTTTAATCGCGGTGTTTCTAAAACTGGAAATTCCAATACGTTTCCCCCTAACTAATCAATTACACCTCGGCGTAATTGCTTTTAAAATATATAACATCCGCCAGAGACTTAATCAAACAGGATGTTAGTCATTCTGGCGTTGTCCTAGGAACCGGCGATCTTAGCCAGAGTTCCTCTAATCAGCAGTTATTATTTGCTGAATCAAGTTATAGTATTCTATCATAATTCCATCTTTTACCCAAGTTAGAATTGTTGTGCAATTATGACTATTAGTGTGATAGGATAAGTTTAGTAGATTATGTTATTTGATGGGAGCGTTAAAGATGGAACAACCAACGATTATAATGTCTAAACTAACCCCACCTCTAGCCTCTTCTTTTTATATGAGAAGGTCTTCACTTATCAAAAAACTAAAAACAAAGGACCACCAAAAATTAACGCTTTTACATAGTGGAGCAGGTTTTGGCAAAAGTTCAGCACTGGCACAGTATTATGCTGATTCAAAAGAATTATTTTCTTGGTACACGGTTACAGAAGAAGATGATGATATCCTTCCGTTCCTGCGCCATTTAATCCAAAGCATTCAAAAAGTAATACCTACTTTTGGGGAAAGTTTAATGGAAAGAGAATTGCTTTCCATGTACCCAAAAGAAACAGAATTGATACATTGGTACTCCCTATTTAGTAATGAGCTTTCTCGAATAGATGAAACGTTTTCCATTGTATTAGACGACTATCATCTCGTGGATCATGTTTTTTCGATCAATTATATAGTAGAGAAAATCATAGAGTTTCTTCCCCCTAAAATCCATTTAGTTGTTGCTTCTCGCATACGTCCTAAATGGTCTATACTGTTAAAACTAAAGTTAAAAGGGCAATTGGTTGAAATAACGGAAGTAGATTTCATATTTACAGAAGAGGAAATTCAAGTATTTTTTGAAGATTATTTTGATAAAACAATTTCTATGGAAGAAGCTGCGGAAATTTTAAGACTTACAGAGGGATGGGCGATTGCGATTCATTTAATTGCAATGCAGTTAGTGGAGAACAAAAAGCAAATAACCAAACTAGGGGATCCACTACTAAAAGATTTGTTTACCTATTTGTCAGAAGAAGTGTTTTTGTTCATGCCGGAATCAGATCAACAATCTCTTTTAAACTTTAGTATATTCCCTATGTTTACGAAGCAAGAGATAAGTGATTTTTACGGGGAGCAGGAAGCAAAAAATTTAGAAAGACTGGCAAATAGTCATGCATTTATCCAACCATTAGCTGAGCCAAATACCTTTCGTTTTCACGCCTTATTTCAACAATTTTTAGAAACAAAATGGTCACAAAAATCACGACAGACTTTTTATAAGACCCATAAGAAGGCGGCCAATTTGTTTAAAGAACAAAATAATGTTGTGCAAGCACTGCATCATGCCGTCAAATCAAACGATGAAATATTTTTAGGGGAAATGCTCATCTCCTTCGCAAACTACATGGTAAAAGCTGGGCAATTCGATTGGTTATTAGATTTACTCCAAGATCATGTATCGATTGAAACGAGAAATCATTTTTACGAATTGTTTTTTTACGAAGGAGAATGCCATCGATACAGGGCTTTTTACGAAAAAGCGAGAGTTGCCTATGAAGCTTGTTTGGAAATCGCAATGGATAAACAAGATATCTTGTTTATCAGTCGGGCAAATGCAGGGTTAGCACATATTTATTTAGATACGATTCAGCCAGCATTTGCAAAAGTTTATTTGGAAGAAGCAGTGAAATGGGCAGATAAAAGTAAGGAAATCCAAAGCACCGAACGTTTATTTTTAAAAAGGTTACTAGCCGAAAATTTAGTGAATCTTGGGAAAGCAAATGAAGCGAATGAATGGGTAAAGAATGAGCAGTTAGACGCCAACTTATTAAAGGAAGGTAATCTAGACGCTCGTATCTTGCTTCGCACAGGTTTATTGAACCAAGCACAGTATCTTTTGGAACATCGTACGGCAGATGAGGTAAGTTTACCGGATTCGCACAGAGAGACGGATGTTCTTCTTTCCTTTATCTATTCGCTCACCGGTCAGTTAGACGCAGCTATGCGTTCGGCAAATAAAGGAATCGAGACTGGTATTCGGGAACAGTCAGGCTTTGTCGAAGCGGTAGGTTGGATTCGAAAAGGACATGCAGAGTTTTTAGCAAGTTCCTTTGACTTGGAGACGCCGGAAAATTATTATAGGAAAGCGATTCAAAGAATGGATGAGTTAAATGTTGCACGGGCAAAAGCGGAGCCTTATATGGGGCTTGCGCTCGTCAAATCGCGACAAGGACAATTTCTAGAAGCGATTTCGTATGGGGAAAAAGGATTGCGTGAAACGGACAAGGGAAAAGATTATTGGCTGTCTGCATATATTTTACTTTGTTTGACGATCATTTATTTTGAACACCAACAGTTTGAACGAGCGATTCAAGTTGGAAAGGAAGCAAATGCCCTTTTTGCCAATAGTGGGGATGTATATGGTGAAATGATTGCTCATTACTGGTTGATACGTATATATGACCAGTTAGGACAGCAAGATTTATGGGGACAGCACGCTCAAATATTTGCGGCATTATGTGTACGAAATAATTTTTTCTTTTTTCTTCAAAGCAAAACAGTGTTTGGTCCAGCAGACATACAAATAAATTATCCACTTTTCCAGAAACTTTGCAAACTACAACTAAACAACGATCCGTTACAAACGATTGCAAAAAGACTATCTATCCAACCCACAATCATTTACCCTGGATATCAATTAAGTCTTCAACTTTTAGGACCATTTTCGCTTTTTAAGGGGAATGAAGAGTTAAGTGATCGAAAATGGCAAAGAGATAAATCCAAAGAATTGCTCACCTATTTATATTTACAAAAAGGTCGTTTTGTACCTAAAGAAGAACTAATGCAAGCATTATGGAGCAAGAGTGATGAAAAAACGATGGATCGAGATTTTAAAGTGACGCTAAATTCATTATTGAAAGTAATTGAGCCAGATAGAAAAGCAAGAGAAGAATCCTATTTTATCGATCGTAAACAATCGATGTATCGCTTAAATCCAGTTGCAGTTATAAAGAGTGACTTAGAAACTTTTCAAAAACTTACCGATCAAGGGGTAGATGAAAAGAATCCGTTTATATGTAAAGAGTTACTATTGAAGGCGGTTAAATTGTATAGAGGAGAATTGGTAGAAGATAAGCCGACACTAGAATGGATTTCCCATGAGCGAGAAAAAGCCCAACAACAATATATACATGTATTAGAACGATTAGCGCAAACAAGTACCCGTTTGAAAGAATTTGAGCAAACCATTTATTGGGCTGAAAAATTAATCAAAATAGACCCTACATGGGAAGAAGCATACCGTTTATTAATGTTCGCCTGTTATCAAATGCAAAATAGAAGTCTAGCTGTTAAATGGTATGAACGTTGTGTAACTGTACTTAAAACTGAACTAAATATTAACCCGATGAATACAACGATTCAAATGTATGAAATGATAACGAGTTATGGATGAACAATTCTCGAATTAATTATGCTCCTGCGAAAGGTCGCGGCAAAAAACGTTTGCTTTTTTAGCAAACGTTTTTTTGTAACTTTTTTGTAACTCCCTTTTTGTATGATAAAACAGAAGCATGAGAACGCTTACAAATTTGTAAAAGGGGGATTTATATGCCGAAGAAATTGGGATTACTAATGCTGTTTGTATTCGTCTTAATTTTTAGTAGTGCTTGTAGTGACGAAACGAATACTGCCGGGGAAACTGAAAAAGAAGAAGCAACGACTACTCCTGTATCAAGTGAAGTAACAGAAGAAGCCGGGACGATCAAAGTAGGAGTACTTGCATCTTTAACGGGAGCACTGGAATCTTACGGAAAGCAAACAAAAAATGGATTTGAATTGGGACTTGAATATGCTACAGATGGAACGATGGAAGTCGCAGGTAAAAAAATTGAAGTTATTTTCGAAGATACCGAAACGAAGCCAGAAGTAGCAGTACAAAAAGCTACGAAGTTATTAGAAGAAGATGAGGTTGACTTTCTGGTAGGGTCTTCTAGTTCAGGTGATACATTAGCAGTTCTTCCACTAGCAGAAGAATACGAGAAAATTATGATTATCGAACCAGCTGTTGCAGATAGTATTACAGGTTCAGAGTTTAACCCATACCTATTCCGCACAGGACGTAACTCTTCTCAAGATGCAGTAGCTGGAGCAGCTGCAATTGCAGGAGAAGGAGTTAAAATCGCAACGTTTGCACCCGATTATTCTTTCGGATGGGATGGAGTATCTGCATTTAAAGAAGCGGCTGAAAAGTTAGGGGCAGAAATTGTTGTAGAAGAATATGCGGATCCAGCTGCAACTGATTTCACTTCTAATTTACAAAAAATCATCCAAGCAGATCCGGATTACTTATTTGTCGTATGGGCAGGTGCAAATTCCCCTTGGAACCAAATTGCTGACTTAAAACTGCAGGAAAAAGGAATTAAAATTTCAACTGGAGCTCCTGATATTCCAGCACTATCTATTATGGAACCATTAGTTGGGATGGAAGGATTCTCAGTTTACTATCATACACTACCTGATAATCCGATAAATGATTGGTTAGTAGAAGAACATAAAAAACGCTTTAATGGTGAAGTGCCAGATTTATTCACGCCAGGTGGAATGACTGCAGCTATCGCCATTGTTGAAGCATTAACAAAATCGGAAGGGAATGCAGATGGCACAGCGCTAATCGATATTATGGAAGGAATGTCCTTTGAAACGCCAAAAGGAACGATGACTTTCCGTCCAGAAGATCATCAAGCACTACAATCACTATACTCGATTAAACTGGAAAAACAAGAAGGGGTAGACTACCCAGTACCAGTACTTATAAGAGAGTTGTCACCGGAAGAAACAGAGCCACCGATTTTAAATAATAAATAAATAGAGAAGTGATAGCCTAATCATTAGGTCTGTCACTCTCCATAGGATAGAAAATTTCCATCCTATGGAGAGCGATAGAAGAAGGGGGTACGTATGAAATGGAACCAATACTAAGAACGGAAAATCTAACAATTAAATTCGGTGGACAGACAGCAGTAGATCATGTGGATTTTGTCATGCCAGAAAAGCATTTTAAATCGATTATCGGACCAAATGGGGCAGGTAAAACAACCTTTTTCAATTTAATAAGTGGCGAGTTAAAGCCGACAGAAGGAGATGTCTTCTTTAGAGGAGAGTCAATGGCCAAACACTCTTCTGTCATACGGACGAGAAAAGGACTTGGACGTTCCTTTCAAATTACCAATGTATTCCCTAATCTCACCGTAATCGAAAATGTCCGACTAGCAGTACAGTCAAAAGCACAAATTCGCTATCAAATTTTCCGCACGTTTACTGCCTATAAAGACTTGCATATTCAAGCGGAGCGTTTACTAGAAATGGTTTTACTTGCAAGCAAAGCGGACGCTTTTGCCAATCAATTATCTCACGGAGAAAAACGGAAGCTAGAAATCGCGATGCTACTAGCACTCGATACGGAAGTATTACTATTGGATGAACCAACAGCAGGAATGTCCCTAGAGGAAGTGCCAGCTATTTTAGATGTCATTAAACAAATAAAACAGGCCGGAGACAAAACGATATTGCTGATTGAACATAAGATGGATATGATCATGGATCTATCCGACTCTATTATGGTGCTTTTTAATGGTAGATTACTAGCGGACGGAACCCCAACAGAAATTATGGAAAATGAAACGGTTCAAAATGCTTACCTAGGAGGATTATATGATGAGCATCTTGCTTAAAGTAGAAAACGTTCAAACACATATTGGTCAGTACCACATTTTACAAGGGGTTTCATTTGAAGCAAATGAAGGCGAAGTTAGTGTGCTACTCGGCAGGAATGGTGCAGGTAAAACGACTACGCTTAAAACGATTATGGGACTCACTCCMGCTACTGCCGGAACAATTCATTTTCAAGATAGAGCAATTACGAAACAAGCAACACACCAAATTGCTTCAAGCGGGATTGGGTATGTTCCAGAAGATCAAGGAATCTTTGGAGCACTCACCGTAGAAGAAAACTTAAAAGTTGCCATGAGGAAAGAAGATGATGCAGCACTCGCAAGGCAAGAATACGTACTCGAGCTTTTCCCCGATTTAAAGAAGTATTGGAAAAAAGACGGAGGGCATTTGTCAGGTGGGCAAAAGCAGATGCTGTCGATGGCACGGGCTTTTATAAACGATAGCAAATTGCTATTAATCGATGAACCCTCCAAAGGGTTGGCACCAGTTGTTATTGAAAAAGTGATGGAAGCAATAGTGGAAATGAAAAAACAAACAACCATTATTTTAGTAGAACAAAACTTCATAATGGCTAGTAGAATCGGTGATACATATACCTTAATTGACGATGGAGAAACCGTTCAATCCGGCGAAATGAGTGAATTGATACAAAATGAACAGCTGAAACGCCAATATTTAGGAATCGGATAGGGGGTTATACGATGGAGTTAATCATCAATTTATTGATAAATGGACTTGCAACGGGCATGCTGATCTTTCTTTTAGCAGCCGGTCTTACCTTAATATTTGGATTAATGGATGTATTAAATTTTGCACATGGTGGATTATTCGCTTGGGGAGCTTTTTCCGGTGTTTGGTTTTACGGATTAACGAATAGTTTTACGATAGCCATCATTGGTGCTATTTTAACAGGCGCTGTGCTCGGATTTATAACAGAAAAAATTATTATTAAACCAGTGTACGGAAATCATATTCAACAAATTCTTATTACGCTTGGTTTTATGATTGTATTGTCGGAAATGTTGAAAGTCGTTTTTGGCCCCAATCAAATTGCAGCAAAAACACCTCCGTTATTGTCTGGAAGTTGGGAAATCGGGGACGTCATTATTATTAAGTATCGCCTATTTATCATTATTGTGGGGCTCATTGTATTTGGAGTCTTCCAGTTCATCTTAAAGCGAACAAAGATCGGCTTAATCGTTCGCGCTGGCGTCATGAACAAAGAAATGGTGCAAGCGCTTGGTATTAATATTAAACAAGTATTTTTATATGTATTTATGGTAGGAGCAGCGCTTGCGGCATTAGGTGGGGCACTTATGGCACCCTATTCTGGTGTAGTGTATGCGGAAATGGGTATGGAATTTGCCATATTAGCCTTCATCGTAGTTGTTATTGGTGGCATGGGGAGTTTTCCAGGCTCCCTTCTTGCAGCCATACTTGTAGGGCTGGCTGGTAGCTTCATGGCTTACTATGTTCCTGCTTTATCACTTGCGGTTAATATGATGCTAATGGCGATTGTATTAATATTCCGTCCGCAAGGTTTGTTTACGGCGAAAGGATGATAGAGGATGAAAAATAAATTTCAAGTTAATAATGTCATCTTACTTGTCCTAGTCGCTGCATTTGCCGTCTTTCCCTTTGTATCCGACTCACGGACTTGGACGATTTTACTGACGCAAATATTCATATTTTCTATATTAGCAATGAGTTATGATCTTCTATTAGGGTATACAGGAATTGTATCTTTTGGTCATGCCATGTTTTTTGGAATGGGTGCCTATGCTACGGCAATCATGCTCAACCGTATGGAACCTACATTAGGCGTGTTCTTTTTATCGATAGCAGTAGGTATGGTTATTGCGGGTGTAGTTAGCTTTTTAGTAGGACTGCTCACACTCCGATTAAAAAGTCATTTCTTTGCGATGTTAACGATGGCTGTATCTGGTTTGTTTTTAGTACTTGCCGAAAAATGGCGAACACTGACACATGGAAATGATGGTTTCACCTTTCGCGCACCCGAGTTTTTTAAAGACCGTATGATGTTTTATTTACTAGTTCTCGCTTGCTTAGTACTCGTTTATTTCTTCCTTCGCAGATTCGTGCATTCTCCACTAGGTAGGGTATTAATTGCTGTAAGGGAAAATGAACAAAGAACAAAATCGCTCGGTTTTCAGACATTGCATTATAAAGTAATCGCTTCTGTCGTAGCAGGTGTAGTAGCAAGTTTAGCGGGATCTCTCTATGCGATTTCATTACGATTTGTGAATACAAGTGTTTTGACGATGGATATTACGCTCGATGCGCTCCTCATGACGATTATTGGAGGTGTGGGAACATTAATAGGACCAATTATCGGTGCTGGTGTGATAGAGCTTGCTCAGCATTACTTATCGGGCCTTGCAAAAGAATATCCTATTTTTGAAAGATGGATCATTTTCTTCGGAATCATTTATATTTTAGCCGTTATCTTTTTCCCAAAAGGTATTGTCGGAACGATTCGCTACGCATTTTGGAAACAGAAAAACAAAACACCCAAAGTGGACGTTGCTGCTCCTAGTGGAAAGGAGCTTACAAAATGAATATAGGAATCGTAAGTACTGGTGTATATATACCAGATAACAGAATGACGGGAGAAGAAATTGCTACACTTGCTAATTTACCAGTACATGTTGTGAAAAACAAAATGGGAATCACCCAAAAAGCAATTCCTGGTCCAGATGATCATACGGTAAGAATGGGCATACGGGCGGCAGAAATGGCGCTCGAAAAAGGAAATATTGACCCTAAAACAATCGATCTAGTCATTTATATAGGGGAAGAGCATAAGGAGTACCCTTTATGGACGGCTGCTATTAAAATGCAAGAAGAACTAGGTGCTTATCATGCTTGGGGATTTGATGTAGCACTTCGTTGTGGAACGACGATTATGGCGATGAAGGTTGCGAAAAGTTTAATGCAGGCAGATCCTACGATTAATACTGTACTACTTGCCGGTGGTTATCGGAATAGTGACTTTATCGATTACACAAATGAGCGAACTCGCTTTATGTTTAACTTAGCTGCAGGCGGGGCTGCCATGATTTTGAAAAAAGATCATGCAGAAAATATTATTTTAGAGACGGATATGATGACGGATGGGTCTTTTTCAGAGGATGTCGTTGTACCCGTTGGTGGAACGAAAGAGCCTTTAACGAAGGAACATTTGCAAAAAGGCTTATATCGTTTAGATGTATTGGACCCAGAAGGGATGAAGGCTAGACTAGAGCAGAAATCGATGCAGAACTTTTTAAAGGTGATCCGTCATGCATTAATGAAAAGTGGTTACTCTGAACAAGACATTGATTATTTAGCTATCCTTCATATGAAAAAATCGGCACATGACTTTGTATTACAAGAACTTGGTTTAACCAATGAGCAAACTACTTATTTACATGATTATGGACATATTGGGCAAATGGATCAAATTATTTCATTGGAGCTAGCACAAAAAGAAGGGAAGCTAAAAGATGGAGATTTAGCCGTATTAGTTAGTGCTGGGATAGGATATGCATGGGGAGCTGTGGCAGTGAAATGGGGAAAATAAAAGGAGTGTAAGAAGATGATTTTACAAAAAGTACAGTTAGATAACGGAGAATCGATTGCCTACCGAGAACGACCAGGCGGGGAAGAAGTCATTATGTTGGTCCATGGGAATATGACTTCTTCCAAACATTGGGATGTCCTAATCGACCAATTAGATGCAAAGTATAAAGTGTATGCAATCGATTTACGCGGGTTTGGAGAATCTACCTTTCATACTCGAGTGCAAGGGATCAAAGACTTTTCAGATGACTTAAAGGGATTGGTTGATGCATTAGAATTGAAGCATTTCCACTTAATCGGCTGGTCTACGGGTGGTGCCATTTCTATGCAATTCGTCGCGGATTATCCTGGGTATTGTGAGAAATTAGTACTTCTTGCATCCGCATCTACTAGAGGGTATCCATTCTACGCTACCAATATAGATGGTTCACCTAATGTAGCAAATAGATTTCAATCTATCGAAGAAGTAGAAAATGATCCAGCAAGAACTATTCCAATGCAAGGTTTATATGATATGAAAAATAAAGCAGGATTAAAGGCCGTCTGGAATGCCGTAATTTATACGCATAACCAACCTATGGAGAAAGATTATGACGCCTATGTGGATGATATGCTCACGCAAAGAAATTTAGCAGATGTGTATCATGCTCTAAATACATTCAATATAAGTGCCATTGATAACGAAGTATCTAAAGGTACCAATCAAGCAAAAGATATTACGATTCCTGTACTTATATTGCGAGGAGACCGTGATTACGTTGTAACAGAGGACATGACGCAAGAAATTGTCGCCGACTTAGGAGAGAATGCCACGTATGTCCCACTCATTAATTGTGGCCATTCTCCATTAATAGACGATTTGGAGCAGTTAACAAGCCGAATCGAAAATTTCATTTCAAAGGAGAATGAATGATGAGATTACAAAATAAGGTCGCTATTATTACCGGTGCAGCTAATGGAATTGGTTTAGCAGCAGCACTTCGTTTTGCAGAGGAAGGGGCAAAAGTAGTATTAGCAGACTATGATGCAAATGCCGGGAAAGATCAAGAGAGTGCATTAAAAGAAAAAGGTCACGACGTTAAATTCATTCAAGTGGATGTTGCTAAACGGGAAAGCGTAGATTCCCTTGTAAAACAAGCAATAGAACATTATAAGGAGATTCATATTTTAGTTAATAATGCCGGGATTACTAGAGATGCAATGCTGACTAAAATGACAGTCGAAGATTTCTCCCGTGTTTTAGACGTTAACTTAACAGGGGTGTTTCACTGTACGCAAGCAGTCGTACCTCATTTCATAGAGCAAGGCTACGGTAAGATTATAAACACCTCATCCGTCAGCGGTGTTTATGGGAACTTTGGGCAAACGAATTATGCTGCATCCAAAGCGGCTGTCATTGGCATGACCAAAACTTGGGCAAAAGAGCTTGGTCGAAAAGGTATTAATGTCAATGCGGTTTCCCCAGGCTTCACTTCAACAGCAATGGTGGCAAAAATGCCAGAAAAAATTATCGAACAAATGAAATCGGGAGTTGCGCTTCGCCGTCTTGGTGAACCAGAAGATATTGCCAATGCGTATTTATTTTTAGCTTCAGATGAATCAAGTTATGTACATGGGACTGTATTACAAGTAGATGGCGGAATTATGATGTAACAAAGAAGGAGCGGTGCAAAGTGTATACAGAGCAAGCTTGGATATATAAACGTGCGCTACTTTCTCCAACAAAAATCGCCCTCATTGATAGTAGTACGCATGCACAATGGAGCTATCAAACGTTAACCGAACATATATCCAAATGGGTTTACTTTTTCCAAGAAAAAAATTATCAAAAAGGCGATCGAATCGTTGTACTCTCACAAAATCGAATCGACTTATTTGCGATTCTTTTCGCATGTGGCATAGCAGGTCTACTCTATGTACCGCTCAATTTTCGATTAAGTAAAGTAGAATTAGCGTATATTTTAGAAGATTGTAAACCAGTGCTCATTATTCATGATGAAGAGCATCAAACGATTAGTAATACATTTGTACAGATGGAGTGTCTATTACTAACCTCTGTATTAGAAAAAGTTGCTTTTTACTATCCATCTAAAAATAATTGGAGCCCATCAGATAGTTGGATTATTATTTATACGGGAGGAACGACAGGAAAGCCAAAAGGGGTAGAGCTTTCTTTTAATGCAGTCAATTGGAATGCGATAAATACCATTACAAGCTGGGGCCTAAGCGATTCAGACTGTACGCTGAATTATATGCCTATGTTCCATACTGGTGGGTTAAATGCCCTATGTATACCGATTTTAATGTCAGGTGGCACAGTAGTTGTTGGGGCTCGTTTCGACGCAGAGGAAGCACTTAAAGCGTTAAATGCGTATAAAACAACGCTGTCTTTGTTTGTTCCGACTATGTACCAAGCAATGCTCGATACTGCATACATTCAAACGGCAACTTTTCCGACCGTCAAAGTGTTTTTATCAGGAGGTGCGCCTTGTCCTCATACTATTTATCAACGTTTTGAAGACAAGGGCATTCTTTTTAAAGAAGGATATGGACTAACTGAAGCCGGACCTAACAACTTTTTTATTGATCCACTGGATGCACGGGAAAAAAGAGGATCTGTCGGGAAATGTATGCTGTTTAATGAAGTGAAAATAATGAATGAAAATGGAGACCTTTGTCAACCCAATGAAGTAGGAGAGCTATATATTGCAGGGAAGCATGTGTTTACCAAGTATTGGAATAATGAAGAAGAAACAAATTGTGCATTTGTAGATGGTTGGTTGAAAACAGGCGATTTAGCAAAGGTCGATGAAGATGGTTTTTACTATATAGTTGGTAGAAAAAAGGAAATGATTATTTCTGGCGGAGAAAATGTGTATCCGCAAGAGGTGGAGCAGTGCCTAGTCTTACATCCAAACGTTAAAGAAGCTGCGGTTATTGGAGTGACAGATGAAAAATGGGGAGAATGTGTCACTGCATTTGTGACATGTACTGCTGTTTATGCATCATTCGAAATGGATTTATTGCATAGTTGCAAGCGTGTGCTTGGTGGTTATAAAGTTCCCAAAAAAATCTATATTCTAGACGAACTTCCTCGCACAGATGTTGGTAAAATTGATAAAAAACGATTACAAGAATTAGCTGTAAAGTATTGATTTACAGCTTTTTATGTTACCTTTTTGTATAATTAGTTATGAGGTGACATGTATATGTTTATAAGTGAGAAAGAAATTGAAGTACGCTATGCAGAAACAGATCAAATGGGAGTAGTCTACCATGCGAATTATGTAATATGGCTAGAGATTGGTCGAACACAACTTATTAAAGATTTAGGCTTCTCCTATGCTGGACTCGAAAAAGATGGTTATTTATCTCCAGTTACAAATGTGAATATACACTATAAATCATCTGTGAAATACGGAGAAACAGTAGTTGTGAGAACTTGGATAGAAAGCCACGGAAAGCTTCGCACTACATATGGCTATGAAATTGTCCATGAAGACGGTACGATTGCTTCTACTGCAACATCGGAACATGTTGTCGTGAATAAAGATAATTTCCGCCCAGTTTCCCTAAAAAAAGTTCATCCTGAATGGGATGCGAAATATTTGGAAATTGCAAAGGTGATGGATTAATGGCATTTGGTATTACGAGGGATGAGTTGCGTCATTGGAAAACAGCGGTTGAAAATGAACAGATTGCCTTTCTGACTCATTATTGGTTAGATGATCGTTTTCCAGGATGTAAAACCGTAACGAAAGTCGGTTGTAGCAATTTAACAAAGCTAATCGAGTGGGGCAAAACATACGGTTTAAAAGAAGAATGGATTGACCATAAAGAAGCATATCCTCATTTCGATTTATTTGGAAAACATGAGTACGAAATCATGCAAAATGAAGGACTGCTAGACCAATTGATGAGGTTTAAATAAGAAGATACTACATCGATAAAGGGAATGACGCACATAATAGGGATACTGCGTCACAAGCAAACGCTATGAATCCAATAAATGGCTAAGGGCAACTATTCGGGCATTGAAAGCAACCAACTCTATTAGGAAAGCAACTAAATCATCGTGAAAGCAACCAGATCCGCACGAGAGCAACCATATTGCCTGTGAAAGCAATCAATTCTTAAAATAGCAAGTCTACTTGGAGTGAGACGACTAGAACTTTGACGCATTATTTATAAACGTTGAGCAAATGGACCATAGTGTTGCGCATTTGTAGGCGAACATTGCGCATACGCTCTTCAATGTTGCGAGTATCGCTTGATATGTCTAAATTCATATCGTTTCCTAAGTAACAAAAAAGCGTGATATCAAATCACGCTTTTTTATACGTATAGGCTAATTCATCTAACTGGTGATCTACATCTACATACAAATCATGCCCATCAAAATACCATTCATCTACTTCTTCTATGAAAAATAGAACTTCCTCCACTTTCACTGTGACAACAGGTTCAAATGGTGTATCCTGTGTCATCCCAAGTGAAAAGCCTTGCTGTATTGGACTAGATCCTCCATAACGTGCGTAAAAACGAATGGTGTCTCCAGTACCTACTTCCATTTCCTCTTGAAACCAGGTAAATGCGTCTTGCGAGATAAAGATTTTCATATCAATCACCAAACCTTCCTTATATCCACTTAACCTTAGGTTCCGTTCCATTTTTAATACGCTGAATGTTTGTGCGATGACGATAAAAGATAAACACGGCGATTAAGAGGAGCATCGCAATTAGTGGCCAATCTTTTTCCGCTATGAAATAATAAACAATCGAATAAATAAGTGCAATAATAGCTAAAATCATGGAAGTTAGCGAAACCATCTTTGTTATCTTTAATATAATAAAAAATCCTAAAATTAACAGAACAAAAAGTGGCCAGTTGTAAGCAAGTAAAATACCGCCAGATGTAGCGACTGCTTTTCCACCTTTGAATCTCGCAAAAACCGGAAACATATGCCCAATTACAGCGATTATTCCAAGAATTAGTGGGTGAACATTAGCCGCTTCAAACACGGCTAAATAGCCTAGAAGTGTTGCTGCTGTTCCTTTTAGAATATCCATGATGGTAACAATTAATCCCGCTTTTTTACCAAGCGTGCGAAACGTATTCGTTCCACCTAAGTTTCCACTGCCATGCTCACGAATATCTGTATTATAAAATAACTTTCCAATCCATAAGCCGGAAGGGATAGACCCAATTATATAGGCGAGTAAGAGTAAAATAATGATTATCATAGCATGCTCCTTTAGTTATGAAACTAATATTATATTGAACTAATTTAGTTTACCATGAGCGCTTCGTTTTGTTCAATGTAAAGAAGAGTAAGTTCATGAAAAATGGCAGATCTTGATTTAATTCAATAACATTTTACGAACAAAATTACGAAATAGAGTTATACTAAGTACAGGATGTCACCCAAAATGATTTAATCACATGGAAATTTCGAAATCCTCAAGATAGCAGATGAACCAAACGTTAAAGAAGGAATATTGGACTAGGATAGAGAATCCTACACAATGGCAGATTGCAATCTAATGGATTATTACCTACAATTAAACTCTGGCATTTTAGTTGCCTGTTTAGCTTGCAATGGCTTTTTTTGCCTTGCAATTTTCTTTTGGAAGTATTGACATAATGATAATCTGTTTGTACGCTTAATAGAGAATAAAGAACAGATGTTTTGTTTTTTGGAGGGAACGTATTTGAGTAAAGATGAAATATTAACGAGCTATAGTGATGATGATATTCAGGTATTAGAAGGTTTAGAAGCCGTTCGTAAACGTCCTGGGATGTATATAGGCTCGACCGATGCAAGAGGATTACATCATTTAGTATACGAAATAGTTGATAACTCAGTCGATGAAAGTCTGGCTGGATTTGGAAATCATATTAAAGTAACAATACATGAAGACCAAAGTGTTACAGTACGTGACTTTGGTCGTGGTATGCCAACAGGAATGCATAAAACGGGAATTCCTACGGCAGAAGTAATTTTCACCGTACTACATGCGGGTGGAAAATTTGGGCAAGGCGGTTACAAAACAAGTGGTGGACTTCACGGTGTTGGTGCCTCCGTTGTCAATGCTCTTTCATCTTACGTCGAAGTGATTATTCATCGGGATGGCAAAAAATTTATTCAACGCTTTGAAAACGGAGGTAAAATAGTCCAGTCGTTAAAAGAAGTTGGACCTACAAAAGAAACGGGTACATCTGTACACTTTTTACCTGACGATACAATCTTCTCCATAGTGAAATATAATTACGAAACCTTATGCGAAAGACTAAGAGAATCAGCATTTCTGTTGAAAGGGCTTAAAATTGAGCTACTAGACGAACGTACAGGTGCTCATGATATTTTTTATTATGAAACGGGCATTGAAGCTTTCGTTTCTTATTTGAATGAAGAAAAAGATGTTCTTCACCCTGTTTTTTATATGGAAGGAGAACAGGATGAAATAGAAGTGGAGTTTGCATTCCAATTTAATGATGGGTATTCAGAAACGATTTTATCTTTTGTTAATAACGTTCGAACAAGAGATGGCGGTACACATGAAACTGGTGCAAAAGCTGCTTTGACAAGAGTATTTAATGAATATGCACGGAAAACGAGTTTACTAAAAGAAAAAGACAAAAACTTAGATGGTTCGGATATTCGAGAAGGTATTTCTGCGATTGTTTCGGTTCGAATTCCAGAAAATATACTACAATTCGAAGGCCAAACAAAAGGAAAATTAGGAACAAGCGAAGCAAGAAGTGCTGTAGATGCTGTTATTTCCGAAAAACTGCAATATATTTTGGAAGAAAATGCCGAGCTTACTGCTTCTTTAGTACGAAAAGCAATTCGAGCACAGCAGGCAAGAGAGGCTGCTCGTAAAGCAAGAGAAGATGCGAGAAATGGGAAAAAGCGTAAGCGTTCGGACACTTTACTATCAGGTAAGTTAACTCCTGCCCAATCACGAAATGCAGCAAAAAATGAGCTATACCTAGTCGAAGGGGATTCTGCTGGCGGTTCTGCAAAGCAAGGACGAGATCGCACATTCCAGGCAATCTTGCCCTTACGAGGAAAAGTTATTAATACGGAAAAAGCGAAACTAGCAGATATTATGAAAAATGAGGAAATCGCCACTATCATTCATGCAATTGGTGGAGGAGTCGGTGCGGATTTCCAAATAGCAGATATCGCTTACGATAAAATTGTTATTATGACAGATGCGGATACGGATGGAGCACATATTCAAGTGCTTTTATTAACGTTTTTCTATCGCTATATGAAACCATTGATCGAGCATGGAAAAATTTACATTGCTCTACCACCGCTTTATAAAGTGTTTAAAGGGCTTGGAAAAAAAGAAGTGTTCGAATATGCATGGACAGAAAAAGAATTGGATGCTGCATCGAAAAAAATTGGAAAAGGCTACTTGCTTCAACGATATAAAGGGCTTGGAGAGATGAATGCAGACCAATTATGGGATACAACGATGAATCCAGAAACACGCACACTGATTCGAGTTACAATCGAAGACGGTGCAAGAGCGGAAAGACATGTAACAACTTTAATGGGCGATAAAGTAGAGCCTCGTCGGAAATGGATTGAGGCGAACGTCAACTTTAGTTTAGAAGACGATTCCAATATTTTAGAAAATGAAAGAATACACACGGAGGATGAATTAGTATGACACAACCCGAACGTTATCAAGATTTACCACTAGAAGAAGTGATCGGCGACCGGTTTGGGCGTTATAGTAAGTACATCATTCAAGACCGTGCTCTTCCAGATGCTAGAGACGGGTTAAAACCCGTTCAGCGTCGCATATTATTTGCCATGTTGCATGAAGGCAATACGAATGACAAGCCTTTCCGCAAATCTGCTAAAACAGTCGGAAATGTAATCGGTAACTATCATCCACATGGAGATAGTTCTGTTTATGAAGCAATGGTTCGTATGAGTCAAGATTGGAAACTCCGCCATATGCTTGTAGAAATGCAAGGAAACAATGGTTCGGTTGATGGGGATCCACCGGCAGCAATGCGTTACACGGAAGCCCGCCTTTCTGCTATTTCTCAAGAGTTATTACGTGATATCAATAAAAACACGGTAGAATTTATACCAAACTTTGATGATTCGGATTCAGAACCAGTCGTATTACCCGCTGGCTTTCCTAATTTACTTGTTAACGGGTCCACAGGAATTTCTGCCGGTTATGCTACAGATATCCCACCGCATGCACTGCATGAAGCACTTGATGCTGTATTAATGCGAATGGAAAACCCTGCAGCAACAATTGACGAGCTAATGACGGTTATCAAAGGTCCTGATTTCCCAACTGGTGGTATTATTCAAGGTGTAGATGGCATTAAAAAAGCATATGAAACAGGAAAAGGTAAAATTGTCGTACGATCTAGAACGGAAATTGAAACGATTAAAGGCGGCAAGGAACAAATTGTTATTACGGAAATTCCTTTTGAAGTGAATAAGGCAAATTTGGTAAAAAAAATTGATGAACAGCGCCACGATAAGCGTTTAGATGGGATTGCTGATGTTCGAGATGAGTCGGATCGGACTGGTTTACGAATCGTCATAGAGATGAAAAAAGAAGTAGATGCATATGGCATTTTACAATATTTATTTAAAAATACAGACTTACAAGTGACGTATAATTTCAATATGATCGCTATTCATAATCGCAGACCGACTATGATGACATTACCATTATTATTAGATTCCTATATTGACCATCAAAAAGAAGTCGTTACTCGTCGTACGGCATTCGATTTGGCAAAAGCGAAGGAACGTTTACATATTGTAGCGGGTCTCATGAAAGCTTTATCCATTTTAGATGAGGTCATTCGAACTATTCGTGCATCCAAAGATAAACGAGATGCCAAAAATAATTTAATTGCAGCATTTGCATTCTCAGAAGCACAAGCAGAAGCAATTGTTTCTTTACAATTATATCGACTGACAAACACCGATATTACGGAATTACAAAAAGAAGAGGAATCACTCAATGCGCTAGTAAAGGAATTGGAAAATATTCTTGCAAAAGAATCGGTTCTGATGAAAGTGATAAAAAAAGAATTGTTAGTAGTACGAAAACAGTTTGCAGAACCACGTAAATCGACCATTGAAGAGGAAATTGAAGAAATTAAAGTAACACTCGATGTCCTTATTCCAAGTGAAGAGGTAATTGTTACCGTTACAAAAGATGGCTATATTAAACGTACAAGTGTAAGATCTTTTACCGCTTCGAATGGGCAAGATTTTGCTATTAAGGAATCAGATTATTTGCTGTACCAGGCACCGATTAATACGCAGCATCATTTATTGCTATTTACATCTAAAGGGAATTATATTTACCAACCGGTACATGAATTACCGGATATTCGTTGGAAAGACCTAGGTCAACATATTTCCAGTATTGTGCCATTAGACGCCAATGAATCCCTTATCAATGTTATTGGTATTGACTCGTTTGAACTGGATTTGTGTGTCCTTACTGCAACAAAAGACGGACAAATAAAACGTTCCTTGTTATCAGATTACGTCGTTCAGCGTTATGCTCGTCCGATTAAAACGATTAACTTAAAGGCAAATGATGAAATGATCCTTGCACAGTTAGTAACGCCTTCCGATGAAATACTATTTACGACACATTTAAGTTATTCTGTTCGATTCTCCTTGGATGAAGTGCCAATTACAGGAGTTAAAACCGGCGGGGTAAAAGGTGTTAGTTTAAAAGAGGATGATTATGTTGTAAGCGTTAATGTTATACCTCTAAATAGCAATGAAGAGATGACACTTATAACACAACGTGGTTCAGTGAAAAAAATGGCATTGAAAGAGATTGAGGCTGGAGCACGTGCAAAACGTGGAGTTGTTACGCTTCGAGAACTAAAATCAAACCCACATAGAGTATTTAGTGTACTGTTAACAAACAAAGAAGATGTACTTGTTTTAGAAACCGAAAAAGGAGTACAAGAAACTATTCCGATGAATACGATGCGACCAACTGACCGCTATTCAAACGGTTCCTTTATCGTGGATACTGAAAAAGAAGGTCAACTTGTACGAGTTTGGAAACAAGTGATCGATCAGAAAGAGTAAGGAAACAATATGTGGAGAAATGCGAATGTTTGGATTGTATTAATAGGGGAAATGATTGCAGGACTAGGTTTATGGAGTGGAATTATTGGCAATCTCGAATTTATGCAAGAAAAAGTACCTTCTGACTTTCATAAATCGCTTATCCTAGCAAGTGGACTGTTGGCCGGTGTGTTAACAGGTCCTCTTGCAGGAAAAATAATCGATCAATCGAGGAAGAAAACGGTTTTAATCATATCGAGTATTGGTAGGGTTTTTAGCGTTTTGTTTATGTTCGTTGCAATCTCAACTGGGTCGATTTGGTGGATGGTATTATTTCTAATAAGTTTACAAATATCTGCTTCTTTTTATTTTCCCGCATTACAAGCGACGTTACCATTAATCGTTAAAGAAAAAGAATTATTGCAGTTAAACGGATGGCATATGAATATAGCTACAATTGCTCGAGTAGCCGGAACAGCACTTGCAGGACTAGTTCTAGTCTATTGGCCAATACAATCGCTTTATATGATGTCGATGGTTGCTTATATTGGTTTACTGGTATTCACATGCATGCTGAAAATAGAGGAAATAGAGAAGGTAGATCAGAAATTAGTAAAAGGGAAGAATGGGTTCAAAGAAGTTTTTCCAATGCTGAAAGATAATCCTACTGTATTAACTACTTTGATGTTAACTTTTATACCAGTTTTGTTTTTAGGTTCCTTTAACTTAATTGTCATTAATATAAGTGAAATACAAGATTCTTCTTCTATCAAAGGAATTATTTATGCAGTAGAAGGTGTTGCCTTTATGCTAGGTTCCATTTTTATAAAATATATAGGTTCGAAATGGAATATTGCT
Organism: Psychrobacillus sp. 05T411; assembly: GCF_056396485.1. Lineage (NCBI taxonomy): Bacteria > Bacillati > Bacillota > Bacilli > Caryophanales > Bacillaceae > Psychrobacillus > Psychrobacillus sp. 05T411. The sequence goes on along the minus strand of NZ_JBFTLO010000001.1, from coordinate 92,276 downwards.
AGTATTTTATATTTCTTTGTTTTTGTTATTGGCTTCGCTGAGCTTTTGTTATTCTTTGCAGAAAGCCGTACGATTACCTTGTTTGTATTTGCGGTTTTTGGATTTGCAATTGGTTGTTTCTTCCCAACAGCTATGACGATTTTCCAAAAACAAGTGCCAAAAGAATACCACGGAAGGTTCTTTTCTTTCCGTAACATGATGGACCGTATTTCGTTTCAAGTAGTGCTATTATCTACTGGAGCACTTTTAGACGTTATTGGTCTTCCATATATGGTTATAGTGTTTGGGATGATCAGTATAACGCTATCAGGCTTATTCTTTTTTCAGATGAAAAAGCGGGGAGTAACGATCCAAATACAATAATAAAAAGCATTTCCATCAGGTACAATACCTTTTGTGGGATGCTTTTTTAATATAGTGTAAATCGAATTTTGCAAAAATAGACCATTTCACTCTTTCTTCATAACTTTATGGTATAAGTATATAGGCGGTAAGCTAATACATATACATTTTGGAGGAACAACATGAAGAAAATTATTGTCATGACAATTGCTTGTTTATTCCTATTCAGTACACAAGCTTTTGCACACACAGGATTAGAAAGTTCAAATCCGGCTCAAGATACTACAGTGACGGAAAACTTGGATGAAATCACACTAACTTATGCAACTAAAATCGAAGACACTAGCTCTTTTAAATTAATGAACGCTGCAAACGAATCAATGGAAATCACTAATATAGCTGTAACGGAAAATGTGATGACAGGAAATGTAGCAGGTAATTTAGAAAACGGCCCATATAAAATAATTTGGAAAATTGTCGGCATTGACGGACATCCAATCGAAGGGGAAGTAGACTTCGTATTAAATGCCCCAATAGTTGAAGAATCAGTTAAAGATACGGAAACAGTTACTGAAACAACAGAAGAGTCAGAGGTTACCGAACCAGAAGTAACGGAAGAAGAAACAGCTGTTGAAGAAACTGCAACGTCGGATGTAGAGGAAGAGAAAAACAGTAACACAGGACTTATTATTGCAATTATAGTTGTACTAGCTGCAGCAATCTGGTTTATGACACGGAGAAAAAATAAATGATTTTTCTTTTAACAACAATTAGCGAAGCACTTGTGTATACGTGCTTCGCCTTGTTAATGGGAAGTTATATTTTTTTGTTATTTCCAGCTGATTTAAAACCTGAAATAGTCGTATCACGAAAAGTAAAACTTATTGCAGTTGCTGGGATCGCAATTTTTTCATTTGCCCCATTACTAAATCTAGTTACTTTTTTATATGAAGATTATGGTTTATGGCAAACGCTTAGATCCATTATTTTCACGTTTGAGGTAGGGAAGTCATGGTTATTTTTAGCTATTTTTTCGATTATTTTAGGATTGTACATTTTCTTCTTTGATAAGAAAACAACAGCTATTTATTCTGTCATTGGCATTCTGATAATTTTTGTCTTAATTGCGGGGGTGGGTTGGTCAGGACATGCTAGCTCTATTTCGCCAGTGAAAGGTTTTATTACCCATTTTACTCATTTTGCATCCGTCACAATTTGGGTTGGCATTTTACTAACCATTAGTTGGTTTTCACGCAATACGGACAATTGGGCTAAGTTTTTGAAATGGTTTCATGTTCTGGCCCTGTATTGTTTTGCAATTGTGATCATTACAGGACTTTCCCTTATGAACCTATCGATGGAGTGGAGTGCATATGCTGATTCCTGGATGCTTTCTTACGGTCAAAGTTTGCTAATCAAACATTTACTCATTATTCCTTTAATCGGATATGCATTCATTAATGGGATTGTGATGAAACGAAAACTACAAAATGAGGTACATTTTGATCCAAGACCTTGGACAAAAGTGGAATTCTTTATCATTTTGCTTATTTTCGTAGCAACAGGTGCATTAAGTCAACAATCACCGCCGAGTAATTTAGCGCATATATTGAGTTCTGAAGGCTTTTCACCATTATTTACATTATTCTACGATGGGGCTATTCAACCTAGCTTAAACGTTCAATTTTTGCCTAAATTAGATGGTATACTATTAGGTATTGTATCTATTTGCTTCCTTGCGGTAAGTATTTTATCTTTTTTCAAAAAGATGCCGCCCATATTTTCATTTATTATGAGTATTTTGGTCGTTATTTCTGCATATTTAGCCTTATTATTAAGTGTGCAAGTTGTATAAACAAATATAAAAAGCATTTCCATCGGGATATAGACCTTGTTGGAAATGCTTTTTATATTTGTTTTCATGTCGTTGTAGTTTTTCCTTTTTGGTTTTCGTCATTCGTACATGCGTACTAAAATCGATATCATTACGTAATTTCGTGACATCTTTTCCTGTATTACGTAGTAGATGTGTTCTTTTTCGTTTGGCAGCTGATTTTGCCATATGAATCACTCCTCATCCAATTTGTTGGTTCAAAAGATAGAATATATTATATGTAACTAAAAAACAAGTAGAAGTTGATGGTGTAATTTTCTGACAACTAAAAGGGAAGCATCATAACCACACGGATTAGGAAATGTTACAGTGAACAATTTAACTTATAAAGATGAAAAAGTGGTTTGTAAGAAATCTGGAGGTGGGTGTTTGTGTATAATCCTATAATACAAAATGATTCGAAAAAATTCGGAAATAATAGATGGAAATTTCATTGTATAAAAATGCAAAAAACTGGATATGTAGCGAATACGTTGGAAATTATTATTTAGTTTTAATTCTTTACTAATCATTCTAGAAAGAGTATTATTTATTTATAGTTTAGATTTAATTTATTTCAACTTTTTTAGAATGATCGTTCTAATAAGTTGGAGAGCGGTAATGCAACATTTTTTATTAGTATTCCATTAATTCATGGGTATATTTTGTTAAGGAGAAAAAAATGGCTAGAAATAAAGCTTTCGATGAAAAAGAAGTATTGAAAAAAGCGATGGAACTTTTTTGGGAACAAGGATACGAAAAAACTTCTATGCAAGAATTGGTAGACCATATGGGGATTCATCGCAGAAGCATCTATGACACTTTTGGTGACAAACGTTCTTTGTTTTTGAGTTCTCTAACTTACTATGAAGAACTCATTACAAATAAAATGAAAAAGATAATAAACGGCACTTTACCGATTAAGCAGGCGTTACGAGAAGTATTTGAATTTGCCTTAAACGCAGTTGAACATTATCCAAAGGGCTGTTTGGCAGTAAATGCAGCTGTTGAATTATCTTTGTTGGATAAAGAAATAGCACGCAGAGCCACTGAAATGTTTAACGGTACAGAGAAAATGTTTAATAATCTTATATTAAAGGGACAAAAAAATGGTGAATTGTCAAAGGAAATTGATCCAGATGCAGTTTCTCGTTTTTTGCACAACAATCTTGTTGGAATAAGAGTATTGATAAAGACAAATTATAACAAAAAAGAATTAGAAGGCATTATTGACCTAACGCTTTCAGTGTTAGACTAGCTTTCTTTTTTTGTTAATTCTAGAACGTTCATTCTAATAATTTTTGAAAATTAGGTATCCATTACACGAACGATTAATTTATATCGATAAATCAATTTAACAAACTGGAGGTAATATTGTGAAAAATAATGAAGAAATTTTCCATTCTTCTTCTGTTCAATCTTTGTTCGAACCTTTTACAATCGGAAATTTAACGCTACCTAACCGCATCGTAATGTCTCCGATGACTCGAGGTTTTTCTCCAGAAGGGGTACCTGGGCCAGATGTAGCATCTTATTACCGTCGTCGGGTTGAGTACGGTGTAGGTTTAATCATAACTGAAGGTACCTTAATTAACCATCCGGCAGCGGCGAGCGATCCCAACTGGCCGAACTTCCATGGCGAAGATTCACTAAAAGGATGGTCGCAGGTAGTGGATGCTGTACATAAAGCTGGTGGGCTAATTATTCCGCAACTTTGGCATGTTGGTATGCGGCGTAAGAAAGGTGATCTACCGAATCATGATGCGCTGCCGATTGGACCATCAGGTCTTACCGCATCAGGTGACAAGGTAACTGATCCAATGAACGAACTGGAGATCACTGCAGTGATTGATGCTTATGCGCAAGCAGCTGCAGATGCTAAACATCTGGGTTTTGACGGAATCGAACTTCACGGTGCACACGGATATTTGATTGACCAATTCTTTTGGGAGAAAACCAATAAACGCTCCGACCATTATGGTGGCGACCTAGTCAAACGTACTCGTTTTGCTGTAGAAATAATCGAAGCTTGCCGTAGGGCAGTTGGATCAGACTTTCCTATTATATTACGCTTTTCCCAATGGAAGGGTGAGGATTATACAGCGAAACTAGCGGAAAGTCCAGCTCAGCTCGAACAGTTTCTAACTCCGTTAGTTAATGCTGGAGTCGATATTTTTCATTGCTCGACCCGTCGTTTCTGGGAACCTGAGTTTGAAGGTTCTAACCTCAATCTAGCGGGTTGGACCAAAAAGCTGACAGGCAAGCCTACCATCACTGTTGGTTCTATAGGGTTAGACAGTGAGTTTTCAAGAGCTTCATTTGAAGGGAAGCGGGCCAATAACGCTGATATTAGTAAGTTAATTGACATGCTTGAAAGAGATGAATTCGATTTAGTAGCAGTTGGGCGAGCATTACTAGCTGATCCTGCTTGGGTGACCAAGATACGCGATGGACGGACAGATGAGCTTGTGCCCTTTACTGGAGTGGCTTTACAAACGCTTGTTTAAGTTATCGATATCACAATATCAAGGATGACAAAATAAATTCTAACTATCCGAACGAATTGTTCAAAAGGAGACATTTGTTTCAATATCCAGAACAGTTTGCCGAACATGAAAAGCTTTTTCTTGATGCGTAATCTTAGATAAGTTTAGCCAATATTACAATGGAACTTGGGTGGACATCTTCACCTGCATCGTTGAAAAATACTMTTAAAATTTATTATTTAGGAGGCGTGGATAATGAATCACTTAGAAAACTTAAAGAAAATGATGACGGGTGAAATACCCCAACCCCCAGTTGCACAAGTACTTGGTTTTAAGGTGGTAGATGCTGAAGAAGGTAGAGTTGTTGTCGAAATAGAAGCATCTGAAAGATTGCATAATCCGATGGGCACGCTACATGGTGGAATACTTTGTGATATAGCTGATGCTGCGATGGGATTAGCTTTTGCAAGTACACTTGCTGGGGATGAACTTTTTACAACGGTGGAAATTAAATTGAATTTCCTTAAACCCGTTTTTAAATCGAAACTTCTGGCTGAGGGTAAATTAATAAAAAAAGGTGCCTCAGTTGGATTACTGGAATGTCATGTCTATGATGAAAAAGGGAGTCTTGTTGCTCATTCAACTAGTACGTGTATGATTTTGAAAGGAAATTCGGAACAAAGAAGAGAAAAGAGAGGAAATGGTAAATAAAATGAATAATTTTCAAGCATTGGTATTAGATAAAGTAAATGATCAAACAAAGTTAGAAATAAAACAATTAAGTATGGAAGATCTGCCAGAAGGGGAAGTAACCATTCGAGTAGCCTATTCTAGTGTGAACTATAAAGACGGTATAGTAGCTATCCTAAACAAGTTTGTAACTTCTTATCCTTTAGTACCAGGAATCGATTTAGCAGGTACGGTTATTGATTCAAAAGATGAACGCTTTACAACGGGTGATGAAGTAATTGTCACTAGCTATAAATTAGGAACAGGACATTTTGGCGGATTTAGTGAAATCGCACGTGTCCCTGCAGAGTGGGTTGTTCCGCTTCCAAATGGTTTATCTTTAAAGGAATCCATGATTCTTGGGACAGCTGGGTTTACAGCAGCATTAGCAGTTCAAAGACTTGAAGATAATGGATTAGAACCAAGCCATGGACCTGTCTTAGTAGCTGGTGCAACGGGAGGAGTGGGCAGTATTGCTGTAAATATATTAGCTAAAAAAGAGTATGATGTTGTAGCTAGTACGGGTAAATCAGATCAAGCAGCATACTTGAAAGGATTAGGCGCAAAACAAATCATTCATCGTGATGAAATTGTAGATAAGGGCGAAGCGCCAATGCGCGAAGAAAAATGGGCTGGTGCTGTCGATCCTGTAGGTGGTAAAACGCTTCAATACATTCTAAGTACATTGAAATATGGAGGATCTGTAACTACATGTGGTTTTACAGGTGGAATGGAAGTTTCCACAACCGTTTTCCCTTCAATTTCAAGAGGTGTTAATTGGCTTGGCATTGATTCGGTTGAATATCCAATGAACAAGCGTTTAGAAATTTGGAATCGTTTAGGGGATGATTTGAAACCAACAACGTTAAATGAAGATATGGTAAATGAAATCTCATTAAAAGAGTTGCCAGAAGTATTAACATCTATATTAGAAGGAAAAGTACGCGGTAGAACGCTTGTTAAACTATAAAAGGATACAATCACAACAAAATCATATGAACTGACGTATTGATAAAAAGACACATGTAAAGAGGCGCTAAAAAAGGTAATGGCTTTAACCTTTCTCAGCGCCTTTTTATAAACAACAATATTAAGTCTGCCAATGACAGGAGCGAGAAACGTTCCAAATGATTAAGCTTGATCTGGGACGTTACAAGTCGTGAAAGCGATTTTGTACTCTATACAAATAATTTTAAAATAAGGATGGGATCAAATGACTTCAATTTCTTCTTCCAAAGATGATAGCAAGATGCCTTTTCAAGAGAATAAGATCATTTTAATTTTGAGTTTTACTATCTTGCTGGTGGTAATGAATACGACAATGTTTAATGTTGCATTGCCCTCTATACTTAAGGACTTATCCTTAAATTTATCAACAGCGTCGTGGCTCGTTTCCGGTTATTCGATCATATTTGCCATTTCATCATTGACCTTTAGCAGACTATCTGACTTTATTCCCCTCTCAAGACTTCTGCTCTTTGGAATTTGCATGTTAGGAATCGCGTCCATCATTGGCTTCTTTTCAAATCATTTTATTATCTTATTAGGAGCTCGAATTATTCAGGCTGCCGGTGGAGGAGGAGTTATGGGGTTGGGCATGATCATAGCTGGACGGTATATACCTCTTTCAAGGCGTGGAAGAGCGATGGCAATTATTGCTTCCACTGCTGCTTTGGCATTTGGATTAGGGCCTGTAATTGGAGGTGTCATTACTCAATACTTGGGATGGAATTATCTTTTCGCTGTCAGTGGCATTTCGATCCTATCTATTCCTTTCTTCCAACAGTTGTTACCGAAAGAAGTTATTAAAAAAGGACATTTCGATTTGTATGGTGCGATTCTAACGGGACTTAGTGTTACAGGTCTATTACTTTTTCTATCCACATTTTCATATGTTATCTTGACAGGAACGTTAGTTCTTTTTTGGGTTTGGTGGAGATATCTTAATAGAACAGAAGAACCGTTTATTCCGCCAATACTCCTTAGAAACACGCAGTATACAAAACTACTTTTTATTGGTTGCTCAGCCTTTTTCATAAACTTTTCAAATCTATTTTTAATGCCAATTATACTTACGACTGTATTCGGAAAAGGACCAGTAGAGGTAGGAATGATAATCTTTCCAGGAGCCATTATTGCAGTGATTGTTGGGCAATTTATAGGAAGATTAATTGACCGCTTTGGCAATGCACCATTAATTACTTTTGGGCAATTATCTTTATTAATTGCCACAATCCTGTTTGCATTTTTATCTACCTTAACTCCTTATTTCATACTTGCAACATATATGTTCGCGAGCGTCGGCTTTACAGCACTTTCAACGAGTATTTCTAACGAGATAACAAGGATTCTGCCAAAGGATCAAATCGGTTCAGGGATAGGAATCGTCCAATTAATACAATTTTTCGGTGGGGGGCTCGGAGTTACAATTTCCGGATTATTATTAGCATTTCAAGAAAGTTTATCTTTAGAAATTATTTATAGAAATATTTATATTTGCTTTTCCTTTGTCATAGTTATTGCTGTTTTAATATACGGTTTATATTATCGAAGTACTAGGTTAAAGCAAGCAAAGTTAACTTCATCATCATTGGAATGAAAATAATACAATCATAAAGTAATTCATCCAGAATTTAATTGAAAAGCCCAGGGAAGTGCGACCACATTAAATAGCTCCAAAAGAACTGAAAAATAAGGTGCTCACCAATTTTATTTAAAAATTGGTGAGCTGCTAAAAGTTCAGATTTTGTCATGAAGTTCAATTAATTATTGAGAGGGCACATTCTATTGAAGACAATAATTTTGAATACACAAGATGGATACATGGAATCGAAGTGATTATAAATTTTATCGTAAGAAAAAAATAATGTACATACAAGTGTATGGATGTTATTGTACATATACAAATTTTCCTCTAATATCTCACTGTTTCAAGTATACTTATTCATTGAAACGTAGCTCCAACTAATATATATTATGACCACATCCCTATTTGAAAGTAACTATTTATCATTTTTTTATTCTACTTCCTTTCTATATCTCCAGTTTGCACTTTTTACGTGATTTGTATCTATATAAACCAAACTAGCCTCTATTACGTCATTTAAATTAAGATTATTTTTCTTTGCAAATAATCTTAGATTGGTTATCACATCCTTATCACAAGTAGTTCTGAACTCTACACGATCCTTAGGACGATTTTTCTTATCAAATATAATTTCATCTACTTTCATCATATTTTCAAAGCCGTTTTCAAGTAAATATCCAATATGTGTGTTATTTAATTCTGCCATATTTTTTAGTTGTTGAATAATTTTTGAACTAATTCGTGTTTTATATTCACTTCTTGTTTGATCAATTGTTTGTATTAATCTTCCATTAACCAATTTCCACATAATAATTCGTCTCCTTCTCTTTTATCCTTTGGGATAATCTTTCTTTTTTTAGATAATTATAATTATCGGTTGCATGTTGATAAATGATTTTTGCTAGCTTTGGAAGGTCATTTTTTCCTTTAACCCACACACGATATATTTTTCTTTCTTTTGGGCTATGTTCAATTGTGTTTTCAGTTCTTAACCCCAAGATTTGTAAACACTTAAAAGATCTTTTGCAAAATTTTCACTACCAGTAGTTACATTCATTACATAACCTCTGTCTTGTACCCAGCCATCCCCATCAATCATACCTTGTACGAAGGAAGATAAATATTCTTCTGGTACATCTGTTAATGATTTATTTGGAGTGATTCCTAGTATAGCAAGATCTTCTTTCATAATCTTCGAATTGACAATTAATGTTGGAGTCTTTTTAGTTTTTCCATATGGTGCTAGCACGTAGTCCGCTTCTAAATAGGTTGCTATCACCTGCAATATTCTCTCGTCCTTTTGGGAGAAATTTATAGTATGGGTATCTTTATTTATATGGCCATCCGTTACTAAAAGTCCTGAAACCCAAGCCATATCATGCGACCAAACTTTGAAAAAATGTTCATTTACTTTATATTTTCTTGGCCTACCTGAATATTGTTTTCTATTAGTAGGTACATTGTGTTTATGTACTACATCCAGTATTGCACCTGAAGTTAGTCCAATTACCGTCTGCATCTCTTCATGTGTCATACCGCTTTTATACATCTCTATAATCATTTCATCGGTTATTCCTCGTTTTCTAGGCATAATTCTATCCCCCCTGAATAGCTTTACACTAATTATAGGAACAAATGTTCTTTTGGTCAATAAACAACTGAGAAAATGATAAAATCTGCTTTAATTTGCACTTTTCATATTCTATTTACTAGACAATAGCATAAAAACTCATTTGCTATTTATTATTGCAAATGAGTTTTTTATTACTAGCTGAGATCTATCTATGTTTTAATAATTGAAATTTAATTATTTTGCTCAAGGCATTCATAAACCGCCATCAAATCTCGTTTATTTAACTCGCGTATACGATTGAAAATTGGAATAGCTGCGACAGTTTCAGAATATAAGTTTTTATCCACAACATCACTTACTGTCCCAGAGTGCCATGTTTCAACTGTTATGCCTTCAATAACTTCCCCAAGTCCTTCGTCATTGATACCACTTTCATTACAACTAACACACGGTATCGTTAATTTATATACGCCGTCATGAAGATTATCCTCCGTAATTACTTTCTTTCCTTTACAGAACGGACATGGATGACTTTTTTTAACTTTATTTATTTGGGTAACAATTTTTTTATATCCAAATGCCTCATAAACATAGGTTAGTTTTTTGTATTTTCCATTAGTGAAATACTGATCAATGATTTTTTCTCTTGTCTCCGTGATATTGTCAAAGTCACAGATGGTAACCTCGTTGTTTGTACTGATGGATTCGATATTTTCTTTAATTCTTTCCCAAAATGGCAAAACATTTTGTAATACTACTTCATAACCAGCAAAGCTCGCCATTTCCAATTCGAACATTTTCAGTGCAACTTGTGTTTCTCTAGGTAGCAGAGATACATCTTCCGTTAAAGTCATCTCTCCCCCGACAATCGATTTCATTTTTACCAGTTCCGGTAACATCCCTACCGTTTTCAACACTTGATCTAGTGGCTGATGAATGATCTCCCGAATATCCGTGTCGCCAAATTGGAGTTTTTTATGATGGTTTAATACAGTACCTAGACAAATCGGACAAGTAACTTTTTCTTTGGACTCTTTCATTTGTTCCTTAATTATTGATTTTGAAACGACCATATACATGCCCAGAATGGTGTTAAAACCTACCCATGTTCTACGCGCCTTACCTTGCTTATCATAAAATGACTTTTCAAAATAGCCGTACCAAAATGTATGTTTTTCTTCATCTGACATGTCATTATAGCTTTTTGTCAGGTCATGACCGAGCTCATTTTTAATCTCTTCAAAGATAAATTCTAATTTGTTATATTGATAATATTTTAATACTTCCATCACATCCTGATACAAAAGACCATCCCAGAATGGAACATTTTTGTCTTGTATAACAAGTTCTTTATCAAATATTTCAATCTCTAAACGTCCTGTGCATGATGGGCAATGATTATCCTGCGTAAAGAAATCAAAACTTCTTGTATCTTTATTAGTTGGGTGAGCAGCCACAATATGGTTGATCAAACCGCCAATTTCATAAAGAAAACTGTATTGGCTATACAAATGTCTTTCCAGATCAATGGCAACCACTGGTGCAATTTTATGCGATTCGTATTCTCCATAAATCAAACGTGCCATGGAGGATAAGCTTTTTAAAATGCCACCCTTATAAATGTTTTCTGCGTTTTTAAAATAGTTGATATGATTTTCTGCTAAGTAATGAATACCCGTTTGCTGCTTGAGTGTGGAAGAGATAGATGTCGGAGTAATGATATCTACTTGATTTTGAAGACGATAATAATCATCATGACTAACAACATCTAAATGTTCTACAGGTCCAAGTTGTCTTTTCCCAAAATCAACGATAAAATCAGCATTTTCAAGCATATAAGCATTATGTTCAATCATAATCATCGAGACCGATTCGTCTTCTAGAATAACCCTGACACTATCCATGAATTGATTTAATATATTTTGTGATAAACCTTTTGAAGGCTCGTCAAAAATAAAAAGCGTATGTGGATTTTTAGAGTTGGCAAATAGCTCAGAAACTAAATGGACACATTGAAATTCGCCATTCGATAAGGATTGAGTTTTTCTTTCCAACGTCAAATAACCTAGTCCAAGTTTGATCAGTAAGCTTAATCGCTTATGAGCAATGTCTTCGTTTGGCAATTCATCAATAATGTCTTCAATCGAGCGCTCGAAAATATCATCAATATCTTCACTATATTTGGTAAGCTTCTTTTTTATATCAAGAAAGGTCGCTACGGTTGAACGACTGGTAATCGATTGGTTTCGATTTTGCCCTACTATTACTAATTTATCTTTTGGGTATCGCTTCAAAAAATCTTTCGCTATGCACTCATTGACAAGTGTGGATTTACCACACCCAGACTCTCCTGTAAAAGTGACAATTCTGTTTTTAGGAATTCGAATTTCAGCCATTTGTATATTACGACTGTAAAGATCATGAAAATGATAATATTCTGTTGGCATTTCCTGATTTCGATCCCGATTGATTGGTTTTGGACGTGGGGATTCTTCTACAATTTTACCGCCGTACTTACCACTACCTGGTCCAAAGAACAATTGCTTATCCGACGTGTCAAGTACTGTGTCTGAATGATCAATGAGCCAAATTTGATTTTTATAGCCTAATTGTTTAATCTGCTCCAAAATTTTAAGCAACGTTTGGCGATCAAGACCGACGGATATTTCATCTATAATAATAACCGTGTTTTCACTTGTCGCCATGAATTCTGCCAAGTAAAGTCGTGTTAGCTCTCCACCTGACAATGTTCCCATAATGCGATTTATTGTTAGGTAACCAATATTCATATTGATCATGTTTTGGAGAATATGTTGTTTCTCTTCACTAATATGTAGTTCTTCTGCTAGGGAAAGAATCGATTCTATACTTAAGTTGTTAATATCGGAAATACTATGGGCTTGACCCAATAATTCGATTTTGTATTGCAGTGTTTCTGTATTATAACGGCTACCCTCACACTTTTTACATTCGACATTTTTCGTAGTCCCTCGACCTTTACAACCCGGACACCAGCCTAACTCATTATTAAATGAAAATACTTCCGGAGAAAGATTAAATTTTTCAGCTAGACAAACGCGAATGTCTGTAAACACACCAGTATGTGTGCCGATTGTTGAACGAGGATTGGAAGAAATGGATGATTTTCCGAGGAAAAGCACTAAAGGCATTTCTTCCATCTTGATTGCACTGAAATTGGTTTCCATAATATCGGGAAATAAATACTGATACTCAGCTTTTGGCAATAAAGAAACGAGACGCTTTTTAGACTCTTCCCCAATTGTTTGACAAAAAGTCGTTTTACCAGAACCAGATAAACCAGCAATTCCTAATGATTTATCCGTTGGTAATGCCACTTCTAAGTGATTAATATTGTTTGCAATTAATTGATTTATTTTCATAGTGACATCCTTTCTATTTCCTAAATTCCGTATTGTGATGTTTGTAAAAAATACGCCTTATCATAATGAAAGAGCGCAATTCTCATTAGGGAATTGCGCTCTATTTTAAATGGATGAAAAAATGAATTTTACAGTTATGCTAACAGTTTTTCAAGCTTATCTGCCATATTCGTCCAACCGTATGTTGCCCCTTCAATAGCTCCTGGACGAGCTTTTGTTTCTTCACTAAATCCAGATTGATCGAGATGTAGTTGAGTAGTCCCGTCTGCTCCTTCAGTCAAAGTCCAAGTAACGGTAGTCGTTTCTCCAGCACTAATCCAAGTGTAAGATAATTTATGTGGCTCGTCCACTTCAAGTACTTCCCCATCTACAATGCCGTCCCACCATTCGGAAGGCTCTGCCTTAAACTGAAATTTATAGCCAACAATCGGTTTAAAATTATTATCCCATATCCATTTAGCGAGCTTATCGGAATCTATTAAAGCATTCCACACTTGCTCCACTGATTTAGTAAATTGAAAGTCTAAAGATACATCTGGTTTCATTTTTCTTCCTCCAATAATAGATTTAGTTTAACAATTCTTTCTTTCCAAAATCCTTCGTAATATGATACCCAATCTTGAATTTCCCGTAGCGGAGTGGCATTTAACCGATACCTTGTTTCTCTACCAACCTTACGAGCAATTACAAGATTGGCATCTTTGAGAATAGCTAAATGCTTAGAAACGGCTGTACGTCCCATTTGAAAATGAATCGTTATCTCATGCAAAGGTAATTCTTCAACATCTGACAGCATTTGAAGTATTTTTCGTCTTGTTGGATCAGCAACAGCGTCATATACATCCCGTTCTTGATTTTTTTCGTTCAAAATCCCCCCCGCCTTTTCATAAATATTCCCTGTTATGTCACCTATTATACTTCCTAATAGCTTAATACGACACCTTTTGTTGTCCCATTAATTATAGGACACCAAAAGGTGACATGTCAAGTTTAGTTATCATTTCATTAAGTTGCCCTTTATTGAAGTAAGGAATAATTAAAATCCCCTGTCAAAACAAAAGACAGAGGATTTCTACTTAACCTTGATGGTTCTTAATCGTAGCGCTTTCTAATAGTGAGCTTTGTTTGACCTTTACTTTACGAATGGAATAAATGACAATCAATAGAATAAACCAAACAGGTGTTACAAATAATGCAACACGAGTATCCGCTGAAAACGCTAAAATGACAAGAACAAATACTAGGAAAGCAAGAATCATGTAATTGGCAAATGGATAAAGCGGCATCTTAAACTTGTTTACTTCTGCTAAATCAGGTCTAGTTTTTCGATATTTTAGATGACAAACGACCGTAATTCCCCATATAAAGATAAAACAGACAGTAGATATACTAGTAATTAGCGTGAATACACCTTGTGGCATTACATAATTCAAAAAAACAGCAATTAAAATAACGATTGTCGAAAAGAACAATGCATTCGAAGGCACTTGATGAGAAGTCAATTTTGTAAATGGTACAGGTGCATTTTTATCTTTCGCTAGTGAATAAACCATCCGGCTTGTACTGAATATAGCGCTATTACATGCAGAAGCTGCAGATGTGAGCACAACAAAGTTCACTATTCCAGCAGCTGCAGCAATACCTACCGCTACAAAGACTTGTACGAATGGACTTTCCATTGGATTGATCGCATTCCATGGATAAATACTCATAATGACAATCAACGCCCCAATATAGAATATTAAAATTCGAATAGGGATATTATTAATCGCTTTCGGAATTACTTTTTCCGGATTTTCCGTTTCTCCAGCTGTCAGTCCAACTAGTTCAATACCTACAAAGGCAAACACTACCATTTGAAAGGACAGAATAAATCCATTAATACCATTTGGGAACATGCCGCCTTGGCTCCATAAATTCGTGAAACTAGATGTTCCTGCGTCGGTTGAAATACCTTTAATAATCATGAAAATACCGACAACAATCAATACTAAAATCGCAATCACCTTAATGAGTGCGAACCAGAATTCCATTTCACCAAAAAGCTTTACTGTTGCAAGGTTCATAATTAGTAAAATGACAAGTGCAATTAATCCTGGCATCCACTGTGGCACTTCTGGAAGCCAATATTGTGTATAAAGGCCGACTGCAGTTAGATCGGCCATCGCGATTGAAATCCAGCAAAACCAATAGGTCCATCCTGTGATAAATGCTGCCATATTCCCTAAATAATCTTGTACAAAATCTACAAAAGAATGATAATTTAGATTGGATAAAAGCAGTTCTCCTAATGCACGCATGATCAAAAAACAAATGGTACCTGTTATCAAATACGCAAATAATATGGAGGGACCTGCCAAGTGGATAGATCTACCTGCTCCAAGGAATAATCCGGTTCCTATTGCTCCACCAATAGCGATTAACTGAACATGTCTGTTTTTTAACCCTCTCGCCAGCTGCTGTTCTTGCATATAGTTTCCCTCTCTCTCTCTAAAACTCATTCAAACTTTTGAATAGTTAAAAAGTTTGGAATTAAAATATAAATAAAAGTCTAGCATAATAATAGTTAATTCGACAATGGTTAAAATCTAACACTTTAGAAAATACATTGAGGATATTTTATGTTTTTAACAAAAAAATTCCTTATAGCCATACTTATAAAAGATGCAGAATAGGAAATACTTTGAACATGAATATGAAGTGGAGGAAAAGTCTATTGAATACAACGGATGAAAAAATATCCATTTTTGCCCTTGGAGGCGTAAATGAAATTGGTAAGAATATGTATGTGTTGGAATCTGAAGAGGATATTATCGTGATCGACTGTGGCTCCAAGTTTCCAAATGAAAGTCTCTTAGGTATTGATTTGATCATCCAAGATATTTCGTACTTACAAGAGAACCAAGAAAAACTCAAGGCGCTAATCGTCACACATGGACATGAAGATCATACGGGAGGCATTCCCTACTTCTTAAAGCAGCTAAACGTCCCAATATACGCTACTAATTTAACCTTAGGGCTAATTGAGTTAAAGTTAAAAGAACATGGCCTTCTAAGACAGACAAAACTATTTATGATTGACAGCGAATCAGAGCTGACATTTGGGACAATAAGGACAACATTTTTCAAAACTAGTCATAGCATTCCTGACTGTTTAGGAATAGCATTTCATACTTCACAAGGTACAATCGTCCATACTGGAGATTTTAAGTTCGATTGGACTCCCGTCGATAAACATGGTCCCGACATTCACAAAATGGCTGCGCTAGGTGAAAACGGTGTACTTCTACTCCTATCTGAAAGTACTAATGCGGAAAGACCAGGCTCTACCCCATCAGAACGGCTTGTAGGAGATCATATTGAAGAAGCATTTCGTCATGCACCACGGAAAGTTTTCATCTCAACATTTGCTTCTAATGTACACCGTATTCAGCAAATTGTAGATGCAGCGATTAAGACAAATCGAAAGCTAGTTCTGCTAGGACGTAGTATGGTCAATGTCGTATCTGTTTCCATCGAGCGTGGTTATTTAGAGGTGCCTGAAGGGATGATCATCGAAGCAAATGAAGTGAACGCAATGGACCCAGAAAAAGTAGTCATTCTATGTACAGGAAGTCAAGGAGAACCGATGGCCGCACTATCTCGTTTATCGAGCTCAAACTTTAGACAAGTAGAAGTTCTACCTGAAGACACGGTTATTTTAGCGGCAGGTCCTATTCCGGGGAACGAACGAAGCATCTCCCAGATAGTAGATAATTTATTTCAATTAGGAGCCCGCGTTATATATGGTTCCGGTAGTGTTACGGGACTTCATGTTTCGGGACATGCTTGTCAAGAAGAGCTGAAGCTAATGCTTACTTTGATGAAGCCAAAATACTTTATCCCTATTCATGGAGAATATCGAATGCTACATCAGCACCGGCTATTAGCAGAATCGGTAGGAGTAGAGAATGAACATATTTTCATTGTGAACAATGGGGATGTCGTGGATATTACGAACCAGGAGGCCATTCAAACGCGGAGTGTAGATGCCGGGAATGTCTTCGTAGATGGAATCGGTATTGGAGATGTTGGAGAAATCATCTTACGTGATCGTAAATTACTGTCAGAGGACGGCATGCTAGTTATTGTTACGACCATTAGTAAATCACAAGGAAAGATTATTACTGGTCCAGATACCATTTCTAGAGGCTTTATATATGGTCCAGAATCTGGGGAGCTTATAAACGAAGTGAATGAAATCGTTAGAACTACTATTAATAAAATGAAAGAAAATAGTCGAAATCAACGCGTATTAAAACAAAACATAAAAAAATCAGTGGAAAAACATTTATATTCTCGAACAAAGCGGAAGCCAATGATTCTTCCTATTATGATCGATGTGTAACTGCCTTGGAAGATGAAAAAGCTTTACTACAAACAGGATATAAGAAATATACTGGCCATGAAGTCGATGTCTATTTTCACTCGGGAAAATGCACACATGTAGCCAATTGTCTAAAATATTTACCTTCTACCTTCAATATGAGTAGAAAACCTTGGATCTTACCTGATGCAGCACTTAGAGAAGATGTGAAAAGAGTGATTGCCACATGTCCCAGTGAAGCATTGATGTTTATCGAAAAGAAAGTCACTAACCTTCCTACAAGGTAAAATGCTACCGCAATTTAAGTGGTAGCATTTTGTCTATCTATAATGTAATGGCACCTGTCAATACAGCTGCAATCGTCATAACAACACAAGTTCCAAAAGCCCATTTAAAAAGGAATTTTTGATGTTCTCCAAAGCTCACCCCGACTAAGCCGATTAAGATAAAGGTAGCAGGAACTAAAGGAGATAAGGGAAACCCAGCAGTTGAATGTCCTAGTAAAGCTGCTCTCCCAATTTCTACAGGATCAATCCCAAAACCAGCCGCTGTTTCACTCAAAATTGGTAGAATACCAAAATAATAGGCATCTGGTGAAAATACAAGTCCCATTGGGATACTAGTAAGTGCTACTATAACAGGCATATGACTTCCTAAAGATGCAGGTATAACAGAAACTAGAGTGGCCGCCATCGCATCCATCATTCCTGTGCCGCTGAAAACGCCTGTAAAAATTCCTGCAGCAAAAACCATGGTACTAATCATGACGAAATTATTCGCATGTCTTAAAATTTGATCTTGTTGTTTTTGTACATTTGGGAAGTTAACTACTAATGCAATAGCAAATGCTGTAGCAAATAATATAGCAATCGGCAATACATCCATTACAAGTAAAACCATTAAAACAATCGTTAGGAAAAGGTTAAACCAATAAATTTTAGATACGCCTTTTCTATCAACTGTTGTAGCTGCTAGTTCTGCAACTGTTGGTGTTGGCTCTTCTAATACAATTACCCCAAGTCTTGCTCTTTCCTTCTTCCCTAACAAATAAGCTGAAAATAGTGTCCATAATAACCCCGCTATCATAACTGGAATTAAGGGGATAAACAGATCAGACACTTCTACTTGTAGACTTGCTGCCGCTCGTACAAGCGGTCCACCCCATGGAATAATATTCATCACACCTGCTGCTAAAGCTACTACACAGGCTAAAACTAATCGACTCATCCCAAGTCGTATGTATAAAGGAAGCATTGCAGTAACCGACACCATGAACGTGGAAGAACCATCTCCATCTAAGCCTACTAATATGGTAATAACAGCAGTAGCTAAAACTACTTTTAAAGGATCTCCTTTTACTAGCTTTAAAATTCGGTTAATCATCGGATCAAATAGTCCTACATCAATCATTAATCCAAAATACAATATAGCAAAAACAATCATAACTGCAGTAGGCGTCACTTTGATGATACCGTCCATCATCATCTGCCCCATATCAGCATAAAATCCACCGATTAATGCAAACACCACAGCTACTCCTATAAAAGCTACTACTACGGAGAGTCGCTTCGTGATTACTAAAAATAAAAAAGTAACAATCATCAAAAAACCTAACAAAGCCAACATGAATAATAATTCCCCTCTAGTTCGTGTATTGAATCACGAATTTTCTAAGTATATGCAATATATTTTATAAAGTATAAACTATTAAGTCAAGTTGAATTTTTTAGAATATTGCTAACAACCTTAGAATGCTTCCTATTTTTTAGATATTAACGAAAGTTACAGATATAAGTATAGATAAACCCTTACTCGACCACTCTATATATCAAGAAAGAAATGAGAGGAGACTAATATTCTAAATGAAATTTAAACTGCCTTTCAAGAAGAAGCAAACATCTGCAGCAGATGATGTAACTATGGAAGATCCACGAAAAGAAGATATAGAAAAAGAAGATCCAGATAAAATTACTCCATCGAACAATGATTTTATTCAGTCTATAAAAGATGCTACCCATAATCCATCTGATTTAATCGTTAAATATATTTCGCCAAATCTTACCCTTATTTATATAAATAACGTAGTAAATGATCAGACTTTAAATGATCATATTATAACCGATTTACAAAATAAATATTATGACTCGCCGGAAACTATCAAGTCTGCTCTTTCGATACCAGAGGTAGATATATCTAGTCAACTGGAAGAAACAGTAGCTTCGCTAGTAAATGGGAGCGTCCTTATCTATATCGAAGGATACGTAGAAATAGTGGTGGCGAATATTCCTAAACGGGAATCGCGAAGTTTATCAGCACCTGAAAATGAATCACAAGTAATCGGTGCACAAGTTGGATTCAATGAAAGTCTTTCCACTAATATTTCATTAGTTCGCCGCTATATAATAAGTCCTGATCTATGTAATGAAGAAATTAAAGTCGGGACGCGCACCAATACGTCCCTTTCCCTTATATATATGAGTGGTATAGCTTCTGATGAAATGGTAAATACACTTCGCCAAAGAATAAAAGATCTGAATGTGGATGCTTTACTAGATAGTGCCGTTCTTCTTGAAATGATTGATGACAATACGCTTTCTCCTTTTCCTCAAATGCTTTTGACGGAAAGACCGGATAGGTTTTGCGATGGTCTATTAAATGGCAAATTGGGAATTATCGTTGACGGTAGTTCCATGGCAATTATTTGCCCTCAATCATTTCTTGAGTTTTTTGAAAGTAGAGAAGATCAAAATCTACGATGGCAAGTTGCTACATTCATTCGCCTATTAAGATTTGCTGCGGTTTTTATATCCGTTTTTTTGACACCTATATATGTAGGTGCGTTGACATTTCATTATGAAGTAATTCCACAGGCCTTCCTAGTTCCACTAAGTGAATCGAGGGCGCTAGTCCCTTTCCCACCTGTACTTGAAGCTTTAATTCTGGAATTCATCATTGAACTACTGAGAGAAGCAGGGTCAAGATTACCTACAAAGATTGGACAAACAATTGGTATTGTTGGGGGTATTGTAATTGGAACAGCAGCTGTACAAGCAGGGATTACTAGCAATATATTGCTTATTTTTGTTGCTTTAAGCGCCTTAGCGTCTTTTACGACACCAAGTTACGCTATGGGGAATGTTATTCGTCTTATTCGTTTTCCAATCATTATACTTGCTGGCTTTTGGGGATTTTATGGAATTATGCTCGCCTTTTGTTTCCTACTCATTCATTTATTACGTCAATCTAGCTTGGGGGCACCCTATATGGCTCCTTTCTATCCTCCTAGATTTGGGGATATGCGAGATAGTATTATAAGAATGCCATTCCCCTATACAGCAAAAAGAGCGGATATTAATAGACCAGCTGATCCAGATAAATTCGAGCCTCAACCTGTCAAACCAGAGAAAAGTTGAACTGAAGGTGAAATAAATGAAAAATTCTATGCAACTTAGCCAAAAAGACATGATTAATGCTTATTTGCTCTTTTATGTGGTTACTAGTGCTCAAATCGGGGTTGGGATTCATGGATTTCAACGTATTGTGTATCAATTGGCAAAACAAGATGCATGGATTTCTGTTCTTCTGGCAGGTATAGCCACTCATATAATCGCCTTTTGTATGATTAAAACATTGGAAATTTACGGTACCGATGATCTTTACGGAATCCATCAAGATGTTTTTGGAAAATGGTTTGGTAATGTCTTGAATACAGTTTATATATTGTATTGTTCCGTCGCATTTTTTTCCGTCCTGCGAAATTATATCGAAGTAATTCAGACTTGGCTTTTTCCAGGATTAGGTACGTGGTTTCTTTCTGCTACACTACTATTAATCACTATGTATGCCTTTACAGGTGGCCTTCGAGTGATTGTTGGTGTTTCTTTTTTTAGTGTTGTACTCGCTTTATGGATCATCCCTCTGTTTTTCATTCCTTTAAAATATGGTTCACTAGAAAGCCTCTTCCCTATTTTAGAGGCAAATATTGTCTCTATTTTAAAAGGTACAAAATCTATGGCCTTTACGGTTATAGGCTTTGAAATACTTCAAATTATTTATCCTTTTGTAAAAGACAAAAAAAACATCAAAAAACATGTGCATTTAGGCTTATTATTCACTACATTCGTTTATCTGATCATTATATTTGTCTCTCTTTCTTATTACAGTGAAGGAATCTTGGGTAAAACGATATGGGCGACCTTAACTCTGTTCAGCTTTATTAGTTTTCCTTTTATAGAAAGATTTGAATATGTGGCGATCTGTTTTTGGATGCTTGTTATTTTACCTAATCTATGTCTTTATATATGGGCTGCTTACCGGGGGGCACAAAGAGTATTTAAAATAAGTGGAACGAAATTCGTTTGGATTTTCGCTATTCTTATATTTATAGGCACATTATTCGTTCAAAGTAGAACCCAAATAAATTCGATTAACACCCAATATGGAAATATAGCCTTTTATATTATTTTTGTTTATCCTATTTTCTTATTGTTCGTAACGATGCTAAAAAAGAAATATACATCAAAGAAGGAGCAAAACAATGAAAAAAGTTAGACTTTATTTCATTCTTCTTTTCCTGCTCAGTATTTTAGTCGGTTGTACAGAGACAAATATATTGGACCGAGTAGGGTTAGTTACTTTAGTCGGATACGATGTCGGTACGGAAGAAAAAATGGCCACTACTGCAGTTGTTAGAGAAGTAAACCCTGAATTTCAAAGCAATGTAGAAGTGGTTACAACCGAAAACGAAACAAGCAAAGGAAATAGGTTGAAAGCCAATCGAAAATTATCCAAAAAACTTACGGTTGGTCAGATGCGAGTCGTTTTGTTCGGCGAAGAGTTGGCAAAAGATGATCTTCACTTTTACATGGATTCACTTTTAGAAAATCCCAGTGTAAGTAATAGTCTATATTTGGCAGTAGTAGAAGGAGAAACTGTCCCATTACTCCAATATAAATATAAAAATATAGATGATATTGGTCAACATATATATAGATTAATGGAACAAAATATTAAACATGAATACATGATTTCTTCTACTTTACATGAAATTGCACACGATTTTTATATGGAAGGCAAAGATAGTACGATACCAATTATTAAAAAAGAGGGAGAATTAATCGAATTAACAGGTGTAGCCTTATTTAATGGAGGCAAAATGGTAAGCTCACTTCCAGTGGAAGATAGCTTTTATGTGAAGCTTATAAGAGACAGTTTTAAGTCAGGGATATTTGAAACGATTCTTAAAGAAGAAGATATCCCTGACTTTTTAAAAAAAGGCAACACTAAAGAAATACCAATAGCATTTGATGCAATTAACTCTGAAAGAGAATTGAAATTAGTTAATGAGACCACTCCTGAGTTTGATTTGCAGCTTAAACTGAAAGCAAGATTATTAGAAGTATATCCTGATGTAAAACTAGGTGATCCAAAAGTAGTAGAGGGACTTGAAAATGCTATTAGTAAAAACTTATCAAGAGATACATTAAGGATTATTGATCATGCCAAAAATGTACAATCGGACATTTTTGGCTTTGGCGAAAAGTATAGAAGTTCGGTGAGAAACTCTAATTTGACTAAAGAAAAATGGCATGAAATGTATAAAAATATGAAGGTAAATATAAATATTGAGTTTGACATACTTAGAGATGGGGTTTTTGAGTAAAATGTTATATTTACTATTTATCCCGGTTTATAGACTATAATACTCCCCTGATGAAAGTTTCACTTTTTGTGTTGACCTGTCATAACGGATAAAAAGTCATGAAAGAACATATCGTAATGTAGGTCAAAGGCAATGCGGTGGGTTTTCTTTCTTATCTTTTCCCGTTCATTGGTTTGAAGATTTTCAACGATGCTTTGACCTCTAGCTGGTCCTTTAAGGTTTTGATCTATACTAATAGGATATGACCTAAATAGGAACATTTCGGGATGAATTGTAGCCATCAAGGTAATGACATCATGAACGGGTGCTCCTTGAAGAGATGGGTCCCGCTCCTGATAAAAGCGTGTATAGTACTCCATTAATGACTTAAGGATTTTTGTCTTCCCAAATTGGTCAATATAGTTTACCATATCGGGTGTAACAATCGCTTGTTGTGTCGCGTTCAACGGAATGATTGTTACGTTATTTGCATAAGTTAATACGATATTCACAGCAATAGGATCACCGTGAAAGTTCGCTTCAGACACAGTTGTTACATTTCCTGGAACCCAAAATGCACCACCCATAATATAATACTCCTCTATATTGTTCATCAATTCTTTATACAGTATAAACATTGTTGCAAGAGAAGTAAGACGACCAATATTGACGATCACCAAATCATTTTTATACGTCTCAATTATTTTCACTATTTCTAAAAAGTTTTCAATCTTTAATTCATGATCATCATTTGGAATGATGGGTCCTAGTCCATGTTCTCCATGGATTTCCGGATAAAAGGTTGGCTGTTCTCCCGTTAAGGGAACCTCCGCTCCACGGATTATCGGGATTAATGTAGGGTAGTTAAACAAATTGGTCAAATAACGGATATTGGATACCRCATCCTCTCTTGATACATTGCCGTAATCCGCTACTATCCCTACAATCTCTACATCTTTGCTTAAGCTTGCATATATTAATGCAACTGTATCGTCAATACCAATATCTCCGAATAATAATATCTTCTTTACGATCTAAATCCCTCCCTTCGATTAGTTTCCAGTTTATTTATCAGATGACATCCTACTCAAAATTATTGTAGGTTTATAATATTATCCTATGCTTTTCCAGTTTGTCTTTATTCTACATCTTATTTATTCGCATATAAGTTAACATAATATTATTATATAAACCAACTATATGTGATTATGTAACTGCTTTTCCCAACTTTATAGGGATAATGAAATTTTCCGAAAATACTTGCTTTACCTTTAAGCTAATGTAAAATAATAAAGACTTGCACAATCCATCACTCATAAATAAAGGGGTAAAATATGTTAACTCAAAAGCAATTAGAAGATATTAAACAGCTTCAACAGGAATGCGAAACCCATGACCATATTCAACTAAAATTAAATTGGGAAATACTAAAAAATAGACAATCCAAAACATTAGATTTCTTTCACTATCATAATGACAAGCTAGTAGCTTTTCTAGGATTATATCCTTTTGGTTCAACAGTAGAAGTTTGTGGCATGGTCCACCCAAAAGTACGTCGAAAAGGATATTTTTCGAAATTGTTTCAACAAGGAATGATAACTGCTAAACAAATGAGCTATAAGAAAATCTTGCTAAATGCACCTGCAAGCTCTCAAGAAGCAAAATTATTTTTAACGAAACAAGGGGCTACTTACGGATTTTCAGAACATCAAATGCGGTGGGAAGAAAAGCACTTAGAAGAAGTAAATGGTTTTACATTAAGACTTGCCAATGACGCAGACTTAGATTTGCGTATTCGATTGGATATAGAAGCATTTGGAATAGCTAAGGAAGATGCAGAAGCAATGGAAAGCAGAATAGACGGAGATACAGACAATGCAATGTTTATGATTGATGTGGATGAAGAAACAGTCGGAAAAATTCGAGTGAAAAGAGAAAGTGGAGAAGCCTGGATTTATGGTTTTTCCATCTTGCCAACACATCAAGGGAGAGGTATTGGTAGAAAGGTATTACAAAAAGTAGTTAAAGAGCAATCAGAGGCTGGCCACTCGGTTCATCTAGAGGTTGAAACCAAAAATGAAAATGCCCTTAAACTTTATGAATCAATTGGATTTAAAGGGATTCATGCGCAAGATTACTATATTTATATTTGAATTATTTCTATACCCTGATATCAATGACATAATTTGTACATCAGGGTATAGTTGCTTACAAAAGACAAAACGTTGTTTTATACATTCTCAACCCAATCAGTGCTTAGCATTCCATAAACTACATGGTCGACAAAATGATCATATAACCATTCCGCTTGACGAATACACCCTTCTTCAGTGAATCCAAGTCTCTCTGGAATTGCTCTGCTTTTCTTATTTTCTACAGCAGCACGTATTTCCACTCTGTTTAATTTTAAATCGTTTAATGCATAATTAACAAAAGCTTTAACTGACTTTGTCATTAACCCTAACCCGACATACTCATTACCTAGCCAATATCCAATACTTGTAGATTTGTTATTCCAGTTAATTTGATGAAAACCAATAACACCAGCTAATTGACCATCATACCAAATTCCCGCTTGTACTCCATTGTTTTCACTAAATTGTTTCATAGTCGACTGGATAAAGTTTTGTGTATCAGCAACAGACTTGGTGTAATCGATGAATGGTAGCCATTCTCTTAGGCTGTCTTTCGAGCTGATTGTTAAATCGAACAAAAGTTCGGAGTCCCGTAAATCGAGCATTTTTAAGTATGTTTTTTCGTTCACTTGATATGTAAACAATAAAATCCCTCCATTTAGTTAACATAATATTATTATGTATACATTTTAAATTTAATTAAATAGAATAAGCTTTCTTAAAACTCATTCTATTTAATTACAACATAAAAATAAAAGAACATCAATTCTAGCATTTTTAAGTAAGTTTTTCTGTCTAACCTAACAAATAAAAGAATATTCACCTATTATATCTAGAAACATGTTATAATAATTGTTGACAATGGATACAATTAAAAAGACTGCCGATGTGCTACCATCGAACAGTCTAAAATTTGTAATAAAACAGTATCGCTTCAAAGGCGATCAGCAACTAGAACGAAGAAGTAAACCATCCTATTGCTTGTAGGCTCAGGAGCGGTTTACTTTTTTTCTTTGGAAAAAGTAAGAATGGAAACGATCAAACCTGCGAACGCTGTAGCGAACATTAAGGCTTCGAAAGTCGACATATGCAACACCTCCTCTCTCTATCCAAAAAAGAATAGAAAATCGGAAATGCTAACCGCCCATAAACAAGCTATTCTATCACTCTTTCATTATACCATACATACGTTCTATTTTTATTAAATATCATATATTTCTATCCTTATTTTAACTATTTCATCAAAACTATTAAACGACATTAGTTTACATAATATAATTATACTAATCTAAATGGTTGAATGGATTGTTATCTATTACCGACTGTATTTCTTTATCTTCCACATGCGTGTATATTTGTGTTGTAGAAACGCTTGTATGGCCAAGAATATGCTGCAAACTTCTAATGTCTGCTCCATTTTTATACATGATTGTTGCCGATGTATGTCTCAGCTTATGTGGCGTCAGTTTTTCTTTGTTTAGACCAGAATCTGCATTTATTTGTTTAATAATTTTTGCAACAGTTTGACGGGTTAGTCTCGTCCCCTTTTGCGATAAAAACAGGGCTTCATTGGTACTTGCACTTTGTATGTATTGACGTTCCTTTTGCATATAACCCTGGAGAGATTGGATGCATATGTTGTTTAAGAAAACTGTTCGTTCCTTATCCCCCTTACCTACTACATGTAAAACATTGTCCTGGATAGAGGTTAAATTCAAGCTGCATAACTCTGATACACGAAGCCCTAAGTTTAAAAAGAGCATAACCATCGCATAATTACGATAGTAGTGATTACTTCTTTTAATTCCTCTAATAAAAATTTCTGCATCTTCTTGATTCATATAAATCGGCTTTTTCTTTCCAATTTTAGGTGTTTCCAACTCATCTGCTACATTATCTTCTATTAATTTTCTTTTTCCTTTTAAATATTTGAAGAAAGATTTGATCGTAGCGGCTTTTCGTGCTCTCGTTGCTGCACTATTGCCCCGTTGTACTTGGCAAAATTCCAAAAACAAATATATGTCTTCTAACGAAATTTCACGGATAAAGTCGATCGTTATATCTTTTAAATCTATATCCTCCATTTTAGAAGGATCTATATCATTTTCCATCGCTTTTAAAAAACGAAGAAACAAGACAATATCATATTCATATTCTTTTCTTGTTCTTAAAGATTTCCCTTTGATCGTTGTTAAATATACTAAAAAATCCTTTAATATTTTCGGCAATTGCTCCACCTCTTCTCCTCCTAGTTTATCACAAAATAAGATTCCCAAATATGTATTTGGGAACCTTATTGAAAAATTTAATGATTACCGCTAAAAAAGAGTGAGTATCCACGAATTTTCGTCCAGAATGCAATGCTTCAAATTAGCCTTGAGAGCGTTTTAACTTTTCGATTACGAATAGTTATATGCTAAAAGCTCTCTCCTTGGGAATTTGAAATTTATGAACTTTGGCTACTTTTTTTCAATTGATTTTTACGAAAAGCATACACGATTAATAACAGAAGAGGTATAAATAACCCAACAACTAAAGAGAAAGCTATCCCTGTTGTGGCATCAAAGTTTTCTTGATAAATAATGTTCGGAAAAATAATAACGGAAAATGCGACGACAATTAGTCCCAATGGATAGATTAACKAACGATAATCTTTCAAATTTAATATTTGAGCTATTCCCATAACGGAAGCAAAAAAGTAAAGGACCATTTTAAAGTATAAAGTTAAAATCCAAAGTGCGGCCATAATCCCCTCTATACGATTCACAAAATTCCCCACATTAATTACTTTAGCTAAAGCATAACTTGGATATACTTGTCTAATGGTTGTATGAGAACCTAGCACGAATATACATAAAAACGTGATAATTATAATCACAATTCCGCCAATTATATTTCCTATTAAAAAGTTTTTTTTCGCTTTTTTAGCTTGTGTGACAAAGGCGGGAAATATCATTAACAGAACAAACGAATTAACAGATGACACTACTGTTAGCATTAACGATGATTGGAAAAAAGATTTTGCACTTGCTTGAAAAAATGGTTCAATATTAGCAAAATCGATTTGGGGTAAAATAAAAATAACTAATATAATAAATAAAAAAAAGAAAACAAATATGAAGATTTCTGCAGCACGAGCAAATGTAGGCAACCCAAGACGTATGGCCATTACTAAAATAATCGCCATTAAGCTATGAATCGCTACCATTGGTGTGTTTGGCAACATTTGCGTTTTTAAAAAAGAACCTGAATGAACAATTAAACTGGAGGTATATAGTATATTAAAAACTACAAATAAAATGGAAAAAAATTTTCCAAGCCATTTACCAAAGACTTTCTCATTCAACTGAACATAGGTTAGATTGGGAAATCTAAGACCAATAAAGGTGAATAACCAAATGATCAATACACCAAATACAGTTCCAATGATGGAAGCAATCCAAGCATCTTGATTAGCGTAAGATGCTAGTCCAGATGGAATAATTAAGATGCTTGTACCAATCGTGAAAAAAATAACTAATACTAAAAATTGAAATGGACTTATTTGTTCTTGTTGCATCATTCCCTTCCTTTCTAGTTATACTTTATTGTTTGCTTATTATTTTGGTAAAAGGGCTTAGCACATAACCTAAAAAATCCAATGGATTTGGCACTGCAATGCCAAGTGCTAATAAAATACTTACGACAATACCAAAAACAAGTAAAATGGAAAAAAGCACAAACTCTTTTATTAACTTTTTTTCTATAAGTGAGGGTACTTCTGAAATGACTATAACTGCTCCTATAATTAGAATACCAATCGTTTTTAACATCATTTTAGTCCTTCATATGCTGTAAGAAGGAATTATCGATTGCACCTAAATGCCCTATCTTAACATTCACATCAATTTTGGCTTGTAAGTTAGGGAATTCTTCTTCCCAATTATCTTTTAGTTTTTTCCATTTTTTCGGATCATGTTGATAAATAGTGGCTCCGAACCCGAAAACATCTGAATTAAAATCTTTCTGAACCGTATTGATTGTATGCTGTAAATTTTCTTTTATTTGATTTTCAAATATTTTCTCTAGCTCTTTTAAGGTATTTTCCTTTTTTACATCAATGATACATTCTATCGCACCAACATTTGCATGAACGGCTATTTTTATCTCTATTTCAGGCGATGAATTTACAGTTTTACTTTTAACTTTCGATTGAAAATTTTGAATTTCCAAATTTAATTCCCCTTCTTTTGGGCAAGCAATAGTAGAAACTGCTCGTTTTACATTATTAGTTATTCCATTGTATCCCCTTGAGTCATATTGATCTAACCAACCTATTAGTTTATCTCCTTTGAAAATGGCTAAGCCGTCGTACATGAGTCGTGCCGAAGGAGTTATAGAATCTAGGTTTTGTTTACTTGATCCGCTTTTCTCATCTCCAGTAATAATAATTCCAGTTAATACTGGTTCTATTCCTGGGCGTTCTAAATCGCCAATTAAATCCGTAAATTTTTTCCCAGTTGTAGTGGAATTATTTTTTTCTGCTTTCTGCAATGTGTTAAACATATTGTTGGAAGGTATATTTTCTAAAGGTGTTTGAATATTTAATACATTTTCCGCCGTATTATCTTTTGCTATAACAACAAAGTAATCTGCTCGAATTTCCCAGTTTCTTGACATATAGTCTAATGCTTTCCCAATTCCCTCTTTCGCTAAATCCTCACCAAAAATAAGCACTTGAAGATGACCTGGGTAGATGATCCTTGGTGTCTCTTTTGTAAGTTTCCGTAAAGCCGCATCTATCGTCTTATCAGCCGCTTGAAAAAGGACTATTTGCGAATGCCCAGGCCCTCCTTTCGAAGATAGTTCTGAAGGGACAACTATTTGTGCAGAAACTTTATATCCATCGTCTGATTTATCAATTCCAATGGCCGTCATAATAGCTAATTCATTTAGTTCTCGTTTATCCCAACAACCAGAAAGTAAACAAATAAGGCTTAATAATAGAAGGATTTTTTTTTTCATCGCTTGACCACTACCTTATACTTATTTATCCTTGTCAGACTTTGGATCTTCGTATTGTTGCTTAATTTTATTTTTCGAAAAGAAACTAGGTCGAGTGATCATTTTCCATAACGGTGCACGTATGAAAACATCTTTTAGAGCAGCTACATTAAATGGGGCTAATGGAGCCATATAAGAAACACCAAAGGAACTCAAACTACATAAATGGAGTATCAATGCGATTAATCCTATTGTCATTCCATAAAAACCAAACATAGCGGCTAATGCGATAAAAGCAAAACGTAACATCCTACCGGCAATTGCTATGTCGTAAGTTGGAGCGACAAAACTTGCGATAGCAGTAATGGACACCACAATAACCATTGCTGCTGAAATAATTCCAGCTTCAACTGCCGCAGTTCCAACAACAAAACCACCTACTATAGACATGGCTGCTCCAATAGCTCTGGGCATCCTTAGGCCTGCTTCCCGCAAAATTTCAAATACAATTTCCATGATCATTACTTCTATAAAGGCTGGAAATGGAACACTTTCGCGTTGTGCGGCAAGACTGATGAGTAGTGGAGCCGGCAGCATTTCCTGATGAAAAGTAATGATTGCAACATATATACCAGGAGCTAGTAAAGAAATTCCAAATGAAAAAAAACGGAGCAGACGAAGTAAACTAGCCATTTCATTCCGCTGATAATAATCTTCCGTAGATTGAAAGAATTGAGTAAAAAGTGCTGGTACAATAAGTACGAAAGGTGTGCCGTCTACTAAAATGATAATCTGGCCTTCCAATAGGGATGCAGCAGCACTATCAGGACGCTCTGTATTGGCCACAGTTGGAAAAGGGGAGTACTTAGAATCTTGGATCAATTCCTCAATATATGTGCTTTCTAATATTCCATCAATATCTATGCGATCTAATCTAGATCGTAATTCTTCCACCACAGAGTCATCAGCCACATCTTTGATATACATAATAGCGACATTCGTTTTCGAACGTTTTCCAATCACCTTAGATTCCATCCATAGATTTGGATCTTTAATAATACGTCGAATTAATGCTGTATTTATCCGTAAATTTTCGGAGAAGCCTTCTCGTGGTCCTCTTACGACAGTCTGGGCAGTTGGTTCAGTTACGCCGCGTTCTGCCCAATGCTTATTTCCAATGATGAATCCCTTGGAATAACCGTCTACTAAAAAAATAGCGTCGCCCGATAAAAGCGATGTTAGTAAATCATCGTAATTTGTTACGTCTTTAATTTCTCCCACTGTCATCGCAATGTCTTTTAGTGTATTTATTAGATTAGGGGCAGTAGTGAGACTATCTTCAAGTTCCGTATCTTTGATATCTAACATTAGTGTTTCCAATATGAAGTTTTGTAATGAAGGTGTATCACTTAAGCCATCTGTATAAATGATACCTGCTTTGATCGTTCCTCCCTGACCAATGCGTATTTCTCGAATGACAATATCAGTACTTTTACCAAGCGTATCTTTTATGAACTGTAAATTGTCTGGAAGATTTACCTTAAGCGATTTTTTTTCATTTGATGAAGAAGTATCATTGCTTGCACTGTCTTTACTCGTAATACTCGTCATCCCCCTCTGCACCAAAATATAGCTTGGATAGATCTATATAAGTTTAACCAGTTCCTGTTTTGTTTATTCAAATTATCAAACCTACAATTTTATAGAACTTGAATAAAATAGATTTAGTTTTATGCAATAAAATGATAAACTGAACAGATGCGAAAAAAATGTGTAATTGTATAGAAGAGGTGTAAAATTAATGGTAGAAAGAATAAAAAAAGAATGGTTTTCCAATGTTCGTGCAGATATACTTGCTGGAATGGTCGTTGCACTCGCATTAATACCAGAAGCAATTGCATTTTCGATTATTGCTGGCGTAGATCCAATGGTCGGCTTGTATGCTTCCTTCGTTATTGCCGTCACCATTTCCTTTGTTGGTGGACGCCCTGCGATGATTTCCGCGGCGACTGGTGCGATGGCACTTTTAATGGGTCCACTAGTAAAGGATTATGGACTGGATTATTTATTGGCAGCTACCATTCTTACCGGTATTATTCAAATACTGTTTGGAGTTTTTAAGATAGCGAGATTGATGAAGTTTATACCAAGGGCAGTAATGATTGGGTTTGTTAATGCTTTAGCAATTCTTATTTTCATGGCACAAGTCCCTCATATTTTAGGGGAATCGTTCATGACTTATGTTTTTGTTGCGGTGACACTAGTTATCGTGTATATGCTTCCACGATTTATGAAGTCCATCCCCGCCCCACTTATTGCAATAGTGGCCTTAACAGCAGCGACACTTTATGCAGGTATAGATTTAAAAGTAGTTGGAGATTTAGGCACGATTACAAGGTCATTACCAGAATTCTTCCTTCCTAATATCCCCTTTAATTTGGATACTTTAATGATCATTTTCCCGTACTCTATTGCCTTAGCGATCGTAGGCTTGTTGGAATCCTTATTAACTGCTTCCATCGTGGATGACATGACTAGAACGGGAAGTAATAAAAACAAAGAAGCGAAGGGGCAAGGAATTGCCAATGTGATTAATGGATTCTTTGGTGGAATGGCAGGCTGTGCCATGATTGGACAATCTGTTATTAATGTGAAATCAGGCGGTAGAGGAAGACTTTCTACTTTTGTTGCAGGGGTCTTTTTAATGTTTTTAATCATTGTACTCGGTGATTTAGTTGTGCAAATTCCAATGCCTGTACTTGTAGGTATTATGATTATGGTATGTATCGGCACTTTCGACTGGAGTTCGTTTACTTATATTCGAAAAGCTCCTCGAACGGATGCAATCGTTATGGTTGTTACCGTAGTGATTGTTGTGGCTACCAATGACTTGTCCAAGGGGGTCATTGCCGGAGTGATTTTAAGTGCTGTTTTCTTTGTTGCAAAAATTGCCAAGATCCATGTTACGAAAAGTACGAAAGCGGATGACTTACATTTTGAAATCGAAGGGCAATTATTTTTCGCTTCTGTTCAAGATTTTGAACATGCATTTGATTTTCAGGTAGCACACAAAAATATTGTCATTAATTTTGAAAATGCGCATATTTGGGATGATTCGGCTGTCGGGGCAATTGATAAAATTGTGACAAAATATCAGGAACAGAATAAAAAAGTCACGCTATATGGATTGAATTCGAAGAGTGAAAAACTTGTAAAAAAATTAACGATCTACCATCAACTAAATATAAGATCTGAGATGCAGTAAGAACAAAAGCGCAAGCGCCTGTCTCTGCCCCGAGGGGCAAGGCGCGGGAGTCTGGACGGAGAAGCTGCTAAAGCAAGTTATCCACTCGTCAAAGTTTTTATAGTTTACTAAGTAACAAGAAAAAGCTGATGCCCTATTATTTGGGCATCAGCTTTATTTTTCGTTTCTTGCAAAACTACCTACGACTTCAACCGTTTCAAATATATTGATAAATGCTCTTTCATCATGTTTATGGACAATTTGTTTAATCTGCATCGTTTCATATCGTGTAACGACCATCATTAAAATTTGTTTTTTTTCTTGTGTAAACCCACCATACCCATCAGTTATCGTAATACCACGATAAATCGATTGCATTAAATCTTGTCGTATAAGTTCCCCTTGAGTCGTCACAATTTGCATCGTCAGTTTTTCGTGATTCGTATAAATCGTATCGACCATTTTCCCGGATAAATAAATTGCTAGTAATGTGTATAATGCAATCTCCCAATTAAAGACAGCCCCAGAAATAAGCACAATAATTCCATTCATACCTGTTAAAAGTAAGCCGACACTAATATTGCTTGATCTGGAAACAATAATGGCTATTATATCTAACCCACCAGAAGTTCCGGAGTATTTCAAAATAAGTCCAACCCCAAGCCCACTGATAATCCCTCCAAAAATAGAAGAAAGAAGTATATTATCAGTAATTGATTCCGCTGGTATAAAGTATAAGAAAAGCGAGAGTGAAATAACGCAAATAAGCGTATTGATCGTAATCTTTTTTCCTAATTTAAAATAGCCTAGTATAAGTAAGGGTAAGTTTAATACAAAGTTTAATAGACCAGTATCAAAAGGTGTGATAATTCCAAGTAAAATGGCAATTCCACTTATCCCGCTACTTAGTATACCGTGAGGAACTAAAAAACAATTGAAGCCAAAAGCAATGATTAACGATCCTACAATGATGATTATATTTTTCATAAAATGTATATCCTTTCTGACAAATTCATAAAAAAACTCGTCCCGCAATTAGGACGAGTGTATTCTTGTATTATTAATTTGTTAATATTTGCTTTTTCTTATAACACATATAAGAATTAATTTATCAGAATTAGCTTAGCTAGTCAATTTAAAAGAAAACCGATTGAGTAATTCCCTCCATCGGTTTTAAAAGACTTATCTTTTTTTTACTGTTATTTTTCCATTATCGCTTTCTAGATTGATTTTGTTAACACCATCACCAAAAACCGTTTGTTTATTTTCTACTCCAAAGATGTCTATTTTCCCATTGTCTACACGTACACTGATTGTTGCATTCGTCGGTTCTTTATCGGTCTGGATTTCGATTAATCCATTATCTGTTCTTAAATCAATTGCTCGGTTTATATCAGACGTAGTTAAGATAATTCGACCATTATCCGTTTCTGCCTCTATACTGCCATTTACTTCTTGCATAAGGATTTTCCCATTATCTGATTTAAGGCGAACATTTTGTGCATCGATATTTTCTAAGTCTATTACGCCATTGTCTGTTTCTAAATCAATAGCTTGAACATCGATGTCATGCACGTTAATTTTCCCATTGTCGAGTTCCATTTTCAGTTCATTGTATTCTTTTTCAGGAACATGTATCGTTAATTTAATAGAATGAGCTCCAAATCCGAAATGGAAAAAGTTCCATCTTTTTTCGTTTAGTTCGACGAAAAGAGTATCCCCTTTTACTTCTGCATGGAAACGATAATTAAACTTTTTCTTGATTTTCCCTGAATACTCCACTTTCGTATTCAAGTCCTTTGTCGGCATAATTTCGACAGAAGCATTACCAGATTCCACATGTATATTTGTAAAATTATTGTCCTTTATTACTATTTCATCTGATTTATCTACTAATGTGTCCTTTATATTGAGGATGATACTGATAGCTGCTCCGGCTAGTAAAACGAATAAACAAATGATTGCTACTTTTTTTAGACCCATTTTTTACCTCCATTTTTTTCTTACTTGTTACATCTTATTATATAGTACTGAGAACATATGCAAATGGTCTGGAGCAGTGATTCCTTCTAAGCCTTAAGGCGTATAAAAAATCTAGGAGTAGCTTATTTGTTTTTCTAGTAAGTTGGTTTGTTCATTTAAGTGCTCGGTATAAGATGCTAATTCATCTTTGCTTGTTGTTTTTATGTATATTGGTTCGCCAAATATGATTGTAGCTTTTTTCATCTCTCTTAGCTCTTTTAAATTTCTTGGACCGACATATAGGGCTGGAACGATAGGTGCTTTCGATAAATTCCCAATGGTTACAGCTCCCCTTTTTAACGGGGCATCCTCCGTCGTTCTAGTTCCACTAGGAAATATGCCAACTACTTCTCCGGATCGTAAAAGTTTCACTGGTTGCTTTATACTACTAGGAGATGGATTTTCTCTGTCGACTGGAAATGCATTGATATTTCGTAAGAACCACCCAACCACTTTGTTTTCAAATAGCTCTTTCTTTGCCATAAAATGAATCGGCTTTGGCACACACATTCCTAGTATGACTATTTCTAACCATCCTCTATGTGTACAAGTGACGATATACCCTTCGTTTTTTGGCAATAAATGCTCGTTTTTCATTTCTACTTTTCCAAATAATCGTACAACCAGTTTTGCTATTGATAATGTAAAATTGTACATAGTTAACACCTTCTAGTATCTAGTTTTAGAATCTAGTACCAATTATAGTATCTTGGTTTTAAAAATACTAGACCTAGTATAAATGTAATACAGACTTTCATCTATTAGTCTATCCATTTAACTTTCATACCATTTTGGAATAAGTAATCGAAATTCGTCAAACTGGTCTATTGTAAAACGAGTATACTTTTGAAACTTCTCCTTCTGATCAATGCCACCCTCATGACCCCAAACTTCTGCAAATACAAGATGCATTGCTGCGTACAGTCGATGCATCTCCCAAAACGAATTTGGTATGGGCTTMTCATCATGATACCCATCGACGACACCGCGCGCATAAGCTCGGCTAACTTGGACATTAAAATATTCCATCTTGTAAAATTCATTGATTGGATCTGCATATCTTATTTTTTGCATATCGATTAAACCTGTGAAACGATCTTCATAGATCAATATATTACCTGGATGAAAATCAAAATGCTGAATACAACTTGGCCGATTTTTCAATAAGTGCAAATTATCTTGTATAAATGGTAAAATGCTTTCATAATTCGGATGTCTATTAACAATTTCTTTAAAACGAGCCGCTTGATTGTCAAACCTACCTCTCCAAGTCTCTTCCCAACTTGGATAATTGTTCGTTGCTTTTATACTATGCATATTCTTCAGCGCATTACCTACTTGAAGTCCAATTTCATATTGAACTTCCGGGCTTTTTATTGGTAAAGCATCATCCCCATTTTCACCAATCATATAATCGAGAATCATATAAGCTCTATTTTTATATACTCCTACATCATGCACATATGGAATCCGAGCATCCAGAGCATGTACTTCATTTGTAAGTTTCGCCTGCTCTACTAATTTACTAATATCAGATGTCGTAGAAATACGTAGTAAGTATATTTGGTCGACGCACCATTTTTCATCGTTTGAAAAGCCTTCTTCGATTAATTGAAAAGAAGTGCATTTATGTAGAAAAGGTATTTTAAGCTTGTCCACTTTATTCCTCCTCCAGTTGGAAATTTTTGAGCAACGAATTTTACTTTACAGTATTTTCAGATATTTAGCAACCTATTTTTTCAGAGAAAAAAGCCGCTCTGCTATTCCACAATGGAACAACAGATCGGCTTTTTCACTGGAGTCAACGCCCCAATTATCGATAACGTTAATATTAATACTGTGTCATATATTGGTCGCGTTCCCACGGATGGACTTGCGTACGGAACATATCCCATTCGATTTCTTTCGCCTCGACAAAATGTGTTAATAAATGATCACCTAATGCCGACGTAATAACTGGATCCGCCTTTAAATATTCGAGAGCTTGTGACAAATTAGATGGTAAATCAACAATTCCACATTCTTCCCGCTGAGCTTTTGACATCGCATAAATATTTCGATCGATCGGCTCTGGGGCTACTATTTTATTTTTTATTCCATCTAAACCAGCAGCCAATAAAACAGCCATTGCTAAATATGGATTTGCTGCTGGATCTACGCTACGAACTTCTACACGTGTACTTAAACCTCGGGAAGCAGGAATGCGAATTAAGGGACTTCTATTTCTTGCTGACCAAGCAACATAGCATGGCGCTTCATAACCAGGCACCAATCTTTTATAAGAATTGACAGTTGGATTAGTAACCGCAGTGAAATTTCGGGCATGTTTTAATATTCCGGCTAAAAAATTTCTAGCTATATCACTAATCTCTAATGATTTTGTTGGATCATAGAATACATTTTCTTTTCCTTGAAACAAACTTAAATTTGCATGCATACCCGATCCATTTACACCAAATAATGGTTTAGGCATAAATGTTGCGTGTAATCCATGTTTACGTGCGATGGTTTTTACAACGAGTTTAAATGTTTGAATATCATCGCAAGCTTTTAATGCATCTTGATATTTAAAGTCAATTTCGTGTTGACCAGGCGCTACTTCATGATGGGAAGCTTCGACTTCAAATCCCATTTCTTCTAGTTCTAAAACAATATCACGTCTGCAATTTTCTCCTAAATCGGTTGGGGCAAGATCGAAATATCCAGCATGATCATTCAGTTCCAGTGTCGGTTCGCCTTTTTCATCCAGTTTAAATAAGAAAAATTCCGGTTCCGGTCCAACATTGAAATTAGTAAAACCCATTTCTTCCATTTCTTTTAATAATCTTCTAAGGTTATTGCGAGGATCTCCCTCGAATGGGGTTCCGTCTGGATGATGGATATCGCAAATCAACCTGGCTACTTTTCCCTTTTCGGCTGTCCATGGGAAAATAACGAATGTATCCAGGTCAGGATATAAATACATATCAGACTCTTCAATACGAACAAAGCCTTCAATAGATGAACCGTCAAACATCATTTTGTTATCCAGTGCTTTGGACAACTGACTAACTGGAATTTCCACATTTTTAATCGTTCCAAATATATCAGTAAATTGTAGGCGAATATATCGAACATTATGTTCTTTTACCATTTCTACTATCGTTTCTCTATTCATTTCATCATCCTCCTGGATTGTTTTATTGATTTAAATTCCACTCACCTTGACATATATAAGCTGCTTCTCCCCTTTTCCATACATGCCCATGTTCATCCCATCTAATTGTTAAAATTCCACCTGGAAGATGGACCGTTACTGGCTCATATTTATCAAGAAATTCATTTAATGTAGCGGCGACTACTGCTGCACAAGCCCCTGTTCCACATGCCATCGTAATACCTGAGCCTCGCTCCCATACTCGGTAATCCAGCTCTTGTCGATTTTTAACATGAACAATTCCAATGTTAACTCGCTCTGGAAATAGGCTAGAGTGTTCAATAATCGGACCGATTTTTTCTAATGGGAATGCATTTACATCATCGACAAAGATGATTGCATGGGGATTCCCCATTGATACACAAGTAAGATGATACGAAGCCTCTCCAAATGAATACGGTTCGTTAATGGTCGCATTGAATGGATCGCCTATCATCGGAATCATTCCCTTTAACAGTTTCGGCTGCCCCATGTCAACCGTGATATATTTCACCGGTTGTTTATGTAGTGGCTCCACTTCCACAGTCACAACACCGCCTAATGTTTCAATCGTAAAGCGTGGTGTTGTTGCATATTTATGGTCAAAAAGAAACTTAGATACACAGCGCAATCCATTTCCACAGTTCTGTGCCTCTGAACCATCTTCATTAAAAATTCTCATTTGAAAGTCAGCTATTTTTGAGGAGCAGATCAGAATTATCCCGTCAGATCCAATTCCGAAGTTCACATCTGAGATGTCTTTAGCAAGTTGGTGAAAGTCTTGGTTTCTCATATCATCTTCTAATTGATTAAAAATCACATAGGCGTTTCCCAATCCATGCATTTTAGTAAACACCACTTTTCTTCCCTCCTTAATAATTGAAATTAGACTTGCAAAGTCTTGCTTTAATTTCTTCAACTACTTGTTTTTCCTCTTCGATACCATCTGCTTGAAATGTGACGGAAAAGCGGACATATGGTCCGGCATCATCCCATGGAACAGTGGAGATTAAATGCTCCTTAATTAAATACTGGCTAAATTCCTCTGCGGACTGAAACTTCGGACCATTTACTACTGATCTCGGAATCTTCGTATATAAGAAAAATGATCCTTTTGGTTTTACTACATCAAATCCACAATCACGTAATATTTCCCCGAGAAGATCGTGACGACGTGAATATTTAGCCGCTATCTCCTTTGTCAGTTCTGAATGTACTAGTGCATGCGCAGCTGCTTTTTGAATCGGGATAAATTGACCTGAGTCATAGTTATCCTTCACAGTTGCAAAAGCGGAAACTAGCTTAGCGTTACCTGCAATAAAGCCAATCCGCCAACCTGTCATATTGAAGGATTTGGATAAAGAATGTAGCTCGACCCCAACATCTTTGGCACCTGGAATCGATAAAAAACTTAAGGGACGTTCTTGATCGAAAACTAGGGCAGCATAAGCAGCATCATGGATAACGATCAATTCATTATCTTTCGCAAATCGAACAACCTCTTCAAAAAAACCTCGATTCGCTACAGCACCCGTTGGATTATTTGGGTAATTTAAGTAAAGCAACTTTGCTCTTTCTAACACACTATCACTCAATGAATCTAGATCTGGTAAAAATGAGTTTTCTGCAAGTAATGGCAGGTGAACAACCTCTCCTCCTAAGTACTCCGTATGGGTTCCTAGAATCGGATAGTTTGGAGTCGGCATAATCGTAATATCACCTGGGTTTATAAATGCAGTCGGAAGCATGGCTAGTGCGGATTTGGAACCAATCGCGTGATTGATCTCTGTTTCTGGATCAAGGTCATCGATAGAAAATACTTCTTTCATATATGTTGCTGYTGCCATCTTAAATTCATGGATCCCATTATCTGCATAAAAGCGATTTTCTCGTTTACGAGCTTCGGTCTCTAGCTTTTTTACAATTGATTGATCTGCCATGGAATCAGGTTCTCCAACACCTAGATCAATCAATTGCATAGTAGGATTTGCTAATATTGCTTCTCTTTTTGCTCTTTTTATTTTTTCGAATTTGTAAATTTCTTTTTTTATGCCAAATTGTGATCCACCAATTCGATCTGCAAATAGCTTTTGTAAATAATCATTTACCATTACTGTTCCTCCAAAAACTAAAGTCATTTTACTCATAAAATTTTGTATTAAATTAGATTTTTTCTTGTTCTTGTTTTTTATAATAGCATTCTGAAAATCAAATTTATTTAGACCAATTAAATAAATATTTGCACTTTTATGTAGGTTCAAAAAAAGCTGATTTAAGGCACAAAAAGGAGTACTTAAAAAGCAATCCGCTTTTAAGTACTCCTGAAATATAAATATGGGGGTTAATTATCGAACTTCTGATGGATTTTTCCCAGTATATTTTTTAAATTGCCTGCTAAAAAAGTGAAGATCATTATAACCAAGCGCATAGGCCGTCTCGGTTACTGTCATACCTGTGAAATGCAATAAATGCTCTGCCCTTTGTATCCTCGTATGTAAGATATAAGATTTAACTGTCTGCCCGATAGTCTGTTTAAATTTCTCAGCGAAATATCGTTGGGATAAATTTGCACGTGTTGCTAAGCTTTCAATTGTATGGGGTTCTCCAGGATGTTGCTGAATAAAATTGGCTATTTCTCGAATTGTTTCATATAAACGATTACTCATATTATTTATTTGTTCTTCTTTTTCTAGTTCTTCTCTTAATAAGTGAATCATCAATTGCTTCAATATTAGCTTTGCCTCTATTTCTGCACCAAATGTTTTTACTAAAAACAAACGAACGTATTGGGTTAATAAAGATTCGAAGATAATTGTATTTTCTATAACCCTATGAGCTGGTGGAACCAGTTGAGGTGTTTCAGATATATCAAAATGAATATAAGTTAAAATAAGAGGGTTTTGAGGATTATGTGTTGCAGTTATTAAATCACCAGGTTTGAAAAGAAAACAGTGACCTTTTTCTACATTATATGACTTTCCATTTAAAACTACCGTTCCTTCACCGTTCCATATGTAGAACAAATCATAATTCGGCATCGGTTTCTCGCGCTTTCTCCATTTCCAGCTCGGTTCACAATGAATAGTTGCAAATGCTGGTTTCAATATAAAATGATCTGGGTTTATATCTAGCATCTAAATCCCCCTTTACTCATTTATTTTATACTAAATTTACAAGTTTCTGCAAATGATAGATAGAGAGAATTTTATGATAATACAAAAAAGCTCTCTTGCATCTAATACAATGAGAGCTCCCATTCAATTTATTATTAACTCAACTTTGGTAGAGAGTTAAGTTAATAAAACAACAGTTCTGCTTTTATTCTCCTGCACTAATTTGAAGATCGGACATTGAGGAAAACATTGATAGCGAACATAATGACACTAAACACAACAAGCACTCCACCGATTGCAGTAAATACAGTCGCCACTTCTGCCCCATTCAATATGAGTACCGTCAAGGCAATCATCATTAAGGGAAGTCCGATATTCGCACTCCAAAAATGTAATTTCGCATACATGTTATTACTGGAGCTAGGAAATAAATGATAGATAATCCCTGCAGAAACAAATGAAGCCCAGCCCAATAAATTGATATGCACATGCACCCCTTTTAATGCATAATCGTGCGCCATTGACATGTACAGACCTAATAGAACCCCAATGACAAAATAAAGGACCGAAATCTTGATAAAGCGGATAGCCATGCCTACCTTTCCCCTTTCTCATAATAGAATAATTAGTTCTATATATTCTATTTGCGAAAGTAAAGTAGTATGCTTGTTTTGTAAAATAATGGAGTTGTCCAACCAGAAATGATAGACTTTCAGGGCGAAGTGGGTCAAACAAAGTCGAAATAAATCCAGTAAATGGCTTAGGGCAACAAACCAATCATTGAAAGCAATCAATTCTATTCCGAAAGCAACCAAATTAGGATAAGAGCAACCAATTTGAGAATGAAGGCAACTAATTCCCAAAATAACAAGTTTACTTGTAGTGAAACACAAATAATTGTTGCGCATTTCTTCTCAAAATGTAACAAATAATTATAATTTCTAACGTCTTCTG
Source organism: Psychrobacillus sp. 05T411 (assembly GCF_056396485.1). Taxonomy (NCBI): domain Bacteria; kingdom Bacillati; phylum Bacillota; class Bacilli; order Caryophanales; family Bacillaceae; genus Psychrobacillus; species Psychrobacillus sp. 05T411. The sequence continues at coordinate 49,652 of NZ_JBFTLO010000001.1, read as the reverse complement.
ACTTTATTAAAGGTAAATCACTTACTCGCATAGAATATATACAAAAAGGAGTGCCGAATATTATGAATTATATGAGTATAGTTTTTGCAAGCATTTATTTGTTTCTTTTCTTATTTGTGTGCTATAAAATGTTTAAAAGAAAACGTGTCCCATCTAACCGATACACACCTTTCGACGATTTGATGACCGGGACTAAAACGGATATCAAACAAGAAAAAAGTATTCAAGATACAAAACACGAAACATAATATGAGGAAAAAACACCTAATATAACTTAATTATTTTATTTAACACAATGATAATAAACAAGCTCACTCACTTCATTAAAACCTGCAGCCTTATATAAATGGATGGCTTTTTCATTCTCTTTTGCAACACTGAGTGAAATTTCTTCGATTTGATCGAAAGAAAAAAGTGAGGACAAAGCGGCTCGGATTAGTTTTGTACCAATCCCTTGTTTTCGATAGTCAGCTGATACAGCAATATATTCAATCTTTCCTTCTTGATGCTCCGGACTTGCTTCAACATAAGCATATCCTTTAATCCTTCCATCAAAATCAGTCATTACTAATAATTGATTATGATCACTTAATCGATTAAGTATTTCCGACGCACTATAGTAAGTATCTGGAAAAATAGTTGCATGAAGGCTAATAAATGAATCTTTGTATGAAAGATTAAATGTTTCTATCTGCGCTAAATCAACTTTACCTAAATCCTTACGGAAAGCTTTCAGTAATAGATGATTTCCTTTGTTGACTGCTTTTTTACTTATAGCAAACTGTTGTGCGAATTTATTCTCTATATTCACGAAAAAAGAATGTTCGTTCACTACGTTATTAGACATTTCATTCGCTTTTTCCCATAAGGCTTCTGCAATACCTAGATTCAACATTTCCTTTTTAATATAAGGTCCCCATACTTCTGCACTTTTACTTTCCTTGTCCAGATCAAATCCTAGTGCACCAACTATTTCTTTATTTTCATACGCAACCGCAAAACATTGGGAGATATCTCCATCAGAAAAACTGTGGACTAGCGTATGCGCTATCTCCTCCTTGGTATTACCACAGTATCCGATATGACTTTCCGGATTTGTGTTCATTTCCTCTAAAAAAAGTGACAGCTTTTCTATGTCTGTAGGCGGACTTATGACAAGATTCATTCATTATCATCCTCATTCCTATATTTATCGAAAGACTTTAACCAATCTATTTATCCGAATATGGTACAATCAAGAAAATCACACCATAGTAGAGGAGAACAATATGTGCAGAAATATAAAAACACTATTTAACTTTGAGCCAACCGCAACAGATGATGAGATTTATGCAGCTTCCCTTCAATATGTTCGTAAAGTTTCCGGATTTAATAAGCCTTCAAAAGTAAATGAAGAAATTTTTCATAAAGCTGTCGAGGAAGTGTCTGTGATTACTAGAAATTTGCTAAACTCACTAGAGACTAATGCAGAACCTCGCGATCGAGAAGTTGAAGCGGAACAGGCTCGAGCAAGAAATGCAAAGAGATTTGGAACCGGGCAAGTTTGATGAATTAAGTAGGAATCAGATAGAGCTACTCGAAAGGGAGCAGCTCTATAATAGTTAAAAAGCACAATATTATCTATTAAATTAGGACATTATTTGCATATTCAGATTTTCCCAGCTACACTTCGGCTAAATAGACTGTCTTTAGCTTCCACATATTCTATGGAAAGTTTGTCTACGAACTTTGCCGCACTAGTAATCTCACTAATAGAACCAATTCCTTGGCCACTTCCCCAAATATCTTTCCATGCTTTTGCGGACGTTTCTCCAAAATTCATCTTGGATGGATCACTTTCTGGAAGATTGTCCGGATCTAATCCTGCCGCTTGAATGGACGGTTTTAGATAATTTCCATGTACACCAGTGAAAAGACTGCTATACACAATATCATCAGACGTGGAGTCAACAATCGCTTGCTTATATTGTTCAGATGCACGGGCTTCATGTGTTGCAATGAACGGTGAGCCAATATAGGCAAAATCGGCTCCCATCGCTTGGGCAGCCAGGACAGCACTTCCCGTGGCAATCGATCCGGAAAGAGCAAGCGGACCATCAAACCACTGTCGTATTTCTTGAACTAAAGCAAAAGGACTTTTCACACCAGCATGACCGCCAGCCCCTGCTGCAACAGCAATTATGCCATCTGCACCTTTATCGATTGCCTTGTGGGCAAAAGTATTATTAATGACGTCGTGCAGAGCAATTCCTCCATAGTTATGTGCAGCCTCAAATATTTCTTCACGTGCACCTAAGGATGAAATAATGATGGGAACTTTATACTTCACACACAATTCCATGTCATGTTCTAATCGTTCATTTGACTTGTGAACAATTTGATTGATTGCAAATGGGGCAGCTGGACGATCAGGATTTTTTGCGTTATAATCCTCCAGCTCCTCTGTGATTTCTGCCAACCATTCATCAAGTAAAGATGCTGGCCTCGCATTCAGTGCAGGCATTGATCCAACGATTCCTGCCTTACACTGCTCAATCACTAGCTTGGGATTACTAATAATAAATAAGGGTGCTCCGATTACAGGGAGACGCAAATTTTGAAGTACTGACGGAATTTTCGACATTTCTTGTTCCTCCATTCCATAAATAGGTATAGTAGTTTTAAATAAAATGTAAATCACTCATTTTAATACTTTTATTAAAAAGCAATTCATAACCAATTTGACCATCTCTTTTCCAAAGTAGACGAAGTAATGCATATTGAACTGGCGTCACACCGTAAAAGGATAATTTGGATTTACTTACTTGATTTACACTTTGCCATGCTTTACTTAGTAGAAAATGAATTCAAATATCAATTTTTTCCACAAATATCTTCCTCTTCAATTTTATTTTCAGATTAATAAGAATGTAACATATAGAAAATTATTTGCATACAAGTAATTTGTGTGCAAGTGATTGAATCATTCATTAAGACAAAGAAGCCCTTTGACTTTACATCAAAGGGCCATTTCTATTAGTTTAGAACTTTCTTTTTAGAAGCCCCAACTAACTCTCGTATTTTTTCTAATTCATTCTGATGAAACGCCTCTACAATCGCACTTCCAACAATAACTCCATCTGCCATGTCTCCAACCGATTTTACTTGTTCTGGGGTGGAAATACCGAACCCAGCAAGAACCGGAACTGGACTTATTTCTTTCAATTGCTTCAAATGCTTTTCTAATTGCTCATTAAATCCGTCTCGTACTCCCGTAATCCCATTAACAGTGACCGCATAGATAAATCCTTCACCGGCAGTTACAATCTTTTCGATGCGTTCAGGTGGGCTAGTTAGTGAAACAAGTTGAACAAGTGAGACATCTGACTCTAATAATGCGTTTTTCAATAATTCACTTTCTTCTAGGGGTACATCTGGTGCGATCAAACCGTAAACTCCACTATCTTTACAAGCTTGTGCAAATGCATCGATCCCATAGCTTAAAATGGGATTGATATAGGTCATTATTATTAGCGGAATCGTTACTTCATCCCGAATCCCTCTTAACTCATCTAAAATAGTCCGCAACGTTACGCCATTTTCAAGTGCTCGTTCTCCGGCTCGTTGAATCGTCGGGCCATCTGCTACTGGATCGGAGAATGGGATACCAACCTCGATTGCAGTAGCTCCCGCTTCTTGAAGAAAAAGTATTTGCTCTTTTATCGACCCATCTCCACCCATAATATATGGAATAAATGCTTTTTCTCCTGCGTCCAATCTTGTTTGTATTGCTTTGCTTAATGTTTTTTTAGTCATTCCCCTGCACCTCCAAGCGCCTCTCGAACAGTATGCACGTCTTTATCCCCACGTCCCGATAAACATACGACTACAATCTCCTCTTCACTCATTGTTTTAGCTAGACCTGCTGCAAAGTGAATGGCATGTGCACTTTCTAAAGCTGGAATAATTCCTTCTGTTTTTGCAAGCAATTGCAATCCTTCTAGTGCCTCGCTATCCGTTACGGAAGTAAATGTTGCTCGACCTATATCATGTAAGTAAGAGTGCTCTGGTCCAACAGCAGGATAGTCAAGTCCGGCAGAAATGGAATGCGCCTCTTGTATCAACCCATCATCATCCTGTAGTACATACATATACGCACCATGAAGTACTCCTTCTTTCCCACCAGCAATTGCTGCAGCATGCTTACCAGTTTCAATCCCACTTCCAGCTGCCTCTACACCATACAATGCAACTTTCTCGTCTTCTACAAAAGGATGGAACATACCAATGGAATTACTGCCGCCACCAACACAAGCAATCACCGCATCCGGTAAACGACCTTCTTTTTCTAGAATTTGTTTTCTTGTTTCCACACCGATCACTCGTTGAAAGTCACGAACAATTTTTGGAAACGGATGCGGTCCAAGTGCGGAACCTAATATATAATGCGTATCTTCTACATTTGATACCCAGTAGCGAAGTGCTTCATTGACAGCATCTTTTAGCGTACCAGAACCTTGGTCGACGGAAACGACTTTCGCACCAAGAAGTTCCATTCTGAATACATTAATCTCTTGTCTACGAATATCTTCTTTCCCCATAAATACGACACATTCCATATCAAATAAGGCGCAAACTGTAGCAGTAGCAACCCCATGCTGTCCTGCTCCTGTTTCAGCGACTATTTTCTTTTTCCCCATCCGCTTTGCAAGTAATGCCTGCCCGATCGTGTTATTAATTTTATGTGCCCCGGTATGGTTTAAATCTTCTCGCTTCAAATAGATTTTTGCTCCACCAACTTGACTAGTCAATCGTTCTGCAAAATAGAGTGGATTCTCCCGGCCAACGTAATCTTTTAAATAATAGTTAACTTCCTCTATGAAAGTAGGATCAATTATAGCATTCTCATAAGCTGTTTCTAACTCTATTAATGCCGTCATTAATGTTTCTGGAACAAATTGGCCTCCGAATCGACCGTATCTCCCTGCTTTTGTTTGTACCATTTGCTCATCTCTCCTCACTTTTTGTCGCTTGAATAAATGCATGAATCAATTGCTCATCTTTTATGCCATTACGTTCGACTCCACTGGATACATCCACCATATACGGCTTCACTCGCCCAATAGCCTCGGCTACATTTTTAGGATTTAGCCCACCAGCTAAAATCACATTTTCCTTTGGCACTTCATGCCCTTGCATTAGCTGCCAATCAAATGTGATGCCACTACCAGCTTGAGGTGCATCGAATAAGTAAAAGTCTGTGTTATATTGTTTTGCTCTTTCGACATCTTCTTCACTTCGAATAGACAATGCTTTAATAGAAGGATAATTAGTTGAGTGAACAAAATCAGGACTTTCATTGCCATGAAATTGAACAAAATCTAGCGGTACTTCACGATAAGCCTTCTCAAGTTCGTCCTTCGTCGGATTGACAAATACACCAATTTTCAAGACAGAAGCTGGAATATCTTTCGCCAGTTCATGCGCCTTTTCCACTGTAATTTGACGCTTACTAGGAGCAAAAACAAAACCAATTGCATCTGCTCCGGCTTCCACGGCGGCTGCCACATGCTTTTTTTCCATTAATCCACAAATTTTCACTTTCGTCATTTCAGGATGCCCCCTAGCTCCACTTGTAAAGATTGAAGCGCACTTCCGACATCGCCACTTCTCATAAGTGACTCGCCAACAAGCACTCCGCTAGCACCAGCTTTTGCCACTCGCTCCGCATCTTCCGCATTCCAAATACCGCTTTCGCTAATAAGTACTCGCTCTTCATGAAAGGGAAAGATCGAGGCGATTTCTTCTGTGCGTTTCAAATCGACGTCAAAGGTTCGCAAATCCCGATTATTTACGCCGATAATTTGTGCACCCAACTGCAGTGCGCGATCTAATTCTTCCGCATCATGAACTTCGACTAATACTTCTAGCTCTAGACTTGTTGCATATTGATAAAGTTCAGTTAGCTCGTTTGTACTCAGCGCTGCAACGATTAAAAGAATGACAGAAGCTCCTGCGTTTTTAGCGTGATCAATTTGCACTGGATGGATGATAAAGTCTTTGCATAACAAAGGAATAGGGACTGTTCGCGCGACATCTGCTAAATCCTCAAAAGTACCTTTGAAAAATGGAGTATCCGTCAAAACAGAAATACAAGCCGCTCCTGCCTCGTAATAGGCTTTCGCTTGCTCCCTAGGATTCACACCTTCTGCAATTAACCCTTTCGAAGGAGAAGCCCGCTTTATTTCAGAAATGACTTGCAAATATTCACTACGGTATAATCGATTAAATAAAGAAGGACGGTCCACTTCACTTTTTACTACTAGAGTGTGTTGCGCTATTAAGATTTCGATTTGTTTCTTTTTCTCGACTAGTATCTTGTCTAAAATAGTTGCCATCATACTACCTCCTGTTTGCGTGCATGGTTGCTGAACTCGATCACTGCTTCTAATTTTCCAAGTGCCTTGCCAGACAAGATACTATCCGCTGCTATTTTAACCCCCTCTTGAATAGTGCCTACCATAGCATTTGCATACAAGCCAACCCCTGCATTAAATATGACTGTGTCAAAAAATGGACTACGTTCCCCTTGCAATACCGATCGCATGATTTTCGCATTTTCGAACGCATCTCCGCCTCGGATTGCTGACACCGGAGCAGCTTTAAGACCGACATCTTCTGGTGTTAAAGTGAAAGGTATTAGATCCCCTTTATCCACAAGTACAAAGGAGTTCTTTCCTGCTAGTGATGCTTCATCCATCCCTAAGGCTCCACAAACAACGATTGCACGTTTTCTTCCAAGCATTTGCAATACCGTTGCATACTCCATGGTAAAGTCCGGTCGATTAATACCTGTGTACTGCGTTGCAAGTTGAATCGGGTTTGTTAGAGGACCAATCAAATTAAAGATTGTTGGCTTTCCAATTTGTTGGCGAACGAGCCCAATTCGCTTTAATTTGGGATGAACGCTTGGTGCATAAAGAAAAGTAAGCCCTTCTCGTGCAAGTAAATCCATAGATGCTTCCGAAGAGATAGCGGTGTCTATACCTAGTGCTTCTAATACATCGGAACTCCCTGCCGCACTTGAAATTTTCCTATTTCCGTGTTTTGCAATTGATGCTCCAGCCCCTGCTAATACAAAAGCGGAAGTTGTACTAATGTTGAAGCTCTTTAAGCCATCTCCCCCGGTACCGCAGTTATCCATATAATTTCCGACTGGTTCATTCAGTTTTAGCGCAAACGACTTCATAACAGTAGCAAGCGCTGCCACTTCATTAGCTGTTTCTCCTTTTTTAGATAGCACTACGAGAAAATCAGCAATTTGTTGTAATTCTGTCGCTTCATCAAACATTAATCGTGATGCTATTACCATTTCTTCATATTGTAAGTGTTCATTTTTCTCTACTTTTTCAATAAAATCTCTCATCTTAGGTCTCTCCCTCCGCTTAACTCGACTTCACTATTTTTTAATACAAAAAAAGTCCTCTTCAAAGGAATCGAAAAAAATTCCTTTGAAGAGGACGGATTTAACCGCGGTGCCACCTCTTGTTGGAGTGTTTCCACTCCCACTTCATTTCCTGTAACGTAGGAAACACGTCTACCTCTAAAACGACTGCTCGCTCTCAAGATAGCTCTCATAAGTCCATTCACACTTGCTACAAATCAGTTCTCACCAACCACTGACTCTCTAAATTGCGCACAAATGCTACTCTTCTTATTCAAATAATTTCTCTGCTATGCTCTTCTAATCTCGGCTCAACTGTTCTTTGGGCGATCTCGCTCCCGAAATCTTCTACCCGTACCCGAACATTTAAGTTACTGTCTATGATAGTAGCAATACTTTCAATTGTCAAACTATTTTTATCATTTTGTTTTCAAAATCAGCTTTTATCTCACTAAAGAAGAATTTATTCGGTACTTCAGCATATAAAAAAAACTTGAATGGCATAAGGACTAATCAAGGTTTACAACTCATTTTAGATGATCCGAAAAGATAAAAGAATATTCCGCAACTATTACTAAAGAATCTATCAAGAAGTTTCTAGCTATGAAAAAAATCACAAGCTATCAAAGGAATTAGGCTTCACAAATATTAGATGAATCTAAAGATTGGCAAAAAAACTGGATATTAGCTATTATCCTAATATCCAGTGTTGTATTAGTTATTTACTGATATTAACTGTAATGAAATGGTATGACCTGCTATTTGTATTTCTGTTCCCCCGTCTACTTCTTCACTAATTAATAAGTTTCGCATTAATAAGTTTTGCTCCAACATATGTTTAAAATTTTCAAAGACAGCTTGAAGTTCTTTATCTGCACTCACCGTAATATCCACACGTAAGTCGATGGGAAGATTTAATTGTTTACGATATGCTTGTATAGCTCTGATCAACTCTCTAGCCAATCCTTCTTGTAGGAGTTCTTCGGTTAAAGTGATATTTAAAGTAACGGTGTACACTCCATTTGATGCAGAAGCATATCCATCCCTCGCTATTTTTTCTATCTGTACATCTTCTACTCCTATGTTAGTATTTTCGTGTTCCATGAAACCGGCTTCCATGAATTGTTGTACTTGCGTTTCACTTAATGATTGAAGCCATGCATTAATCGAATTCGACTGTTTCCCAAACTTTGCTCCGGCTTTTTTGAAATCGAGTTTTATTTTGGTAGAAACAAATTCCCCTTCATTGTCTATCAATTCAAATTTCTTAACATTCAACTCATCTTTGATAATATCTTCGTATAAATTCCAATCCATATTATTAATTGAACTCATAAGCGAGAGTCCGCCTAATGGTTGTTTTACCTTTAAGGAAGTACTATTTCGCACACTTCTTCCTAACTCAACTACTTGCAGGACAGCAGCCATTTCTTTTTCTAGCTTTTCATTTATTAATTGTTCATCGGCTTTAGGAAAATTGGATAAATGAACACTTTCTCCCGTCAAATTCATATACACATCTTCCGCCACAAAAGGAGTCAATGGTGCTAACAACTGGCTAGTTTTGGTTAATACTTCGTTTAGCGTTTTATATGCAGCTGCCTTTTCTGGGTTTATGCCACTTGACCAAAATCTTTCTCTTGATCGTCTTACATACCAATTACTTACTTGCTCTAAGAAATTTGCAATTTCTCTTGCAGCATTTGTAAATTGATAATCGTCTAAACTAGTTCTCACCGCTTTAATCGTGCTATGCAAACGTGACAATATCCAGTCGTCCAACTTATTTTTCTTCGTTTTAACTTTCGCTTTAGGTTTGTAATTATCTAAATTCGTATATAACGAATAAAAACTATACACATTGTCTAACGTATCGATAAGTTTAGATTTCGCTTCTTGCACGATGCGTTCGGAAAAACGTTTCGTATTCCAAGGTGCACTGTCTACCAATAAAGACCAGCGTAATGCATCTGCTCCATACTTTTGAATTAACTCTACTGGATCCAATGCATTTCCTTTACTCTTAGACATTTTTTGACCGTTTTCATCCAAAATATGACCCGTCGATAGTACTCGTTTATAAGGCGCTTTTCCTGTGAAAAGAGTGGATACTGCAAGCAAACTATAAAACCACCCACGCGTTTGGTCAATTCCTTCTACTACTACATCCGCCGGAAATTGTTTTTCAAATAGCTCCTTATTTTCAAATGGATAGTGATATTGGGCAAATGGCATAGAACCACTGTCAAACCATACATCGATGACTTCAGGCGTTCTGATCATTGTCCCGCCACAATTGGAACACCGAAGCTTCACTTGATCGACATAAGGTTTATGCAGTTCGATATCATCTAAAGGATCAATCGAATGCTGTCTTAAATCTTCTATGCTTTTTGGTGCATATTCATGATTACACGCTTCACATTCCCAAACGTTAAGCGGGGTTCCCCAATAACGTTTTCTGCTAATATTCCAATCAACCATTTGCTCTAAAAAATTGCCGAATCTTCCGTGCTTTATATGTTCTGGGTACCAAGTGACTTGTTCATTGTTTTGTATAAACTGTTCTTTCAAGGCTGTTGTTTGGATAAACCAGCTTTCATTTGCATAATACAAAAGAGGGGAATCGCAACGCCAACAATGAGGGTAACTATGTTCGTACTTTTCTTTGCTGTAAAGTAAACCTTTGGCAGCTAGGTAACGAACAATATCTACATCGCAATCCTTGACAAATCGACCTTCAAAACCGGTCACGTCCGGCGTATATTTTCCTTTTTCATCCACCACATGGACAAAAGATAATCCATTTTCTTTTACTACCTTGTAGTCATCTTCCCCATAAGCAGGCGCAATATGAACAATCCCTGTTCCACTCTCTGCAGACACATAGTCAGCAGTCACTACTTTATGTCCGTTTTCTACATTTACAAAATCAAATAAGGCTGTATATGGAATATCTATTAATTCAGCGCCAAGATGGACAGAAAGTATTTCATATTCCTCTTTTAATACTGAACCAGCTAATGCTTCTGCTACGATGAAAATTTCTTGCCCTAGTTTAGCACGAACATATTTCAACGAAGGATGAACTGCCAGTGCTACATTTGCAGGTAAAGTCCAAGGCGTTGTTGTCCATCCAAGAAAGTATTCATTGTCTCCATTTGTTATTTTAAATTTAGCTGTTGCCGATAAATCTTTTACCATTTTATAACCTTGTGACACTTCATGCGAGCTGAGTGAAGTTTGGCAACTAGGACAATACGGAGAAACACGGTGGCCTTTTTGCAATAGCCCTTTTTCATGGATAGTACCAAGTATATTCCATTCGCTTTCTATATAAGCATTGCTTAATGTCAAATACGGGTCATCCATATCCACCCAATAACCGAGACTTTCCGTAAACTCTCTCCATTGCTTTTCATAAACAAAGACACTTTCTTTACATTTTTCTATGAATGCCTCTACTCCATACTTTTCAATATCGCTTTTACCAGAAATCCCTAATAGCTTTTCGACCCCAAGCTCGACCGGTAAACCATGTGTATCCCAACCAGCTTTACGTACTACTTGATGTCCAGTCATTGTTTTGTATCTTGCGACGACGTCTTTAATCGTACGTCCTAATGCATGACCAACATGTGGTAAGCCATTGGCAGTGGGTGGGCCTTCATAAAATACGAAAGAAGGGCTCCCCTCCCTATTTTTCACGGATTTTTGAAAGATTTCATTTTGCTGCCAATGCCGTCGAATGCCTTCCTCTCGTTTTGGAGCAGTTTCTTTTTCGTTTTCCTTAACCATTGGGTATCACTCCTCATTTTATTAATAAAACATACAAAAAACCCGTCCCTGTAAAAAGGGACGGGTTTAACCGCGATACCACCCTAATTCTATTGCAAAGTTTCATTCTGCAATAGCACTTAGCCACGTACTAACATACGCGTTCTTTTTAACGGTAGACACCCGGTCTCACTTACTTTACTTCAGCTCGACTTCTCAGAGAGGATTTTCATACATGAACGGAACACCGGATTTCAGCATACACCGGCTCTCTTTGGAACAGTTTCATCTACTATTTTTTCTCATCAACGAATTTGTATGGTTTTATTATCGATGAATTTTACACAAGTCTAAATAATTTGTCAACTTAGTATATGAATGATTTTCGAAATTGATAATAAAAATTAAAGACAATTCCCTTCTTATTTTTAGAAGCATGTAAAAACTCCCTTATACACTTGTTGTATAAGGGAGCATGTTCTTTATACGTATTGTTTCATCCACTCTTGGAAGTTCCCAATCACTGTATCTAAAAATTGGATGGTTGCTTCGTCTGTCATATTGCCTTCTGCATCAAATTTCGTATGCGCAGCGCCAACGTATACTTCGTTCATTGGTAGTAGTGGTGAGTTTAAGCCACTTGCGAATAAAATATCGCGTAAGTGCATTTGTGCTTTTGCAGTTCCTAATGCGCCCATAGAAGCACCCATAATAATGGATGGTTTACCGTTCATCACTTTATCCACACGGCTCATCCAGTCAATAGCGTTACCAAGCACACCTGAAATAGTTGAATTGTATTCTGGTGTTACCCAAAGTACCGCATCAGCCTCTTTTACTTTAGCTTTGAAATCTAGCACAGCTTGTGGAGCTTCTAGTTCGATATCTTGATCGTACATTGGTAGATCACGTAAGCTTAAAATTTCAAGATCAAATTGATCTGCATAACGTTTTTGTACATGCTGTGCTAATTTTAAATTGTATGAATCCTTACGAATACTTCCGACGATTGCTACTACTTTCATTTCTGTTTCCTCCTGGTGTCTGTTAGACAAAAAATTTAGTATATAATCGTTGCTCTATTTCATTAATATGGAAGATTTAAAGCAACATTACTATCTTATAGTATGTTACTTCATTTCAAAAATTATTTGCTTGATAATCCATGAAATTGCTCTTTTCACATCGATTGTTTGCAGAAGTCATTCAGTAGTGATATTCAATTTTGTTTTCTATTAGGTATTCCCTACAGAAATGATTTTCTTACCAATCAAAAGATACCCATCAGCCATATAAAGCTAATGAGTATCGGGCAACACATTTTTACAAACCTAATATCAACTTATTTTTTATAAGAAAGAAGTGTAAACGACAGATGTAGGTCTAGGTACTTCGTCTTCGGCAATATTAATTGCGGATGATGTAAAACTTAATGTCAAAATCATAGCTAAAGATAACCAGATAAATACATTTTTCTTTTTCATTTCACAAATCCTCCCAGTTAGTAATAGAATTTTGTTTATATAGCATTTGAATAGCTTGCTGATAATATAAGTCAGCTGCTTTAAACTTACTTTCTTTAAAATAGTAATTCGCCAGAAGAATGGCATACTTTTGAACATGTCGGTCGTCATGAATCATCTTGAAATAGTTTATCCCTTTCTTTAATACCACTTCAAGATCATCGGCAGAAGAATGGAATGCCCTATAAATTTCCAAATGACAAAAATAGGAACGGTTTACTCTATTATATTTATTTTCACTATGCTCTATGACATCAAAACCTTTTTTGCACCAACTAAGCACTTCTACATGGTTATTTTGCTTAGAATATTCCTTAATGATTGAAAAAATAGATATCAAATATCCTTCCATATTATCATTCTCTTCTTTACTATTTAAACTTAGCTTATAATACTCAATGGCCTTATCTATATTCGCTTGGACTGCATATAATGATCCTATATTTTGATAAATCATCCCTTCATAATTAACAACTTTATAGTCTATCACCAGCTTTTTGGCTAGATTATAATTTTTCTCTGCTTCTTCGTATCGTCTCATTTTTTTATGCGCAACCCCCATAACGATGTAGCTATCAATTGCTCTTTCGAATAGGAGATTGTCTTTATAGTAGGCTAGCGATTTTGAAGCGTGATTAATAGTGTTAAAAAATTGATTGCATTTAAAGTAAATCAAGCTAAGCACATTGTGAAAATCCGCTATCTCCCACTCTTCATTTGCTACACTATTTACAAACTTCACGGAGCTCTCTAATCTGTTTAAGGCTTTATAATATTCGTCATTTAAGTAGAAATACAAACCTATATTTAAATTCCCTAAAAATCTTTGCTTCTCATCAAAATCAGCTTCTGTTTTTATGATCACATCATAAGTGGATTGTAAGACCTCGGCCTTTTCGTTCAAGATTAACATTAATCGAAACATATAAAGGTTATAAGTATAGAAATTTTTTAGTTGCAAAAAGTAGTTATTTCTAATAGAGAACTTCTCTAGTGTTTCTTTTATCCTTTTCTTGTCCCTTTGCATAATTGCTTTTTTATATTCCTCATAAAAAGCTTCTATGAACTTATTTTCCTCTTCATTTGGCAACTGTTCTATTTCCAAGTTTAACCTTTCCAGTAGGGAGGTTATAACTTCCTCGCTTGGTACAGTTGAATTATTCTCAATTTTGCTGAGATAGGAAGTAGAACAGATCCCTTTTGCCAATACAGACTGTTTGATTTTTTGATTTAATCTCTCCTGTTTGATGGTATAACCTACACTACTCATTTTCCTCACCCCTATGAACGTATTACATATATTAGTTCTTTAAGAAAAGTAAGAAACCTTTTACAATCGCTCGACCTATTCCGACAATAAGATATGAAAGGGTTAAGAGTGGTGATTAACAAGTTTAATATATAGATATGTCAGCTATCCAAAAAATATTATATATTATTAAAATTTCCTTCTTTTATGAAATTTTAATAATTTACACAAAAATAAATATACTTAGAAAATGATATTTCCCAACTTATTTTTGTTCTAAACATGGTTATTTTTTAGTAATATTTAGGAAAGAACAATTACTTTTTACTAAATATTAATTTAACACAATTATAACATATTAAGTATAAAGTCCCGATAAAATTTAATAAAATTTTTTTAATAAAATGGTTGTTAATAACGAGGAAAAATCCCCTTTATAGGACAAGATATATCTTACCCGGGATGCAACACATTATTTTTCACACGCCAAATCAGAACGAAGATTCTTTTTTGTGAAGGAGTGACAAAATGGGTTCCGAAAAACAGAAGATAATTCAAGAGTTTTTAAAATGTCCTTACAACAAAAAATTATTTKAAGAATATCAAATTACTAAATCAGAAGAAATCAAACGAAAAATTGATATAAAATTTAAAAAATATTATCAAAATTACAGAATTTTATCCTATCTAATAAAAGTTTTACACTATGAGAGTAAACATTTCGATCAAAAGATGCGCACCTATAAGAGTAGATACCAATTAATACTTACAAGTGATTTGGAAAACTTAGACTTTTCTCCTGTCTACTTCGAGAAATCATATTCAGATGCAATTGAATTTTCTAAAGACATTGCCGACCATATATCTGATGATAAATTATTTAATTGTTTTAAAGCACTTACAGATAGACAAAAAGAAATACTATCACTTGTTTATGTGAGGCAAATGACAGATAAAGAGATTGCTCAGTATTTAGGAATCTCTCAACAAGCTGTCCAAAAGACAAGAAAAAATGTTATTAAAAAAATTAGAAAGGGGATTTCTCATGATTGATGCAGGGAATATTGTACCTTTAATCGGCAACTTTGGATTTCCAATTGTTGTATCCATTTATTTATTACACCGCTTTGAAAATAAAATAGAATCTCTTGAAAATGCCATCCACAACATTGAGAATGTAGTTAATAGTAATATTGAAAAAAGAAAAGGAGGTGAATAAATGGACGAAATAGACATTCTTGCGATCTTAAAACAGCTAGAACCCAAACTGCAAAGTGTATTATTTCAAACAAGTAATGATTACAGAGAAGACTTGGAACAAGATTTAAAAGAGCGTGTTATTAAAATTATTAAAAATAATATCCATCTTGAGGTCCCGGGTTTTTTTGACTTCATCGGAGAAGAATTAACGCATGATTATTCAGGAGTACTAACGAGGTGCTAAAAAAATTTTAAATTTATTATTCAATAAGTTGACTAGGTCACTAGCATTAAAATTTATCATTGGAACTACCTCCATTCGTATATGAACTGCACCGCTATTGTTAGAACGAATTAACAATTAGAGGTGCAGTTTTTTAATGGAGGTAGTTGTTTTAAAAAAGTAACCGAAGTTCTCCCCCATACATATGGTAGAATGATACATTTGCATAAGGAGGATATCTATAATTGGTTAACCCTATGAGTAGACAGCGAATTACAATTGAGCAAGCAATGCAAAATGCAAGACAGCAAGTGCCAGGGCAAGTAATCCATGTGGATTTGGATATGGAAAATGGACTTTTAGTGTACGAAGTATTTATTTCGACAGCTGCAGGCAAAGTATATCAAGTGGACGTAAATGCCAAGACAGGTGTAATTGTTGATATTGATCAGGAGAGTAGTATGTTCTTCAATGGATGATTTTTTAATAGAAAAGTAATCTATTAGGTTTTTCCTACCTAAATAGATTACTTTTTTCCGTTTTTAATTGATATACAATGGAAGAACTCAATGTATCTAATGGATTAATAATCGTCTTAGAATGCTCGCGCTCAATCTGCTTAGAAGCATTCACCATAGATAATTGGGCAACGGTGATTTCTTTGTTTCCATCTTGAACGATTTTTCGTATGTAGTTTGAGATTAACTGGTTGTACTCATCACTTAACCCCTGCATCAACAATTCAAATGTACCATCAATCACAACAACTTCTAAATCTAAAGTTTTTTGTTGAGCTTTCGCATAGTCATTTAATCGGTTCATTGTACCTTTTACTGTAGCTGGATTTGTAAAAAGGATTATTTGAGGTTCTTTTCTTTGGCAAATTGCCTCAAAATAAGGTTCGTCTATTTTAATAATCGGAATGGATAATGAAAAATCTTCTTCGTTTAATAGGGCAATATAGTTTGTACAAGTTATGAGGATAGCATCGACATTACACTTCGCTATCCATTCCATTTGTTCCTTTACTTTCATCCTAGCATCGAATGGTTGGAAGCTTTTATCATATGTTACTCTGTCCATAAGGCCAGGATCGACAAAGTGCATTAATTCGATTTTATAGTGCGCTAAACCCTTAGATGGACTACTTTTTCCTACCATAGCATCTTTAGTCTATGGAATTGGAATTGTTACTTCCTCGATATGACTTTCCTTATCATCATAATGTTCACTGTCATACACATGTTTTTTATAAGTGAAAGTATTATTTTTATGGACTATAACTGTCATGATTTCTTCGTTATCTAGTAAATCATCGATTACTGGAGTAACGATATTGTCTTTTATATTTAGTACATACAGTTTCCCACCGGTGGTAACCGTACCATAAGCATAACCAACAATGACAAATAAGCGATTTTCATCAATCCATTCGATATATTTAGGCGTGTATTGACTAAGATCATTATTTTTTAACTGATAAATTGTTGTTTTTTTCGTTTTGAAATTTTCAATGATAAGGACTGCTTCGCCTTCTTCTGATACTGATTCTCCTTTTCCATCAATGGTCGCTTGTTGTAAACCTTTTGGTGACTTTTTCCACTTTGAATGAAAGGACACTTCATAATTGGTTACTACCTTTGCGTGAAATTGTGAAGGGGTATTTTCTTTTTCTTTACTAAAAACGGAAGGCGTTATAAAAATACTAATAGCAAGCAAACTAAAAAAAGCAAGTATCGTTTTATTTACAATTTTTCGCTTCAGCTGTTGTTTATTTTTAATCATGKATAAATACCCCCGCTCATTCTTTTTTCAATATCTATCAAAGTTAATCTGCTCTTGTATATATTGAATAGCCTGTGTTTGATAAGCTTACTACTTGCGGATTTATTCTTGTAACTGCAACAAGTCTCTTTTTATTAAAAGTAAGTTTATATATATCAGGCATGGCAAGCTCCTGCCAAAAGTGGACGTCAAATCGCGGATCAAAATAATTCATAATGAGCACCATGATGTTGCCATGTGTCCCGATTGCGATATTTTGACCTTCGTACTTATCTAAAACTTGGAGGGTTGCCTCTAGCCCTCTTTTTTGGGCAAGATGATTGGACTCTCCTCCTTCCAATGAAAAATCAAAATCTGCCCACACTTGTGAAATAGCCTCGTTAAAATCTGCTAGGGGATGTTTCGAAAGCAAGCGTTCACGAAAATCGTCCATCAATTCTATTTCTTCCCCGATCAATTCTGCGATTCCTTCAACAGTTTGAAAGGCTCTTTTATATGGACTTGAAATGACGTGGTCGATTTGCAACAATTTCGAGAGATTCGTAATTAACTTTGCGTCTAGCATCCCGCGTTCTGACAATGGTCTGTTAAACTCATCTGATGAATAGGTAGAATGTGCGTGGCGGACGAAAAATAAATTTGTATTCAATATCTTTAAGCTCCTTAGTTTTCTTTCTTCATAAAGCATATTATTCGTCATAGAGAAGAAAAATTCCTTTAATCTCTTAAAGTAAATCTTATTGCTTTAAGCGAATATTTTAAATTGGTATGATTATCATGAAAGTTATCAGAAAAAGGAGTTGTTTTACTAGTATGGTAGTCAAAGTCGAGATCGGTAAAACAGGATTATTTGTAAATCCAGTTGGATTAGGTACAAATGCAGTAGGAGGACATAATCTATTTCCTAATCTAAACGATGAAACTGGAAAAGAAATCGTTCGTACAGCAATTAATAATGGAATTGACTTTTTGGATACAGCTTTCATCTACGGTAAAGGGAGATCGGAAGAGTTAATTGGAGAAGTCTTAAAAGAAAGTCAGAGCCGACACGAAATTATATTAGCTTCAAAAGGGGCACACAAATTAGAAGATGGACAAGTTTTTATAGACAACTCTCCTAAGTTTTTAAGAGAAACGGTGGAAAATAGTTTGCGCAGTCTACAAACTGACTATATTGATCTATTTTATATACATTATCCAGATGAAAATACACCGAAAGCAGAAGCAATTGGCACACTTCAACGTTTAAAAGAAGAAGGAAAAATACGTGCCATTGGTGTATCGAACTTTTCCCTTGATCAATTAAAGGAGGGCAACCAAGATGGATATATTGATGTCCTTCAATCTGGTTACAATTTATTAAAACGCGATGCAGAAAATGAATTTTTACCATATACGCTGGAAAAGAAAATTTCCTTTATTCCTTATTATCCACTTGCATCTGGCTTATTAACGGGAAAATTCGATAAGAATAGTACATTTGAAGATGGTCGTTCCAAAAATCCATTATTCCAAGGGCAACCATTTGTACAAAACCTGGAAAAAGTGGAGCAACTACGACAAATAGCAGGCGATAGAAATGTTGGAATTGCAAATATTGTACTTGCATGGTATTTAGCACAGGAAGCAATCGACGTAATCATTCCTGGAGCAAAAATACCGGAGCAAGTTTTAGCTAATTTGAAAACCTTAGATGTGCAACTTTCAACTGATGAAATTGCAGAAATTGATCGGATTTTTAAATAAAAACTAGCACAGAGCAAACGAATGCTCTGTGCTTTTCTATCGTTTATTCCCACTCGTAAGGTGTTTCTTGGTATACGTAATAGTTCAACCAGTTGGAAAATAATAAATGCGTATGGGAACGCCATGTATTTAATGGTTCTTTAGATGGGTCATCATTCGGGAAATAATTTTTTGGTACATCGATATCAATTCCTTTATCCAGATCACGGTTATATTCATCAGCTAAAGTTGTTGCGTCATATTCTAGGTGACCAGTAACCATAATATGTTTTTCATCTTTGGAAATGATCAAAAAAACGCCAGCATCGTCTGATAGAGAAAGTATATTTAATCTTGGATCGTTTTTAATTTTTTCATAAGGGATCGATGTATAACGAGACACAGGAGCGTTGAAAACATCGTTAAATCCGCGTACAAGATTAACCGTTAAATCAGATAAACGATGATTAAATACACCAAAGCATTTCTTTGGTAGTTCGTATTTATCGATTCCATAATGATGATACAAAGCAGCTTGTGCCCCCCAACAAATATGGAAAACAGATGTGACATTCGTTTTAGTCCACTCCATAATTTCCTTCATTTCATCCCAATAATTCACATCCTCAAACGGTAGATGCTCAATTGGGGCTCCAGTAATTATCAGCCCATCGTATTTACGATGTTTGATCTCTTCGAACGTTGTGTAAAACGTATCTAAATGCGTTTTACTTACATTTTTAGATTCATGGGAAGCCATGTTCATAAAAGTAACATTCACTTGAAGTGGTGTATTCCCTAATAATCTTAAAAGTTGCAGCTCTGTTTTTTCTTTCTCAGGCATTAAGTTTAAAATAATGATATTCATAGGACGTATATCCTGCCCAGTAGCACGTTCCTCATCCATCACGAATATCTTTTCTTTTTTTAATAAGGCCGTCGCTGGCAACTGTTTTGGTACATTAATCGGCATTTTCTTCCTCTTCCTTTCTATGTAACATCAATTACACCTCGGCGTAATTACGTCCAGATTTTGAATCGAGCTTGAGGCCTACAGGATGTCGCGAACTTAGACTGCCTTCTTTAACTCCTTTCAAAATCTGTGACATCCTCCGGAGGCTTTATCTTCGTCCAGCGGGCGTTTGAACACAAGCTGAACAGTAAACAAAACCGCATTCATCTCACCTTCTATAGAGATGAGAGTATTTTCGCTGAATGAAGATAAAAACCCTCTTTTCTCATGGATAAGAAAAGAGGGTGTAAGGATAGCTCTCAGTTCTTATCTCTCAAGACCAAAAATCTTGTAGGAGTTAGCACCTTTCTGACAATGTCAGAGGTTGCTGAAGCTTCACAGGGCCATGTCCCTCTGCTTCTCTTGATAAGAAGTATTTAATTGGTGTATTTATGTAATCTAGTAAATACTACCACGAGCAAAATATTTGTGCAACTAGTTAAAATTATTAGTAAAAATTTCTTTCTTAATGGATATTCTAATAGAAAGGTCTTTATTCATAATTTTTTCTTTTCTTTCATTTCAAGGATAAGCTTATTCAGGCGAAGTTTTATCGCTTTTTGTACGAGTTATTAATGTTACTGATAATTAACATAGGATACTTTATATTACAAAAAATAATATTCGACTTCTTTCCAATTATTCAAACGTGTGTATCTGTTTTCGTTCCTATTATGAGGAGCGGAAAATAAAATCCCCTCCCCGCAAAATGCATCTAAATTACTTGGCGTATCATCTATTAAATAATCTGCCCGAATGATACTTTTATCTCCACAAAAAACGAAATGCTTTTCATTCAAGAAAGGAAAATGCTTTTTCAACCATTGATATTTTGGTGCCAATGAAGCAGGAAAGTCCATCGCCGCGGTAACAATGAAAATCTCATATTGCTCATTTAATCCTCGCAATGCATCTTGACTTCCTTCAATCACCTCTAAATCGAGAAAAAAAGTTTCCTCTGCTAAATAATCATTCACTTTCTCCTTAAAACGTTGATCTAGCTCCGCTAATAGCTTTCCCTGAAGATGAATTACATTATAGTTTGAATTGTATTCTGCATTAAAAAGCTGCAAACATTTCATACTGAAAGCCGAAATAACTTCATCCATATCTATTGCAATGCGTTTCAATTTTCATTCTCCATCCATTTCTCCAATAATTTCTCTAATTGCTGCTCTTGTAGTTTTTTAGTTTCCATCAATCGCTCATAAGTCTCCCAATCATTTTCCAACTCTATTTGACTTCCTAATGTTTTGATTTCTAATTCTAATGCAGCAATTTCCTCTTCAATTGGTTGTTTTTGTTTTATCTTAGTTTGATTTGATTTAACTGATTCTTTTGTTTCCACGAGTGTGAGTGGGGATTGTTTAGTCTGTAACTCCTCCCATTTTCCACGTGCCCACTCATATGGACCTTCAAAGGTAGTTAGTTGTCCTTGATCTAACCAAGAAGTCCTTGGAAAAAGCTTATTTAAAAAGTATCGATCATGCGAAACAGCAAGAATCGTCCCTTGAAAGTCTTCTAGAGCATCTTCTAATACTTCTCTTGAATCGATATCTAGATGATTTGTTGGTTCATCTAGCATCAATAAATTTATATCCTGATGCATGAGTTGCGCAAGGCGAAGACGCATGCGTTCTCCTCCACTTAGATCACCTACTCGTTTAAACACATCAGGTCCGTAAAACATAAACTTTGCTAATATGTGACGCGCATCCCCCTCGAAGACATTCACTTCACTACGAAACACATCGATGAGACGAGCTTTTGGATCCGAGATTTGGTAATGCTGCGAAAGAAAGCCTACACGTACATTACTACCTAGCCGTGCACTCCCTTTATCTACTGGAACTTCTCCACGAAGTAAATTTAATATAGTAGATTTTCCAGTGCCATTACGTCCGACAATCGCTACACGATCTTTCCAGTACACATGTAAGTTAGCATGATGAAGTAACACTTTTTCATCGAATGATTTGCACACGTCCTCCATTATGATCACTTCTTTTCCGCTTCTCTCCGCGGTTTCAAAAGTCAAATCCATCTTTTTCGGGTCAGTTAGCGGCTTTCTTACCTTTTCCATCCGTTCTAAAGCCCTTTCCATATTTCTCGCTTGACGGTGTAAACCAGGATTTGGAGGAATGGCTTCATTTGCCCATTGCCTTAAACGTTTAATCGCCTCTCTCATTTTTTTAATCTTTTTTTGTTGTTCTTCGTATGCTTGAAACTCACGTGTGAGTCGTTCTTCTTTTTCAATACTAAAAGCAGAGTAATTCCCATGATAGACCGTTAGTTCACCTTCCTCTAAATCCGCCACTTTTGTTACAACTTGGTCTAAAAAGTACCGATCATGCGAAATAATGACAACTGTGCCAGTATAATTAACTAC
The DNA here is from genome assembly GCF_056396485.1 of Psychrobacillus sp. 05T411. NCBI lineage: Bacteria > Bacillati > Bacillota > Bacilli > Caryophanales > Bacillaceae > Psychrobacillus > Psychrobacillus sp. 05T411. The sequence continues at coordinate 27,346 of NZ_JBFTLO010000001.1, read as the reverse complement.
ATATTCCTCCAGCCATTCCACTGCAAATAAATCCAAATGATTCGTCGGCTCATCGAGCAACAGTAAATCAGGCTTTGTCAGTAAAAGTTTGCCCAACATGATCTTTGTCTGTTCTCCACCACTCAAACTTAAAAAAGATTGTGAAACAAAATTGGATAACTGAAGCCCTTGAATCACTTTATCTAGTTCGGATTCCATTATATAGCCACCGAGGTTCGAAAATTCTTCTTGAACATTTCCATATGTTTGCAGTAGCTTTTCCATATCTTTTGGATTGGAGGTAGACAACTCCTTCTCTAGTGCTTTCATTTTCGTTTGCAATTCGTTTAATGTTTGAAAAGCACTTTTTAACACATCATAACCTGTGATTGCTTCAGAAAAAATAGGTATCTGTGCCAAGTAGCCTATCTTCGTTCCTTTTTTATAATGGATACTTCCTTTATCCGTCGCTTCTATACCGGCAACTAACTTAAATAAGGTCGTTTTTCCAGCACCGTTTCGCCCAACGATTCCAAGTCGATCCCCTGTTTTAATAGAAAGTGATAGATTATCGAAAATGGTATTTCCTCCGAGCATTTTACTAATTTCTTGTATTGTACATATCATATTGTTCGCTTCCTTTTCAATTAGATTTAATTCAGCTGGAAGCATTTTTCTGCACAAAAAAAGACTGCCTGAAAAGCAGTCTTTTCCATGTGTGTATGGTTCAGAAAGAATGACTTTATCAGCTGTGAAATTCATTTAATTTGCTAAAAATGGACAGACTGGTCCCGTTGTCAGCAATTTCATGAGTAATGGCACAAGATGTGGATAAAAATTCCAATATAAATCTATGTGCATTCACAGCGTTTTTCATTCTTCCTTCACCTCCGTTCAGTATAGTTAAATTAATAGTATCATGATTTTTCTAATAATTCAATGGATTATTCAGCTGGTTTTTCAAAAGTTGGATCATTCATATCGTCTCCAGTATCGGGTACACCAAGATCATTTTCTTGATTGACTTCTTCGTTTCCGGTGTTTGGAATATCTTTGTCACGGCTATCCATTTGCGTTTCGGGATTCGCAGGTTCATTTGAATCTCGATTAGAACCACACGCTGCTAGCATAAGCAATGAAACGAGTAACATTAGGCAAATTCTTTTGTTCATTTATTTACCTCCTATTTTTTCATTAGATTGTGCCAATTTTGCAGCTTTATACGAAAAGAAAAACTACCATTGTAAGTCGATCATTCTTAGTATAGAGATAGTGCGTCTTAAGCAAATGCAGTAAATCCAATAAATGAATAAGGGCAACTAATCGGACATAGAAAGCAACCAGTTCTATTCTGAAAGCAACTAGATCCGTACGAGGGCAACCAAATTGTCGGTGAAAGCAACCATTTCTTAAAATAGATCTTTACTTGGATTGAGACGACTCGGAATGTGACGGATTTTTTATAAACGATGAGATTTTTTGCATGTTTATTGGACAATCTTCTCTAGATAAATAGAATCTATACTTGTGCCGTAGCGCGCCTGGCTCATGACTGCCGCAAGCGTTCACCTGGCTACGCTTTATCACTATATTGCGTTTAATAAAAAAATCACCTACCTGATGATGTTTGTAAAAAGTTGTATATTCAATACAAATTGAATAATTCCCACAAAAAGAAAAACCCCAGTATGGTCACTGGAGTTTACACATCTTCTTATTCTTCTATATCGAAGTAAATTTCATCTTCATCACTGAATTCCTTGCCATTTTCAAATAAAACAGTCGTTCGTAAAATTAATTTGGAAACGTCCTCTGCTTCATCTGGTAACCATCTCTCATCTGGCATAATTTCAAAAGGAATCATTTGCATATCCTTGGAAGCGACGGATCCAACTAATTCAATTGAATGTTTGGAGATAATTTCGGAAACAAGTTCGTTTCTTACTTTAAAAACCTCTAGTTTAATATTCTCAACAGAAACATCGTCATGCACACCATCTATATAAATGGTACCAGATAGATTAATACCATGTTCAATATAAGGATGGTCAACCACTGTATCAATTTTAATCGATTGTACTTCTATAGAAGATTCAAACTTCTTTGCCATTACTCTCAATCCACCTTGTTATTTATATGCTCATATTGGTTTTCTAAATTAGGTTCATATTTATTGTAACGTCTTTTATATAAAGTATAAAAATGAGCAACAATCACTTTCAATATTGCATACCCTGGAATCCCAAGAATAACACCAGGTACTCCAAATAAAGCCCCAGAAGTAATTAGTACGAAAATAATCGTAATTGGATGCACATGAAGGGATTTACCCATAATTTGTGGAGAAATGAACTTTCCTTCCACAAATTGAACTATTGTCCATACAATCGCAAGTTTCACTAACATGAATGGCGAAGAAACAAGCGCTATAATTGCAGCTGGAGTAATCGCTATTACAGGACCTAAATAAGGTACAACACTTGTCACCATTGCGATAACACCGAGTAGTAATGCGTAATCCATTCCAATGATTGTAAAACCGATAAATATCATAAATCCAATACACATGGACACTAAAATTTGTCCTTGAATATAAGCACTGATTTGGTTATCTATACTTTTGAAAACGGATTGAAAATCATCCCGCATACGTGGCGGAAAAACTTTAATCACAAATCTTGGTAGCTTTTCCCCATCTTTCAGTAAGTAAAAAAGAATAAATGGTACCATAATAATAGATAAAACAAAGCTTGTTACAGCGCCGACAACAGAAGTAATACCTGTTGCAACACTCGTAATTGTACTTTGAAACAGTTTCCCTACTTCTGTAGGAACACTTCTCAACATTTCCATTGCATCTTGTTCAATTTGTAAATAATAGTCTGCAACGAACGATGTTCTCAAAAAGCTGTCTAAAGAGTTCAGTAACTGAATCAAGTATACAGGTAATTCTTCGACTAACCTAGTAGACTGTGATTTTAAAAACGGTACGACTAAAAATACGAGTAAGGTGATTAATCCGATTAATGCTAGGAAGATGATTAAAATACCCCATACTCTCGGTATTTTAATCTTCTCAATCAGTCGCAAAATAGGTCGCAATAAATAATAGGCTATGACCGCTAGAATAACAGGTAAAACGACATTTCCTAGAAATATAGTTAACGGACTAAAGATAAATGACACTTTACCATATACCATAATAATTAGTCCGATTAATAATATTACGATAAATGTGAAGAACGTATTACGTCCTCCTAAAAATTTTATGTATCTTGTAGAAAAAAAAGAAGGTTTTTCCGGCTCCACTTTTATCAAACACCCTTTCTTATATAGTTTATTTTACGGACGAATGAAAAGATTGGCAAATGTTAAAGCATTATTATTTTTCTAAAAAGTCATTTATAGCTTGTTTGTTTTTTTCTGTATTCATTTCAATGACTGATCCAGCATGTCTATAACTAGCAAAGGAGTATGTTCCTTCTACCGGTATTGTTAACTTTTCCATTTCCAGTTTTCCACTAATAAGCGCATCCACAATGCGTTTTGCTTTATCCGTTCTAGAATAATCAGTTTCGATATATCCTTCAGCCGCTCCTAAAAACTTCGGTGTATTAGATATGTTTCCAATGGATAGTATTTCATTTTTTAATGCTTCCATCACTATTTGTTGACGCTTAACTCGTCCAAAATCGCCTTCTGCATCTGCTCTATACCTTGCATAACCGAGCAGCTCTTTACCGGTTAAATTTTGCTGGCCTTGGACAAGCGTAACTCCAATTTTCTCTGACATATCTTTTTCTACATTTATCGGGACGCCGTTAGGAGAAAGTATATCTACAAGCGACTCAAAACTACTAAAATCAATTAACGCATAATGATGAATAGGAAGATCAAACATTTGTTGAATCGTTTTTTTCAATAATTGAACTCCATCGAGATAATAGGCTGTATTCAATTTATACGATTGATAGCCAGGAATATCTGCATATATATCCCGCATAAAGGAAATAATCTTGACATCATTATCTTTTTTATCCCAAGAAACAAGCATCATCGTATCCGAGCGTGCTTGTTTTTGTCCTCTAGAGTCTACTCCAAGTACTAATATATTTTCTCGTTCCCCCGATTGCAGCTTGTCCCCTTCAAAATCGATCGTTAAATCAACTTCTTTATTGGCTAATTTGTATCCACTGGAATATTGGGAAACGGTATATATTCCGCCTACTAATAGAACTAAGATAAGCGATAAGGTAAAGACTCGTCCTATACGTAGTCGTTTTTTTCGCTTAAGTCTTGTTCGTGTTTGTCGTTCTTCTTCCATTATGAAATCGCTCCTTTATATACTAATAATAACGTATTTTTCCCCTTTAAGTTTCGGAATTTTGTACAATTTAGCTTCTCATGGTAAAATTCAAGTTGCTATTATGGGAGGAATGATAATAATGGAAAAAGCAACATTTGCAGGTGGCTGTTTTTGGTGCATGGTCAAGCCATTTAATACATGGGACGGCATACATAAAGTAACTTCCGGTTATATGGGAGGACATCTAGAAAACCCCACATATGAGGACGTAAAAAAAGGGACATCAGGGCATTTAGAAGTAGTTGAAATTCAATATGATCCTTCTATCTTCTCATACAATGAACTGCTCCAAATATTTTGGCAACAAATTGATCCGACAGATGCTGGAGGCCAGTTTCAAGACCGCGGAGAAAGCTACAAGTCTGCAATATTTGTACATACAGATGAACAAAGAGAGCTTGCACAACAATCGAAAGAACAACTAGCAGCAAGTGGAAAGTTTTCTAAACCAATCGTAACAGAAATTAGAGAAGCAAAAACCTTTTATGAAGCAGAGGATTATCATCAAGACTTTTATAAAAAAAGCCCGGATCACTATAAAGAAGATAGAGCACAATCCGGTAGAGATGAATTCATCCAAAAATATTGGAAGTAAAGTAAAGAGCTAGTACATTTTTACTAGCTCTGATTTTTTTCATATTTGACAATTAAATCTCTACCCAATTCTTTTGCCTTATATAATGCTTGATCTGCTTGCTTTATCATTTCATCTACTGAAGTATCCACGGCACTACTCGAAATTCCTGCAGAAAATGTTATTCTAATTGAATGATTTTTTATACATAAGGGTTTTTTCGCAAAATTTTTCTGCAAACGCAGCAATACATCAAATGCTTGTACATCTATCGTATCAGGAAAAATAATAAAGAACTCTTCCCCGCCCCATCTTCCCACAATATCTTGCCCACGTACATTTTGCTGTATAAATGATGCAAACATTTTTAATGTTTCATCCCCAACGGAGTGACCATACGTATCATTCACTCGTTTGAAAAAATCTAGATCAATAATTGTAATGGAATAGGAATTATTATTCCATTTTTGGGCTTGTTGTGCTCCTTCTAACTCCTCCAAAATTTTCCTTCTATTGAATAAAGAAGTCAACGGGTCCGTTATAGAAAGCTCTTTTATTTGTTTTAGCAGTATTTCTAACTCCTCATTGCGTTTTAACAGCAGTGCAGCTGTATTTTTTTGTTCTGTAATATCAACATGCGTCCCAATTATCACTTTCTTTAGATGATTGTCTTGAATGAAAATGATTTTTCCTCGTGACAAAATCCATCGATACGTACCTGATTTATGAAGCATGCGAAATTCCGACTCATATTTTTCTATTTCTCCAGCAGTATATTGCGCTAATACGGCTTTTGCTTTCTGTAAATCTTCTGCATGTATAAGTCGTTCCCATTCTTCAAATGTATTCGCAATTTCATTTGGCTCGTAACCAAGCATCCGCTTCCAATCATCTGAATAAAACATACGATTCAGTCCAGGATCCCATTCCCATACACCTTCTTCCGCGTTTTCTATCGCAACTTGATAGCGCCTAGCTAATAGTTCTTTTTCATTTAGCTGTTTGAACAATGCCGTTTCATCAATCACATATGTGTACAAGGAAGGTAAATTGGAAAGTATATCTTCTTGTATATAACTATAGGTTCGAATATATCTTACTTGTTTATCTTTTGCATAGATTTCATAGGATTCATACCAAAAAGTATCCTCCTGTTCAATATGCCTTTTTAAGTTGGAAATAAAAATGGCTTGATGCTCTTCTATAAAAATATCTATTAATTTGGTCGTTCCATTGATTAATTCCTCTACGGAATAACCGAATATTGGTTCAACATTTGGTGAAACAAAGTCAATCGGATTCATTTTTTCATCCCAGAACCAATGCATAAAAATTATGGGTCCCGTTCTTATTGCTTGTTGAAAAGCTTCATGAAAATAATGATTCAATTGACTCACCTCGGCATCTGTTTTTATTTCTATTTTACTACTAAACTTCTCGAAAATCCAACAAAGGGCCGATTATTCAGAATATTTTTTTTTGTAAAGTCATTCATTTATTTTGCTTTCAAAATACCTTGTTGAGCGTAATCGTGCTATAATAAGAGCATTGTGAATTTTAGGAGGTACTAGCATGATTGCAGTAAGTAATGTAAGTCTTCGTTTCGGTGATCGAAAATTATTTGAAGACGTAAATATAAAGTTTACACCAGGTAACTGTTACGGTTTAATCGGTGCAAATGGAGCGGGAAAATCAACTTTTATCAAAATTTTGTCTGGGGAAATTGAGGCACAAGAAGGCAATGTCATTATGAATCCAGATGAGCGTTTAGCTATTCTAAAACAAAACCACTTCGAATACGAAGAATTTACGGTTTTAGAAACAGTTATTATGGGTCATAAACGTTTATACGAAGTAATGAATGAAAAGAATGCTATCTATATGAAAGAAGACTTTTCAGATGAAGATGGTATGCGTGCAGCCGAGCTTGAAGGTGAATTTGCAGACTTAAATGGTTGGGAAGCAGAGTCAGAAGCAGCTATCCTTTTACAAGGTCTAGGCATTCCTGATAGTATGCACCAAAAGAAAATGTCTGAGTTAACTGGTTCTGAAAAAGTAAAGGTGTTACTATCACAAGCCCTTTTCGGTAAACCTGATGTTCTGTTACTAGATGAGCCTACTAACCATTTAGACATTAAAGCGATTCAATGGTTAGAAGATTTCTTAATTAACTTTGAAAATACAGTTATTGTAGTTTCCCATGACCGTCACTTCTTAAACAAAGTATGTACGCATATTGCGGACTTAGACTTTAGTAAAATCCAAGTATATGTTGGAAACTATGACTTCTGGTATGAATCAAGTCAACTTGCATTGAAGCTGGCATCTGATCAAAACAGTAAAAAAGAAGAAAAGATTAAAGAGCTTCAAGCCTTTATCGCTCGATTTAGTGCAAATGCTTCTAAATCGAAACAAGCAACTTCTCGTAAGAAAATGTTAGATAAAATTGAGTTAGATGATATTAAACCATCTTCTCGTAAATATCCTTATGTCAATTTCTCGATGAAACGTGAAATCGGTAATGATGTTTTACAAGTACAAGATTTAGGCTATACATTTGAAGGAGAAAAACTATTCTCTAAATTGAACTTCACCTTGAATAAAGAAGATAAAATTATTCTTCTTGGAGGGGAACTTGCAAAATCTGCATTACTTCGTGTACTAGCAGAGGAAGAAGAAGCCCAAGAAGGTTCCATCCGCTGGGGTGTCACTACTACTCGTGCCTACTTCCCTCTTGATAATGCAAAGTATTTCGAAGGAAACGAGTCTTCATTAGTAGATTGGTTACGTCAATATTCGCCTGATGATGAAAGCGAAACGTTCTTACGTGGATTCTTAGGTCGTATGCTATTTTCTGGTGAAGAAGTGAAGAAAAAACCATCCGTACTTTCCGGTGGAGAAAAAGTTCGCTGTATGCTTTCTAAAATGATGCTATCAGAGTCGAATGTACTTTTACTAGACGATCCTACAAACCATTTAGACTTGGAATCTATCCAAGCATTAAATAATGGATTGACTGCTTTTAAAGGTGCCATGATCTTTACATCACATGACCATCAATTCATCCAAACGATCGCGAATCGTGTCATTGAAATTCGCGAAGACGGTTCAATTTTAGATAAACAATTAACGTATGATGAGTTCCTAGAATGGAAAGAAGCACAAAAAATTTCATAATCAATTTTAAGCAGGTTATTCTACTTCGATTATATCGAGGGAGAATAACCTGTTTTGCTAATCAATTATGTTACTAATTTCTCGATTAATTTCAAAATCATGTACGCTTTTTGATTCTTTCGTGTAATAAACCATCGGAGTGTTTATTTTCCCCTATTACAAAATCGGTCATGTAATAAGTCAAATAGTGACCATAGTTATTTTCCGTATTTAACAAAAGCTCATCTACATAATATGCCCCTTTTGGTATTTTATCTAATAACAGAGCGGATAGAGAAGCATAAATTCCACAAGCTACTTGAAAATATGTGGCATTTGTTTTGTATTTTGAAAAGATGATATCATTCCTTGATACATTATACATATATCGTTCCTTGTCCTTATAAACTAGCAGTACCCCTGCTAAATCCTCCCCTTCCAAAGTCGCATCAAGGGGATCAAGAACCTTCATTTCAAAATCCCATAATTTATCTACATCCTCCATATTTGAACGAATTAATTCGGAAGTATGATCATTTATCTTATATAAAAATCCACATTCCATGTCATACAATCTACCTAATGTATAAACTTCTTCATGAGGCATTAAGCATCCATAAAACTTCTTGTCCCCTAGCGTCACTTTAAATTCGACATCATATACATTTTCATAAAGGAAAAGTGGTGTACGATGCTTCATAAACATTGGGTAGCTTAAAATTGCCTCATCGAGAAAACATTCTGGGGACCAAGTTGTATAGATTACATTCTTTTTTGCTTTCTTTTTATCTTTATAAAATGAGTTATCATCCTCTACAATATAGCAGGCAAGTGGAGTTTCTTCTGTTGGATCTTTTTTAAGTAGCTCAATTGCCATCCACTGAACTACTCCTGGATTCATGCCTGAGCCGATTACAGCAGTTGTATTTTTAAATGTATGTTTCTTCTCTTCTAAAATTCTCATTCGCTCGATTAACCCAAATCCTTCATATAAATCTTCGTTTTCATCAACCATCGTATTCTCTAATGCTGTGTTTACATATTTGATACCTAGTTGATCGCAGCACTGCAACATTTCAACCGTATCAGCCCAAGAAACGTCAATCACAACAGATGTTTTCGATTTTTTAAGATGGTTGATAAAATTATTCGTATCTTTCAAATCGAATTCATGTAAAACAATTTGATCTTTCAAATTGGGAAATAAACTAGCATAGTAAGTTTGCTTTCTTTGCTTATAATCTATTAGATGAATCTTACAACTTTTAACAATCTGATAAATTGGATCCTGTTTATCAGTGACTGACTTATTTAAAATTGCAAGTACAGATTTTGCGACTCCTCCTGAACTACCCAAAATGGTTAAGACGGTTTGATTCTCTTTCATTCATACACCTCATCTACTTTTTAATAATATATGTGATGAGATTTTAAGCGTGTAGACTGCTTCCCTAATGAGATAATGTTACTTCTATTCAAATAGTTTTATTTCTAATGTTATATGTACAGAACTTCCGCCTTATTGAACATAAAATAATACAAGTAAAGTTATAGAATTCGTAAATCTCACTGGTTAAAGAAAATTCAAAAAAGAAAGAAGTGATTCTATGGATACAATCGGACAGCATTTAGTAATTGATGCTTTTGAGTGTCAAAATGATATTCTTAATAATGCCAAAGAGATAGAACAATTATTAAAAGGAGCAATTAATAAGTTAGGAATGGAGATTCTATCAGCTCATTTCCATTCCTTTATTCCTGAAGGTGTTACAGGAATTATAGGTATTTTAACTTCCCATTTTTCCATTCATACATGGCCGGAGCATGGATATGCAGCATTAGATTTTATACATGCGGGGACCAAAATATATGGCCGGCTCTAGAAGATATTCTTCAAATATTACAAGCTAAACAATCCAATATATACGAGATTTCTAGAGGAGAAAAACTCCACAATAATACAGCATAAAAAAATTCACACATACTTTTAATGGATCTAATGATGGTAGCATAGAATCCCAATCTTTCTTACCGTAAGCATTCTAGCAACATAAGAAATTTGAAATAATAAAAACGACATTACAGTTCAAAAAGAATGTAATGTCGTCTATTTATATAATGATTAAAAAGCCCTGTTTGTTCGTTAAGCTTTTTTCTCCTTCTTTATATATCTCCCTAATAACGATCGAGATGGAAGCTTCCCTACTAACGAATCACTCGTTCCGGCAATTTTCTTCAATGCATGTAATAACTTTTCATCGCCTGACCAATGCTCTTCTATTATATCTGGGGAAAACTTATTCAATAGCATATTTACGACAAAAGTGGCCACAATAATATCATCGATAAATCCACCTGGACCAATTAATCCTTCTGGCAAAACATCTAATGGCGTTATAAAATAAAGAATTCCACTGCCTATAATTGTTTTACTTTTTGCATCGATTCGATTATCTAATAATGATTTCACTAGCAAATGAAATAAATCAGGAGCAAATAATAAATACGGAGTGAACTTCCCCTTTTTTCCTGTTTTCGATTCTACATAAGTTGTTATTTTGGAACGTAATTTCTCATAAAAATCTTGCTGCTCCTCATGCGGAGGCAATTCTTTTTTTAGTTCGATATCCATCTTCATCTCTCCTTCCTTACTGTCACTATACCAAAATTTCATCAAATTGAAACATATTAGGATTGTAGCCGTCTAATTTATAACGATTATACAAGGAGGAAACCATGTGAAAAAATATCTACTTATGTTCATCCCTACACTATTCCTTATCGCCTGTAGTGCAGAAGAACAAAGCGTAAATGAACCAACAACTAGTACTCCTACCGAAAATACATCGACATCTGCTCCTGCTGAAACAAATATAAGTTTATCCGATTATTTTATGCCAAATAACTCTGTTGCCCAGTTTAAAGGCGAAGGGAATGAATTTGCATCTTACAAGTTAACCACAAAGTATTTGTATGATAATTATGTAGCTACTTATGAGGATAATGGCGGTACGGTTGTAGAGAGAATTTACTATATTCAACCAGATAAAATTAGTTTAATCGCTAATAATGGCGAAGCGTATGATGCTAAAGAGCCTTCTCTTGCCGAACTTGAATCTATGCAAGCATTAGAAGTATATTTAGCAGCTCCACTTGCAGTAGACAAGGAATTCGATGGTTGGAAAATCATCTCAACAACCGAAACATTAAAAACAGATTTCCAGACATTTGAAGATGTCCTCGTTATAGAAAAAGCTGATGAGCAAAATGCCATCTCAAGAAAATATTTCGTCAAACACTTCGGGGAGATCAAACGGGAATTTATGATGAACGAAGACGATGAACCGTTTAAAGTTACCTCTACGCTAGAAAAAGTTTCATAAAAAAAGAAGCTCCTCCATATTCGGAGAGCTTCTTTTTGATTTTTAAAGTTTAACTACGTTTGCTGCTTGCGGTCCGCGGTTACCTTCAACAACTTCAAATTCTACCTTTTGTCCTTCTTCAAGTGATTTGAAGCCTTCACCTTGAATAGCAGAGAAGTGTACGAATACATCGTTTTCTCCTTCTACTTCGATAAATCCAAATCCTTTTTCCGCGTTAAACCATTTTACTGTACCTTGTTTCATGTTATTACCTCCAAAAAAATTAATCAATATGCGAAAAACAAAAATTCACATATCCCATGAAGTACCGATATCACATCGATCACTACATAGGATATGTGAATTACAAATACTGTTTCTCACTTTAAATTGTTAACTAAAGTATACCAGTTGGATAAATATAGTCAACAAGTTTTTTTATAATTCTAAATCGTTTACGTTAAAGTATTCCAAATGATCCCATGATAAATTTGTAATTCATCCTCACATGACTCACAATAACATTGTTCTTTTAATGACCAAAAAGCCCAATATTTATCCCCTTTTACTTGCTCTTTTGGAAACTTACCTCGAAATTCATCCAATGTGTTATTTAAATAACTCAATGCCTCTTCTTCTTGTTCGAACGTCGCTTTTTTTACAATATGTTCTTCCCATCCTTCGAAAGCCCACCAAGGTTCGTAATCTGCTTTCATATAAATAACTTCATACATGTTCATCGCCTCTAACATTTATTGTTAACTCATATTGTACTGCTTCGACAAAAAATGTCTACTCATACGACTTTTACACGGTCAATGAATTGAAAATATGCGCAATATAAGTTAAGTTATAGTTAATACAATTTATGAAATGACAAAGGAGAAGATGAGTTGAAAAAGCGAGCGCATATTCAGATGCACGGGGATGTAGATGGAGTTGGCTTTCGATTTCTAGTAAAACAAAAAGCACAATCACTTAGTTTAAAAGGTTATTGTATGCAAAATGAGTTGCAGGAAATTGTCATCGATATAGAAGGCGATGTCAATCGTTTAGACGAATTTATCGAGTTTATTCAAAAAGGAGTATCCCCTCTATCGAAAGAAAATGCTTTCGAAATAGAAATATCCGACCAACTAATAGGATATACAAAAATGGAAACGGATATCGTCTAAAACAATAGGAAAATGAAACCTTCTTCCCTCCCATTCGTATAATATATTGTAGATAAAAGGAGGTAGCCTATTATGACTGAAGTAATGAATACTTTTGTTCGTCATATTATCAATATACCCATTATGTTCATAGCCTGGTTTGTTTTCTTTTTCCCACTAGACATTGGCTATTTCATCAGTTCTGGACTTGCAATCGGTGTATATTTAGTGTCGAATTTCAGTATAAAAAAGATCCAACATCGGAGAATTATGAAAAAACACCAACTTACTCACTCTGAGTATTTCCATATACAAAAACAACTAAAAGAAGCGAAAGCGAAAATCCGAACGCTAAATAGCCACTATTTAAAAGTACGCTCTTTTAGTTCATTTAAACAATTGTTTGATATGAATAGATTGGCAAAACGGATTATTTCTTTAGTAAAAGAAAATCCACGTAAGTTTTACCAAGTAGAGAAGTTTTTTTATGCACATTTAGATTCTGCAGTAGAGCTCACATCAAAATATACCCTTTTAGTATCGCAACCAATGAAAAGCAACGATTTAAAAATTGCTTTGGCGGATACTCGTGAGACATTAGAATCGATGAATACTATTATGGAAGACGATCTAAAAGATGTACTAGCTGCTGATATTGAACACCTCAAAATGGAACTGGATTTTGCTAAACTTTCCGTACCCAAAAAAGAACAACCTTTATACTTAGAAGGAGAATCAGACAATGAGCGAAAAACAGGCAAATATTAGTGATGATTTATTAATGGACGAATTATTAGCAAGTCCATTTGAAGTAAATACGACCAAGCCACAAGCTGTGACTACAGCGGAGAACGCTGCTCCTACAAAACTAATTGATCGGTTATCCGAAGCAGAACAACAAAAAGCTAAACAACTGGCGAGCCAAATCCCCGCTGGTAATTACGAAGCAATATTAACATATGGAGCAAATGCGCAAACCGAACTTTCCAGGTTCTCTCACCAAATGTTAGATCATGTACAGAAGAAAGACATCGGTCCTGTCGGTGATATTTTAGGGGATCTGATGAATAAGCTCTCTGATATTAATCCGGAAGAACTGACGACACAAAAAAAATCAGGTATTAAACGATTATTTAATCGGGTCAATCGTTCTGTACAAGAAATGATGACAAAATACCAAAAATTAAGCACACAAATTGACCGTATCGGCATCCAACTGGAACATTCCAAACGCGGTTTAGTAGAAGACGTGCATATGTTAGATAAATTATACGATCAAAACAAAACGTATTTCCAAGCCTTAAATGTATACATTGCCGCTGCGGAAGTTAAAAAAGAAGAAATTCTAAATGTCACTATCCCTGAAATGCGACGCAAAGCAGAGGAATCCAATGATCAAATGGCTTACCAAGAAGTAAATGATATGGCACAATTCGTGGACCGTTTAGAAAAACGCATGTACGATTTACAATTGTCTCGCCAAATAACAATTCAAAGCGCACCGCAAATACGCATGATTCAACAAACGAACCAAACGCTAGCAGAAAAAATCCAATCTTCTATTATGACGTCTATCCCACTTTGGAAAAACCAAATTGCGATTGCATTAACGTTAAATCGTCAACAAAAAGCAGTAGAAGCTCAAAAGCAAGTAACGAAGACAACGAATGATTTACTGCTGAAAAATTCAGAAATGCTCAAAGTGAATAGTATCGAAACTGCAAAAGAAAATGAGCGTGGAATCGTTGAAATTGAGACATTGAAGAAAACACAAGAAAATTTACTGCAAACCATCGAAGAAACAATGCGTATACAAGCAGATGGCCGAGTAAAACGAAAAGCAGCTGAAATTGAAATTGGACGCATGGAAGAGGAACTAAAACAACGCCTTCTATTAATCGCAGACCAATCTAAAAACCGTCCTTCTTAATGAAGAACGGTTTTTTTCAAGTACTTTTCACCACATGATGAAGCATTTTACGAAGCAATCTCAATGTCTCATCCGAAAACTTTTCTAGCGATGCGGCAGCTGCGGTTTTCTTTCCAAATATTAATCGGTACAAATCTAATTGCTCTTCTGTTGCTTCCGTATCATTCAAAAATAAATGAAGCACTGATATATGTTTTCTCTCAAGCTCTACAACGGCTTCTGCAGTATCCATAATACCATTTTGCGCATAGCCAAATGCAGAAGGTTCACCGTCGGAAAAAGCGAGTAAAAATTTATGTGTTTCAGGTCTATTCTCTAATCTTTTCCCCATCCATCTGATTGCAAATCCATCCCGGTTATCTTCATGGGCGTCCATCGACAAAATGTTCAACCCACTATCTTTTCCGCCATCTTCTAATTTATGAATCCACTCAAATGTGTTTGGCTGCATGGTTTCAGAAGCTTCAAAAGCATCCTCGTAGTGTAATACAATCTCATGTGAAATATGAAGCTGTCTAAGCACATCGTGAAACAACAAAACAGCTTTTTTCGTTTCCTCTAGTTTATCCTGCATCGAAGCAGAACCATCCACAAGCAAGCCAAAAACAGCATTCAACTGTGTACTAGGTGCATTTTTTTGGTAAAAAGGTTTTGGTCGTTCTTCCGTCCAAAGTGCGGTTAACTTAGAACCAAGCCTACCTTTTGACAGATTTACACGCTTATCTATCTTTTTTTGTTCCATTCGTTTCTTTATCTCTTGTACGAATGCTTTTACATAAGGAGCTTGCTCTTGACGAAAGGCTTGTAGCTGTAGTTTATGGTGACTGGATATAGATCCGTCCATTCTTTTTTCCTCATACATTACATGTATATGTTCTTTCCCAAATGCCTTTCCCGCTTTTTTCTTTGCACTAGATTTTTCCTCATCTCGTTCTGTTGCAAAGCCCTCTCTACTATCACCAACTGAGCTACCTTGGCCAATCTCTGTAATTGCATGACCATCCTCACCTTCCCTCGAAGCGAGATGTTGATCGGCTTTACCATCTCTTCCATGCTCTAGCTCGTATTGTAAATGTACCCCATCTTCTTGTTCATTTTCTCGATGCCAGGTGCGGAAAATTTCTTCAATCGTTTCCTTATGTCCTTCCTCACCCATTTCAGAGTCTTTAACACCATGATGATAATGAAAGTCTTCCGTTCGTAAATTGGATTCAGAAAGGATAGCATAGTATTCATGTAATGCATCTGTTCTTATATATTCTTTCAATAAATAGTAAAGTTGATATACTAGGTAAATAGAATTTCGCGTACTTTTACTTTCGTAGACATTTTGAATAATCGGATTTGCTAACTGAAATGCATCCGGCCCTTTTGCATGCATAGTACCTTCATGGATACCGATGTATACATAACTAATCAATGCATCCGCTAAAAAGCCTTTTTGACTATTTACTAATAATTGCTGTTTATGAAAAGCCAAATATGTTTGCACCCTTGAGCGAAAATATTTAGTAGTACCCACTCTATTTTTCTGAATTGTTTCGATTAAGCGAAACTCTTCTAGGCAAAATAATAGCTGATTGAGTAGCTTTGGCAAATCCTTGTCTTTTTTTAGTGTAAATGCTTTCCAAGCGCTCACATCAAATAATTTCCAAAACCCTTCAGTTAATAAATAAATATCCGATAACCGACCAGCATGCATAATTGCTTCTTCACGATGCCTCCAAAATACACTTAGTGAAATCGTTTGATCCGCCGGATGATATTCGATTAACTTTCGTTCGTTGACAAGAAGCTTTGTATTATTCGTTAGCGCTTTTGCAACATTTTCATAATGCATTAACTTTCGTGCATCTAATGTTTCATTATTAAACTGGATAAACCGATTAACAGAGCCCATCTACATCCCTCACTTTATCCAAGAAGAGGCTAATTCTAATACGAGTTCTCTTTCTTGTTCATCCTCTAGTTTCTCTGCAATGGCATAGTTTATCGCCCGCATAGGATCCATATACTGGGCTAATTCTGTAGCATCTAATAAGCTTCGAATAGAAGCTGCTTCTTCTGAAAGCAATCCTAGTTTTACTTGTCCCATTAAATCTTCCGCTAAATTTAACATAAGAGCTATTAGTTGCTTCGGAGCTGCTGGGAATGTTTCATTCCAAAGATTCGCAAGCAACTCTCCAGAAATATATGGCACGGAAAAAGATACAAAGCGATTTTTTAGTGCTTCATTCATCGGAGTCGTCCCTATATATCCTTCATTAATCGCAGCAATGACAGAAAAGTCAGGATGCGCTTGGATAACTTCCCCCGTAAAAGGATTGGTCAGCATTCTTCTATAATCCAGGACGCTATGTAAAATTGGTAATGTCTCGGCTTTTGCCATATTAATCTCATCAATATATAAAATATGTCCCTTTTTCATCGCTTCAATGACGGGACCTTCTACAAACTCAATGGCATTCGTTCCATCTTTTAAAACAATCGTTTTAAAGCCAAGTAATGCCTCTGCATCTAGATCAACGGAGCAGTTAATGCTCTGAACTGGTTGGTGAAAATAGTGAGACACTGTTTCTGCTAGTTTTGTTTTTCCTGCCCCAGTTGGTCCTTTTAGTAAAACAGGTTTTTTTAATGAAATAGCAATGAGTACATCAGTGAACAAATCATTATTCGGCGATAGATATCCGCCCGTCCCTATTAGCCGACTATCTTCATCATTATGTACTCTGGCTAACCGTACTTGTTGTTCTTTCGTTAATAACTCATTCATAGTTTAGTCTCCTTATGAAAAAAATCCGATGAGTATTCACCGGACTTTACTGAAAATATTCTTTGTAGTAGCCGCCTACTTTACCAGTATTGTCGACAACAAATAGAAACTCTTCTGTTTCATTTTTTACTTCGTATGTTTTTCCAACTGTAAGTACATTACTAACTAAGAATTTCTTCGCATCTGTATGTACACAAGTTACTGTTTTTAGCGTAGGCTTAGCTGCCCAATTTGTATGTATCATTTAAACACTTCCTTTTCTTTTAGTATACGATTGATACACTTGAATTTCAATAAATGAGCAGAAAAAAAGCGCTAAATCGGCTATCCTTGCCTATATACGTCAAATGGGCATATTGAATGGCATGAATATATTATAAAGAAATGAGCTTTCGTAGCCCAGTAAATGGTTTAGGACAATCAAATCGCCGGTGAGAGCAACCAATTCAACAAATGGCTCTTTACTTGGATTGAGATGACTGTGATTTTTGACATATTATAGAGATAATGCTTCGAAAGCAAACGCTATAAATCCCAAAAATGGCTAAGGGCAACTAATCGGCATTGAAAGCAACCAGTTCTATTCGGAAAGCAACTAAATTAACGCGAAGGCAACCATATCCGCACGAGAGCAACCAAATTACTGGTGAAAGCAACCAATTCTCAAACTGCTCTTTACTTGGATTGAGATGATTATGACTTAGACGCATTATCCCTATATCAAGTACAAATTGGCAATGCAATTCCTTCTTAAGTTGATATCCATATGTCAAAATTCTTATAGTTTCATAAGCAAAAAAAGCAGACCCTGATGGCAGGATCTGCTTTTGATTCATTAATTAAGAATTTAACATTAGGTCTTCTGGGTTTTCTAGAAGTTCTTTTACCATTTTTAAGAATCCAACTGAATCTTTTCCGTCGATTACACGGTGGTCATAAGATAATGCTACGTACATCATTGGACGAATTTGAATCTCTTCACCAACTGCTATTGGACGCTTTTGAATAGTATGCATTCCTAGGATACCAACTTGTGTACCGTTTAGAATTGGAGTTGAAAGTAATGATCCGAATACTCCACCGTTTGTAATTGTAAATGAACCGCCAGACATATCAGAAAGGGCTAATTTGTTATCACGAGCTTTTTTAGCAAGTTCACCAATATTTCCTTCGATTTCAGCGAAGTTTTTACGGTCTGCATCACGAACGATTGGTACAACTAGTCCACCTTCTGTAGATACTGCAATACCGATATCATAGAAATTATTTTTCACAATATCAGTTCCATCGATTTGTGAGTTTACGTAAGGATATTTTTTAAGGGCTGCAACAACAGCTTTTGTAAAGAATGACATAAATCCAAGACGTACATCGTTTTGCTCAAAGAATTGGTCTTTCTTGCGTGAACGTAATGCCATCACATTAGTCATATCGATTTCATTGAAAGTAGTTAACATAGCAGTGCTTTGTCTTACTTCTAGTAAACGAGAAGCGATTGTTTGACGACGACGAGACATTTTTTCACGAGTCGTACGACCATCATCTTCTTTTGGAGCAGTAGTAGCTTGCGCTGGTGCCGCTTTAGCAGGTGCTGGTGTCGAACTATGCGCTGCAACATCTTGTACACGAACGCGTCCCATTGGATCTACAGGTGAAATTTCACTTAAGTTAATGCCTTTTTCACGAGCCAATTTACGAGCAGCTGGGCTTGCGATTGTACGGTCTTGCTCAGTAGAAGTTTCTTCTACAACCGGAGCCGCTGTTGCTTGAGGTGCTGCTGGTGTAGCTTCTGCCTCTGGTGCTTTTGGTGCCGGTGCAGCTGCTGCGCCTGAACCTGCTCCAACGACTGCAATTACTTGACCTACTTGAACTGTATCGCCTTCTGCTGCAAGTAATTCACTAACTACTCCAGCTTCTTCTGAAATTACTTCGACATTTACTTTATCTGTTTCAAGTTCAACGATGAACTCACCTTTTTCTACTGTTTCACCTGGTTGTTTTAACCATTGTGCAATCGTACCTTCTGTAATCGATTCTGCTAATTCTGGAACAATAATTTCTGCCACTTGAATTTCCTCCTCTGATATCTATCCTAGCTTCTCTTTGAAACCTCTCATACCTATAGTCACGAGTGTTCTCGGCTTGTTCATAAACTTTTTAATGCTTCGTCAATGATTCGTGCTTGTTCAACTTTGTACGTATCTCCGTCACCTTCAGCTGGACTTGAACGATGCACACGACCTACATATTTGATTTCTTTGCCATCTGCTAGTTCTAATAAATACGGAAGCGCAAAATTCCATGAACCCATATTTTCTGGTTCTTCTTGCGCCCAAGCAAGTTGCTTCACATTCGGATAACGTTCTACAATTGCTTGAATCTTTTCAGTTGGGAACGGATATAGTTGTTCTACACGTACAATGTGTAAGTGATCGTAACCTTCCCCGTCTTTTACTTTGTCTGCTAAATCGATTGCTAGTTTACCACTTGCAAAAATGATTTTCTCAACCTTTTTAGCGTCTTGACCAAGACCTGGTTGTTCTATTACTGTTTCAAATTGGCCAGAAGTTAGTTCAGCAACATCTGCTCCAACTAGTGGGTGACGCAATAATGATTTTGGAGACACAATGATTAATGGACGAATTGCATCCTCTTTTAACATTTTAGCCTGCCTGCGTAATATATGGAAATAGTTTGCCGAACTCGAAAGATTGGCCACCGTCCAGTTATTTTCCGCCGCTAATTGTAAATAACGTTCTAAACGTGCACTTGAATGCTCTGCACCTTGTCCTTCAGCAGCGTGTGGTAATAACATAACAAGTCCTGATTTTAACCCCCATTTGGATCTTGCTGCACTAATAAAGTTATCGAACATCACTTGAGCCATATTGGCAAAGTCTCCATATTGTGCTTCCCAAATAGATAAAGAGTTTGGATCTTCTAAATTATAGCCGAATTCATAACCTAAGATAGCGGCTTCCGTTAATGGGCTATTATGCACAACGAATGAAGCTTTCGCATCACTAATAGCATGAATTGGAGTTAATTCTGCACCTGTTTTTTCGTCGTGTAGCACTAAATGTCGATGAGAGAAAGTACCACGTTGCGCATCCTGACCAGTTAAACGAATAGAGTTTCCATCTTGAAGAATCGTTGCAAAAGCAAGTGTTTCTGCATGACCCCAGTCGATTTTACCTTTTCCTTTAAATGGTTCTTCACGACGTTTTAAAATTTTCTCTAATTTTTTAAATGCTGTAAATTCCGCAGTCCAAGTTAGCAACTCTTCATTAATCATGGCAAGCTTACTTTCCTCTACGCCAGTTTGGAATTTAGGAAATCCATTAAATACCGCTTCCGGAATAACGATATCATGAGCAGTAGTTTGTGGAAGCTCTTTCACACGATCATATGCTTCTTGCATTCCACTGAAAATCGACTCATCTAATGTGGTTACACCAGCAGAGTCCATTACTTTTTCTGCTACTAATTGTTTTCCATAAAGCTCTCGAACTGTTGGATGTTGATGAACTTTATAGTACATCGTTGGATTTGTCACTAAAGGCTCGTCCATTTCGTTATGTCCATAACGACGGTAACCTAATAGGTCAATTACGATGTCTTTTTCAAATTTTTGGCGATATTCATGGGCAAATTTCGCTACAGCAAGCACTGCTTCTGGATCATCGGCATTTACATGAATAATCGGCACTTCAAATCCTTTTGCTGGATCAGAAGAATAATGTGTCGAACGTGAATCGTAATGTTCTGTTGTAAACCCAATCATATTATTTGCGATAATATGTATAGATCCCCCAGTTTGGAATCCTCGTACTCGACTATAATTCAATACTTCTGTTACAACACCTTGACCTGGGAAAGCTGCATCTCCATGGATTAAAATAGCAAATGCCGCATTTTTATCTTGAACAGGATATCCTGCTTCATCTGTCGTTTCTTGCGCTGCACGAGTTTGTCCTGTAACAATTGGACTTACTACTTCTAAGTGAGACGGGTTATATGCTAATTTTAAAGTTAGGCCAGATGGCGAACGGAATGTTGCACCCTTGTGGTATTTCACATCTCCATACCAACCTTCTGACATTTGTAAAGAACCATCTTTCGGTAAAAAAGACTCGCTTGGTACATGTGCAAACTCTGCAAACATCATTTCGTATGGCTTTTGCAAAACATGTGTTAACACATTTAATCTTCCACGGTGTGCCATACCAATATTTACTTGTTTGGTATTTGTTTTATTGGATTGACGTACTAATTCATCCATTAGGACAACTAGCGTATCTAAACCTTCAATGGAAAAACGTTTCGCACCAACAAATGTGCGGTGGATAAATTTCTCAAAACCTTCTATTTGTGTTAAACGCTTAAGTAATGCTTTTTTGTCATCGGCTGAAAGCTTTTCTAATACAGCACCTTTTTCAATTTTTTCTTGTAACCATAATCTTTCTTCTGCATTTACAATATGTGCAATTTCAAAAGCTATTTTGTTTGAGTAAGCAGCTTTTAAATGATCAATTGCTTGTAAACCATTTGTAATATTACTTGGAGCGTTCGTTAATAGAAATGAAACTGGAACATCTCGTAAATCTTGATCTGTTAAACCATATGTTTTCGGATCAATTTTCGGATCTTCTTTTGGACCATCATTTAGTGGATAAATATCCGCTGTTAAATGTCCATGTGCGCGAATAGCATCTGCAAGTTGGATTGCACGAATTACTTTTTCAAAATTGTTTGGCGCAACTAAAGATGTAGCAATATTGGCACTGGATGTAGTAGATGCAATCGTTGGTGCACCATACTGTTGAAATAAACTTACTAATTCGCTATCCACTTCGTCCGGAGACTGTAGAAATAAATCATACTGCTCCATCACATAACCAAGGTTAGGACCAGAAAAAGCTGACCAAGGTGTTTGATTGTTCGACATTTAGAAAAACCTCCAACATTTTGTGCCTTCTAGGCTTTGATGAAAAATAACATAAATAAATACAGTAGAATAAAATCGAATGTAAACATTTTGTGTCCATCACAAAATGTACACATTTATAGTTTACCACTCTTTCAAAAGGACTGAAAGTATAGTTTGAAAGAACAATTTTTCCATATCCATCTTACTACTCTAGGAAAAAAATACAATGCTTTTTTTCAAATTAAATAAGAATTTGAACTATATATTTTTTTCATATAAATGGATTATTCCTCTTTTGTAAATTTGGTGAAAATAATGTAAAATTTTGTTCCTTCTTTTACTGTACTTTCTACATGAATATTCCCCCCGTATTCTGAAACTAAACGTTTTACTATACTAAGCCCTAAACCAGTCCCCCCTTTAGTTTTCGTCCTTGCTTCATCTACGACAAAAAAACGATCAAATATTTTAGGTAGTAATTCAGTTGCAATACCAATCCCGTTATCTTCGACAGTTAGAATAGTTTGAGCGTCCTTATGCCTTACTTTTATGACAATTTTCGGTTGATTAATATTATATTTAATCGCATTATCGATTAGATTCCCTATTATTTGTTCTAAAGCGTTTGTTGGTATCGGTAGTTTTTCATTATCGTTACCATAAAAATCAATTTCTACCATTGGTGCTAAAATACGATATTTTTGCTGTAAGTCATAAACGACTGTAGAAATATTCGTTTCTTTTTGTTCATCCGACTGTTCCCTTTTTGCAAGCTTAAGCATCTCTTCCATTAGTAGCTTCATTTTTTGTACTTCTAATAAAGAGATTTGCAAAGAGTCATCTAGCACTTCCTTATCTTTTTTTCCCCAGCGATTTAATAAAGACAAATGCCCTTCTACTACTTGTATTGGTGTCCGTAATTCATGCGACACATTGTGAATAAACTCATCTTGTCTAGTAATGGTTTCAGAAACTTCATTCATCAGTTGTTTATAAATCGTTAAAAGTTCCCCAATCTCATCATTGGTAGCATATTGAAAATTTACTTCTTTTGAAAACTTCGTCTGTTTCGCTTCTTGCATTTCATTACGAAGTTCTTTTAAAGGTTTGAGTAATATAGAAGACAATGAGTAACCAATTAATGCGGAAAGTACGAGTGCTATGATCGTAAAAATAGCCATTGCGATAAGAATATAGCGCATTAATTGCGAGAAATTTTCTAAACTATGAGAAATCTCCACATATCCTTTAAATAAACCAAAATCAATTTCCGATACTTTATGAAGAAGCACTTGATTGTTTAATTTATCTTTTTGAAAATCTGTCGTTAATGTCGGTGAAAAATTTGGAAACGGGCTCGCATCATTTATGCGTAAAACTTCAATTCCATCAGCATTTAATATGCGAACCGACTGTTTTTGGTTTACAAGTTGATTTAGCAATGTTTTATTACGCTGGATGTCTTGAATAGAAATTATTGGCCCTTTTGATTCGAAAAAGTTAACAACTTCGTGTAATGTATTCTGCGCTGTCTTCTCTTCTGAAATAAGTAACCAGTTGTAAATTGAAAAGAATAGAATAATGCACATCATAAAAAAACTCAAAAAAATCGAAAGTCCAGATGCATATGTCCATTTTCGTTGCAATGTCCAATGTCTCATGTGCGCATCACATATCCTACTCCACGAACCGTTTCAATAAGAGAAGCAATTTTTTCTGGTAGCTTTTTTCTCAGATGTCGTATATACACATCTACAACATTTGTCTCAACTTCCGTTTCATAGCCCCACACTTTCTCTAAAATGACATCTCGCGTTAAAACGATATTGTTATTTTGCATAAAGTAAACGAGCAGGTCATACTCCGTCTTCGTAAGCAAAATCTCTTTATTTTGATAAAATACTTGATGTGCCTTTTGATCCACGGAAAGTTCATCAATGGTCAGATCATCTATAGCTGCTTGTGGACGATCTACTCTTCTTAAAATGGCACGAATTCGCGCTAATAATTCTTCGATTGCAAATGGCTTTACAACATAATCATCCGCGCCTGCTTCCAAACCAGAAACTCGGTCGATAATCGCATCTCTTGCCGTTATTAAAATAATGGGTTTTTCTTTTTTTCCTCGAACTCGCCGACAAATTTCTAGACCATTCAAATTAGGCAGCATAACGTCTATTAACAGCAAGTCATAGTCATTTTCTAATGCAAGTTCTGCCCCTTCTCTCCCATCATGGGAAACTGTCACAACAAAATTTTCATGTTTCAATTCTAACTCTACAAATTTAGCAATGTTTATCTCATCTTCTATTAGTAAAATATGTCGTTTCACCATACACAAATCCTTTCAAAAAATACCGTTCATACTATGAATGAACGGTACTCGCATATACAAAATTATTTTTACCAAGTTTCTTTGCCTCATACAATGCTTTGTCCGCATTATCCAACAGCTCATTTGCATTTGGACCATCATGAGGATAGATAGAAATGCCAATCGAAATGGTTGGTGAAAAACGAACAGTGTCAATCGTCCAACCTTTTTTAAAGGTATGTTGAATCGATTGAATAATGGATTCCAGAAACTCACTTTTGCCATCCATATAATCATGAAGCTGTTCTATAACAATGATAAATTCATCTCCACCAAAACGATATATTTTCATCTCTTGTTGCACAATTTGCTCTAATTTGGTCGCAAACTCTTTTAAAAAACGATCTCCCATATCATGTCCAAACTGGTCGTTAACCTCTTTAAAATTATCACCGTCTATAAATAGCAATCCAATGTTTGTAGCATTTACCGATACTTGTTTTGTAGCTCCCTGCATATTTTCATCGAACATCCTTCTGTTTGGTAAACCTGTCAAACTATCATGGAAAGCTAAATATTTCAGCTGATCCGCTAACGCACGTTTTTCCGTATTTTCTCTAGATACAAAAACAAACCACTTTTCTTCTTCATCATCCACTGTACTTTGCACTGTCGTAATAGTTGTATCCGTCCATATAGCGGAACCAACTTTCGTTTTTAAAAGCAATTCTGTGCGTATTTTGTCTTTGTTTTCCTGCGTTGAAAACAATTCAACATCTTCTAAAATGTTAGAAGTTTCTTTTGCGACCAACTGCAAATAATAAGTTCCAAGTAACTCTTCTTTTTCATATTTCAAAATCGTTTCATGACTTGGTGATGAATAAAGTAAATAGCCATTTTCATCTGTAATAGCGATTAGATCGTTGGAATGTTCTGTGATTAGTTTGAATGAACGTTCTATATTACGTAGTTCCGTCATGATTCGTTTCTTTTCTGTGTTGTCAAATTGAATCGTTAAATATTTCTCAATCATTCCTTTTTCATTGGCAATCGGTATAATTGTCGCATCCACCCAATAGAAAGAACCATATTTTGTACGATTACGTATTTGCCCTCTCCAAACTTCCCCTTTTTGAATCGTTTCCCACATTTGTTCAAAAAAGTGGTTCTCATGATAATGAGAGTTGATCATCCAAAATGAATTTCCGATTAATTCCTCTTTTTTAAACTGAGAAGTCGTTTCGAATAATTCATTTACCATTTCGATTATGCCGTCTTCATTAGTCATTGCGACAAGGGCCGCACCATTTACTCCTTTTCGATAACTTTCTAATATATAAGTGGAATCTTGCATTTCTTTTGTTTTGATCACTGCTTTTGTTATTGCTAATATATACATATTCTCTTCATCAAAAATAGGAATTACGGTCGTTTCATTAACAGATGTTGCACCTTTTATACAGTGATGATCCTGGTAAGAAACAGACTGTTTAAGCATAAACGCTCTATTATAATGATAGAAAATTGTTTTACAATGAAAATCATCAAAACATTGCTCTAATCGCATTCCTTGAGGATTTTCAACGAAGATTTCTTCCGCCTTTTTATTGATATATTCATAGAAAAATGTATTTCCTTCTTTACGCATAAAAAACACATAATCGTCAACTAAATCATATAATAAATGGAATTGTTTTTGCGTAATAATTGGGTAAGGCATATTCTTAAACAAACTCCTATCACATTAAGTACTTGTACCCTATAATCATATGTATTTCAAGTGTAACATACAAGTATTTAGTTTTTTTTCTTTACAAACATTTAATAAATTTGACACGATTTAAGACTATGCAAAACGGTGAAAACAAAGTATATTATTAATGCAAATAATTTTATAAGGCAAAGTTCACTTTGCCGAGGGAAGGCAAATGGTGCGCCACCAGTTTTGAGCTGGTCCTAGTAGGTTCGATTCCTACCCCGAAATTTTTTATGCAATTCGAAATGAAAAATTTCTGGGACCTAGGATGACTACGCTCATTTTTTGGGTTCTTTAGGGGGCGCTTTTTTTGATAAAAAAACGAGATTTGCATGAATGTACTTCTCTCTATGAACTTATGTCGGATCCAACTGTACTGCCTTATGTACGCCATAAAGCATATTCAGTGGATGAATATTGGTTTTCAACGAAACAGTTAATGGAAGAAGAGGAAGCTGGTACTGTCATTACTCGCACGATTATAAGTGATTTCGGTCAGCCAATCGGTACCATTAATTTATTTGATATTGAAGATGGAGCTGGATTTCTTGGCACATGGATCGGTACCCAATTCCAAGGGCTTGGGTACAATAAGAAAGCTAAAGAACAATTTCTAGAAGAGTTATTTTTCGAGCTAGATATCCACACGGTATTTTTGCGCATTCGTAAAACGAATCCAAAAAGTATTCGTGCTGCAGAAAAACTTCCTTATACAATAATAGCAAACGAATCACATCCTTCCATTTATGCAGAGATTAACAAAAACCAAGAAGTTTATGATTTGTATTATATTCCAAAAGATTTATTCCATTTAGTGATGATGCAACAAAACGATGCAGAAGAACAAGCGATGTAATTATAAACTCCCGTCAAATAACGACTTGACGGGAGTTCTTTATTTTTTGGTTCTATAATATTTGTTGGGGTTTTCCTACAATTGTGCATAAAAAAATGCACGTAACTTCTGTTTCTTTTATACTTGAATTGTCGAGAAACAAGTATGAAAAGGAGCTACGTACAAATGCATTTTAACATGAATATCCCAGGATTAA